>NZ_JBXSQG010000001.1:0-321784 GCF_057063545.1 Gilliamella sp. X-23
ATGGTGTAATAGTTTGGGTTATCGATTGTCTAAGGTAAGTGATTTAACCAATGCGAAGTGTGTCGTTAATACTTACTTTCCATGTGTAAATGGCGTAGATGGCGCAGTACCTAGTTCATCTGTTAATAATTACAAGCGTCACATAGGAGCTGGGTTTTTCACGGAGTGGGGTACCATGTACCACTACCGTGATGCGAACTTCGACTACAACTTCTATTGGACGAGCGGCGCCTTTGGTAGCGACCAGTTCGTTGTCTACGTGGCAGACGGCCGCGTCACCAGCGACAGTGCTTCCGCCGGCAGATATGCTGCTGTTTGCACCGCACCTTAGTTTTTAGCGTTTAGTACTTAATCCTTAGGGTGCGGGGGGGGCGGTTATGGTGCCTGAGAGGACAATCTAACAAAGAATAAAGCCCCGCGCCAGTTGGGGCGTTTCCCTTAGGGTTGCGCAGTTGTGGCAAAGCCACAATAGCGCCGCCCTTCGAGCCGAAACTATCGACTCAATTCATTTTATTCACCAACAAAAACGGTCAGAAAAGGTATTGATTTTATTGAAGTTTTTATTTAACTTTTTTATCAAAAATTATCCTACATAAACAATAAGTTAACCTTGGATTCGCTCAGGCTGTTACTTACTTATTCAATTAATGCAATATTGTCAACGTGTTGTTTTAAACCTTCTACTTTACCTTCTGTTTTTGATGCTTTTTGTTTGAATGTAAGTTATTGAATTTGTCATAATATCACCTTGATTTATTTAATATCTGTTGATATATTTAAAGCCACAGTCGGGGGTGCCCGACCTTTGATTGGTTAATAGACTGGAAACAATACCAATTTTATAAACAAGAGAATTAAACGTCTGTTCGTTCTTTTTCTCTTTTAAGCCCTCACCAAAAGCCGAGGGTTTGTTTTATTAAGTTTCTTACTTGATAGTTGTTATTGCAGGATGCTTTACTATAAAAGTTGATGTTTTATATAACATATTAAATTTTTATAGTTTTTGGATTTATTTTAAATGGATTTTATGGAAAAAATAGCTATCTTACTTTTATTTACTCCGTTATTTGTTTATTCAGCACAGAACTTTAATTCAGCTAAAACACATTTAACTAAATTATATAAATTAAACCCTAATCAAACGACATTTTATTGCGGATGCGAATTTTCGTGGGTAGGTAAAAAAAGCGTTGTTGATTTTAGCAAGTGTGGGTATCAGCCAAGAAAAAATCAGACTAGAGCTGAACGCATTGAGTGGGAACATGTTATGCCTGCCGAGAATTTTGGTAGACACCTAACATGCTGGCAAGAAGGTGGGCGTAAAGCGTGCAAAAAAGATGCTACCTTCAATCAAATAGAAGGGGATATGCATAACTTACAACCGGCTATTGGTGAAGTGAATGGCGATAGGTCTAATTATCGTTATTCGCAATTCACTAAAGAATTTAATCAGTATGGGCAGTGTAAAAGTGCTGTGGATTTTAAAGCTCGTGTATTTCAGCCCCGTAACGAAATCCGTGGAATGATAGCACGCACCTATCTTTACATGTCTGATAAATATAAAATCAATTTATCAAATCAAGAAAAGAAGCTGATGATGGCGTGGAATAAAATGTATGCACCTGAAAATTGGGAATGCAAGCGTAATGCGCATATAGCAAAAGTGCAGGGTAATGATAATAAGTTTGTTACTGGGCGGTGTACACAATGAAAAAGTTAATCGTATTATTTTTAATTGTTTTTTGGTCGCAAATTGTAGATGCGGTAGTGGTATCTCACAACAATTCGTATCGAGGTTCAAATCCTTACATAATTAAGTTAATTGATATTACATATTTTCTGGGTGGGAGTTTTATCCTTTTAAGCATAGCTAATGATAAATTAAAAGAGAATAAAAAATCAAAACGTAAAAAGAAATTAAGTCAAAATAAAACTAATTTGGACAAAAACACTAAATCCGCAGATGAAGAAAATAAAAAATGAAGCCGACGAAAGTCGGTTTTTTATGTTCAAATTTTGAGTAATTCACTCAATATCAAATCGACAGCAATAACATAATAGCTAGTATTGGACTAAAGAGCGATTCAAATTTATGAAAGAAATCTATAAATTGTTTTTTGAAGTTGATAATGAAAAAGGGGAAAGTTAAGTGAGTAGAATGTTATCAAACTGGAAACGAGTTAAGCCACGGATTGAAAATAAGCAACATTCATTGATGAATAAATTGAAATTAAAGTTAACAATATGACTGCTTGATGAAGTTTGAATCTCAAAATAGTTATGACAAGCTAGAAATGATTCAATATTTAAACAAATATAAAACTAAACTATTGAGGAATAGAGATGAAAAGATTTTTACCATTAATATTGTTTTTGACTTCTTTTGTACTATCATCGTGTGCCACCTTTGAGTATGAGAATTATTCCGAACCACAACCTACTGATAAAGTCGCGAAAGTCACCTTTGTTCGTTCAACTAATTTTAATTCTGTTACTACAGACTATTCTGATATTTTCTCGATGAGAAAAACAGAAGGTAATTACCTTCGTTATACACAAACTACAATAACCTTTGATAGAAAAACAAGGGATCGTAATTTTGGCATACCAACGCCAAGCAACAGCAAAACTTTATATAATATCTATATTCCAGCAAATAAAACTTTTAAATTTGATGCAAGTATTTCACATGATTGGTATTCAGATCTTTCTAATACGTCAGGAAAGGAAAATAGAGCCAGCTTATGTAATTACAATAATATAGAATTTACTCCTGTAGAGGGGGGTGAATATTTAGTTTTTATTGATAATACTAGAGATAATATTAAAAATGCGCCGAGATGTTCTTTGAATATTAAACAATTTGTTAAAAGCTCATCGGGCAATCAATGGGTAGATGTCCAATTCAAATTTAATAATGATGGACGTGATGTTATGTTTACCTACGAAAGAAAAAATTAAATTTTATTTGCTAGGGATAGGTGGTTTAGAAAAGTTGGTGTAGAAATGCTGATGTAAATAAACCACTTTACCGCTGAGTTAATCGGTTTTTATTGTGATAAAGGTAAAACAGATAGGATATATTATATTATATGCCTAACTGTGAACAAGATTTGCTTGAAGAATGTTTTTTCCAAGATTGAATTTTTATTGCCTGAAAAATTTAGACAAAACCCATTCCCTCCACCAAAATAAAACTCGAATTTTAAGCAAAAAATCAGCCAGGAAAGGTATTGATTTTATTTAAGTTTTATTTTGTTGTTCCTGAATTAAAACATGAAGTGCAGTTTTAAACTCGGTGGAGTGAAGAAAGTAGAAAGGTGATTTTTTATTGCTATTAGTTAATAAATTTCATACTATTACCAAAAAGGAAGGCGATAGTATGAAAAAAATTTTACTAGTTGGTTTAATTGGGTTTGCTTTATTAGGTTGTGGTAAAAAGAAAGTAACTGAGGAAATGCTTATCGGGAATTGGGAATGTAGCTCAATCGAACAAAGAGCAAAATGGAAGAACGGGATGTTTCAAGACTATTCTACATCAATTGACCATGGAAAATCAGTAGTTACCTATTTAAAAGAAAACGATGATTTTTTTGTAAAATGGCCGGGTAGTAATGAAATGGTAAAGGAAGATTTTAAGAAATTGAATAGAAGTTACAACAAATCTTTAGCTGGTATGAAATTGTCTGGTTTTAACAGGTTTGAGTATATATCAGACAATGAGTTTAAGATGATTTCTGAGTTAGCAATAACGCAAGATAAGAAAGAAAACAATGAAAAAAGTAAAATATCAATGCACTGTACCAGAATACAATAACTATAAAACCGGAAAGAAATTATTTTTATTTAGTGCTATTTTATTAAATTCTCTAAGAGAGTTTTTTATTAAAAATTTATCAGTTCAGGCTTGATTTGTAGTGCTTCGGCAATTTTAATTCTTGTCGCTTTTCTTAACTTTTGGCTTTTTTCATATTGAGAATAAGCTGATTGGCTAATACCTATTTTATTCGCAACTTCAACTTCGAATAATTTTAAATACTCACGCCATGCTTGTGTAGGATAATAGTTATTATCAAAAACCATACTAACAACTTTGTTCGGTATACTTGTTTCAATATCGATTGTTCTATTCATTAATTATTTTTATGGCTAATCTTAATATAATTATTATGTTAGTGAAGTACTACCCCAGTTTTACCCTACGAATAAAATCTGACTTTAAAACAATCACTTTAAAGGCTTGCTAGATAAGGCTTTAGAATGGTACGCCCGGGTGGACTCGAACCACTGACCCCCACCATGTCAAGGTGATGCTCTAACCAACTGAGCTACGGGCGTATATTTGAAACACGTAAATATTAACGGGCAAATCGATTTGTATCAAGTAAAAAAATGAAAAATAGCTGTTTTTTTAGTCTGTTGAACAAAATTGGCTGCATAATGAACGTTATTTCTTTTCGGTTTTAAAAAAAAGTCATAACATGATGGTTCAATGCAAGCTGTTTCTAAAAATTTTCTTATTTTTGGGATGAATTGTAAGTTTCTGTAAGTTCATGGTGGTTTGTTTAAATTAATTTCGCTATACTCGGCGCATTTCGTTAGGCGCTACATATTTAGGTTTGTATGTCGATAAAAGATCAGATAGAAGATGTTCTGCAAAATGTTTTTGGTTACAAGTCATTTAGAAATCAACAAAGAGAAATTATTGAATCTATTATCGATGGACGTGATACTTTAACCATTATTCCTACTGGCGGTGGTAAATCTTTATGTTACCAAATCCCTGCGGTTTTATTGCCAGGGACTGCTATTGTTATTTCGCCTTTAATTTCTTTGATGAAGGATCAGGTCGATCAGTTATTAGCTAATGGTATTCCTGCTGCCTATCTTAATGCTTCTCAATCTGCGATAGAACAA
The DNA here is from genome assembly GCF_057063545.1 of Gilliamella sp. X-23. Classification (NCBI taxonomy): domain Bacteria; kingdom Pseudomonadati; phylum Pseudomonadota; class Gammaproteobacteria; order Orbales; family Orbaceae; genus Gilliamella; species Gilliamella sp. X-23. The sequence goes on from NZ_JBXSQG010000001.1 coordinate 4,918, forward strand.
CAAGAAGTTATCGCAAAATATTTAAATCATTCAATAAAGTTGTTATATGTTTCACCTGAACGTTTGGGCGTGTACGCTTTTTCTACTTTAATTAATGAATATCCACCTTCATTAATTGCTATTGATGAAGCGCATTGTATTTCTCAATGGGGGCATGATTTTAGACCTGATTATCGTCAATTAGGTCAACTTTCTACTCGTTTTCCTGATGTGCCGATTGTTGCATTGACCGCCACTGCCGATAAGATGACGCAATCTGATATTATAAATCAACTTAATTTGGTTGATCCGTTAGTTGTGGTAAGGAGTTTTGATCGGCCGAATATTCGTTATACCGTCGTTGACAAATTTAATCAGATGGAGCAGGTTGTTTCGTTTGTTGAAACGCAAAAAGGCAACCCCGGTATTATTTATTGCTCAAGCCGTTCTAGAGTTGAAGATATGACCACTAAACTTGCTGCTCTTGGTTTTTCGGTTATGGCGTATCATGCCGGGTTGTCTAACAATGAACGCCAACAAGCACAAGATGCTTTTTTAAAAGATGATGTGCAAATTATTGTCGCTACCGTTGCGTTTGGTATGGGTATTAATAAACCCAATGTGCGTTTTGTTTTACATGCGGATTGTCCACGAACGATTGAGGCTTATTATCAAGAAACAGGCCGAGCAGGGCGTGATGGCGTACCAGCCGAGGCGATGCTGCTATTTAATAGTAAAGATCTGAAGTGGTATCATCAAAAAACTGTTGAGAAAATAGATGGTAAGCATAAAGATGTGGAACTGCAAAAGATCAATGCGATGGAGGCTTTTGCGCAAGGTTTGACTTGTCGGCGCATTGTGTTGCTGAATTATTTTGGCGAAGAGAGAGCTGAACCTTGCAATAACTGTGATATTTGTTTGTATCCCCCTGAGATGTATGATGGTTTAATTGATGCGCAGAAGGTTTTATCTTGTGTTTATCGTGTTAAACAGCGTTATGGGGCACAATATATTGTTGATATTTTAAGAGGCTCTGCGCGGGCTCACATTAAAGAAGTTGGTCATCACAAATTATCGGTTTATGGTATCGGTAAGCAAAATTCATCGAACTATTGGCTTAGTGTTATTAGACAGTTGATTTATTTAGGGTATTTAAATCAAGATATATCGAATTATACCACTCTTCAATTAACAGAAAAGGCGCGGTCAATTCTTCGGGGCGAAATCCCTTTATCATTAGCTAAACCGCGTTTAGAAATCGTGAAAAAGAACCGCATAAATCGATATGCAAGATCAATTAATTCAACTGCGATTTTATCGTACGAAGAACGAATTCTATTTAACAATCTTAGGCGATTGCGTAAAGATATTGCTGATGTTGAAGATATTCCACCTTATATTGTTTTTAGTGATGCGACATTACTTGAAATGGTTCAAACCAAACCAGAAAGTAAAAAGCAGTTAATTAACGTTACTGGTGTAGGTAAAATCAAGTTAGAAAAGTATGGTAGTTTGTTTTTAGATGCAATAAATGAATTTATGATCAAAAATTTTTAACATTTTGTACAAATTACATATGATAACCATTTCTAGAAAATTTTGATTATTTTGAAATTTATAATTAACCAATAAAAATAGAGATTTTTATGTCAATAATAAGCAATATGCTACAAATAATTTTATTTGTTACCATTATTAATTATAATTGAATATCAAGTCGATTAGGCTATAATGCGACAATTATTTAATAATTTACAGTTACAATGATTATCGGTTTTATTGGTGCGGGTAAAGTAGGTTGCACTTTAGCTAAGTATTTTTCTTTGTGTGGAATGCGGATTGCTGGGTTTTATAGCCGATCTTATGAACATGCAAAAGAGGCAAGTGATTTTACTCATAGTCAAGCTTATGCATCGTTAGCTGATTTAGTTAATGATTGTGATTGTTTATTGGTTACTGTATCAGATAGCCAAATAGCCACCGTTTGGCAAGAACTTTGCCAATTACCTATTGCCAATAAATGGATCGGTCATTGCAGTGGGCTGTTGACGTCACATATATTTAGCCAACATAAAATTGTTCATCCATTTGCGTTTTCATTGCATCCTTTATATGCCATTTATGATAGATTTGAATGCTATACCGCTATGTCAGGTGTTTCTTTTACGCTTGAGGCAAATGAAAGCATTATTCCTCAATTAAAAAACTTTTTTGTTTCACTAAAAAATCCTTTAGCCATTTTACCTGCGAATAAAAAACCACTTTATCATGCGGCTTGTGTTATGTTGAGTAATCAAGTTATTGCGTTGGTACAAATTGGTGTTGATTTACTTGACCAATGTGGATTAGATACTGAGTTTAGTGAACAAGCGTGGCATCCATTATTTTTAGGAAATGCTAAAAATATATGTAAAGTTGGGGTGATTAATGCTTTAACTGGACCTGTAGAACGTGGTGATATTGAAGTCATCAAACAACATATAATGGCTATGCCGGTCGAATTGAAACCTATTTACCAGCAGTTATCTGCTATTTTACTTAATATTAGTCGAACAAAACATCCAAGCAAGGACTATCGACAATTAGAATTGGAGTTGTTACCTTGAAAAACACGATTGCCACTTTAAAAGAACGTAAACAAAACCGACAAAAAATTACTATGCTAACCGCTTATGATTACACTACAGCTAAATTAATGGATGAAAGTGGTGTAGATTGTTTATTAGTGGGCGATTCTTTAGGTATGGTGATGCTGGGTTACGATAGCACCGTATCGGTTACTATGGAAGATATGATCCATCACTCCAAAGCGGTTGCAAGAGCAGCTAAGTCCGCATTTGTTGTCACTGATTTACCTTTTATGTCTTATCAAACATCTGTGTATGATGCAGTTTTAAATGCCGGTCGCCTAATTAAAGAAGGTCAGGCTCAAGCGGTTAAACTTGAAGGCGGGCAAGCATTTTGTGAACATATCAAAATGATTACGCAAGCTTCTATTCCGGTTGTTGCGCATATTGGACTCATGCCCCAATCTGTTCTTGCATTAGGGGGATACAAAGTTCAAGGTAAAGATTATCAAGATGCTAAAAATGTTGTTCTTGATGCATTAGCGGTTGAACAAGCTGGCGCGATTGCGATTGTACTTGAATGTGTACCTGCTGATTTAGCAAAATTGATCTCACAACTAGTAAGTATTCCAACTATTGGTATTGGCGCAGGTGTAAATTGTGATGGGCAAGTGCTAGTTTATCAAGATATGTTGTCTATGTATGATGGTGTTTCTTCAAAATTTGTCAAATCTTTTGCCCCAATTGGCCATCATATGAAACAAGCGTTTACTGATTATTGCCAACAGGTAAAACAGCAACAATTTCCTGCTTCGATCCATGAATTTGCGATTGATAGTGGGGTAATGAGCAAACTTAAATCTGAGTTTCAATTATAAGGGATAACTAAATGAATGTTGTAACGACAATTGGACAAGTACGAGAGCAAGTTAAAGCTTGGCGTCAAGCTGGCTATAGTATCGGACTTGTTCCAACCATGGGTTATTTGCATGAAGGTCATCAAAGCTTAATGGCAGCGGCTAAAAGGGATAACCAAAAAGTTATTGTGACGATTTTTGTTAATCCTATACAATTTGGACCTTCAGAAGATCTTGCTAGTTATCCACGTGATTTAGAACGGGATAAAATCGCTTGTGAGAAGATGGGGGTGGATTTGATTTTTTGTCCAACTGCCAGTGAAATGTATGATACTAATTTTAACAGCTATGTTGATGTTAATGGTTTAACAGATGCTTTATGTGGAAAAAAACGCCCAGGGCATTTCAAAGGTGTTTGCACGGTTGTCACAAAATTATTCAATATCACACAACCTGATCGTGCTTATTTTGGACAGAAAGATGCACAGCAGTTAGCGGTAATTAAACGAATGGTCAGTGATCTGAATTTCGACATTGAAATTATTGGTTGCCCTATTGTGCGTGAAGCAGATGGACTAGCTAAAAGTTCACGTAATAGCTATTTGTCTGAACGTGAACGATCCGCAGCCGTGTGCCTTTATCAAGCAATTGAATGTGCCAATGCAATGATAAAGCAAGGGGAAACGTCGGTAACAGTTATAACAAAAGCTATGTATGATCTTATTGTCCACCAACCTTTAGCCAAGATTGACTATATTGAATTTGTCGATCTAGCATCATTAACATCGGTTGATAGGCTTGAACAAGATAGTTTATGTGCGCTAGCGGTTTATATTGGTAAAACACGATTAATTGATAATTTTATTTATCAACATCACTAATTACCAATTATATTTACAATGATAGATATAAAAAAACCGCTTAATACAAGGCGGTTTTTTTATGCTATTTATCGTATTATAAAAATTTTTACAATTCGATTAAATCGATGAGTTTATTGTTCTGCTAATTTATTGTTTGGCTATTTTACTGTAGAATAGCAACCATTTTATGCCTTAAATCAGGATTGATGCATTAATTATGAAAAACACGACTTATAATCCACAAGAAATTGAACAACCTCTTTATAAGCATTGGGAACAAAGTGGTTATTTCAAACCCAATGGTGATAAATCGCAACCAAGTTATTGTATTGCCATTCCACCGCCGAATGTGACAGGTAGTTTACATATGGGGCATGCTTTTCAGCAAACCATTATGGATGCCTTGATTCGTTATCATCGTATGCAAGGTCATAATACCCTTTGGCAATCAGGAACTGATCACGCAGGTATTGCAACGCAAATGGTGGTAGAGCGCAAAATTGCGGCTGAAGAAAATAAAACACGCCATGATTACGGGCGTGATGCTTTTATTGACAAGATTTGGCAATGGAAAGCCGAATCTGGCGGTAGCATTACTAAGCAAATGCGTCGCTTAGGGGATTCAGTTGATTGGGATCGTGAACGTTTCACCATGGACGAAGGTCTATCAAATGCAGTGAAAGAAGTCTTCGTGAGATTATATCAAGAAAATCTCATCTATCGTGGTAAACGCTTAGTCAATTGGGATCCAAAATTACGTACAGCTATTTCCGATCTTGAAGTTGAAAACCGCGAAGTTAAAGGTTCAATGTGGCATTTACGTTATCCGTTAGCTGATGGTGCCAAAACAGCCGACGGAAAAGATTATTTAGTGGTGGCAACTACTCGTCCTGAAACCTTATTTGGGGATACAGGGGTTGCGGTGAATCCTGAAGATCCTCGCTATAAAGATCTGATTGGACAATTTGTCATATTACCATTTGTTAACCGCCGTATTCCAATTGTGGGTGATGAACATGCCGATATGACCAAAGGTACAGGGTGCGTAAAAATTACCCCTGCGCATGATTTTAATGACTATGAAGTTGGGCGACGTCATCAATTACCGATGATCAACATTTTAACGTTTGATGGTGATATTCGTCAGCAAGCTGAAGTATTTGATACTAATGGTGAACCAAGCGATGCTTATGATCCAGTTATTCCTGCTCAGTTCCAAACATTGGAACGCTTTGCTGCTCGTAAAGCAGTCGTTGCAGAATGTGAGTCATTGGGTATTTTAGAAAAAATCGAACCGCATGATTTGACCGTTCCATATGGTGATCGTGGTGGCGTTGTGATCGAACCTATGCTAACCGATCAATGGTATGTGCGAGCAAAAGTGCTTGCAAAGCCTGCTATTGATGCAGTAAAAAATGGTGATATCCAATTTGTACCAAAACAGTATGAAAATATGTATTTTTCTTGGATGAATGATATTCAAGATTGGTGTATTTCACGTCAATTATGGTGGGGACATCGTATTCCGGCTTGGTATGATAAACAAGGTAATGTTTATGTTGGCCGTGATGAAGCAGAAGTGCGACGCGAGAATAATCTGTCGAATGATATTGAATTATCGCAAGATGAAGATGTGCTGGATACTTGGTTTTCGTCTGCGCTTTGGACATTTTCAACGTTAGGTTGGCCGAATAATACTGATGATTTAGCCACCTTCCATCCAACCAATGTGCTCGTAACTGGTTTTGATATCATTTTCTTCTGGGTAGCTAGAATGATCATGATGACCATGCACTTTATTAAAGATGAACATGGTAAACCACAAGTTCCTTTTAAAACAGTGTATGTTACAGGTTTAATTCGTGATGAAGAAGGGCAGAAAATGTCTAAATCTAAAGGAAACGTTATCGATCCTTTAGATATGATTGACGGTATCTCACTGCCAGCTTTATTAGAAAAACGGACAGGCAATATGATGCAGCCTCAATTAGCTGAAAAAATTGCTAAACGCACCCAAAAACAGTTCCCTAATGGCATTGAGGCGCACGGTACTGATGCGCTACGATTTACTTTAGCTGCGTTAGCCTCAACTGGGCGTGATATTAATTGGGATTTAAAACGCTTAGAAGGTTATCGTAATTTCTGTAATAAACTTTGGAACGCTAGCCGCTATGTGCTGATGAATACAGAAGGGCATGATTGTGGCTTTAAAGGCGGGGATTTAGATTATTCTTTAGCAGATAAATGGATTTTAGCCGAATTTAATCAAACCATTAAAGCTTATCGAGACGCATTTGATACTTATCGTTTTGATTTAGCAGCTAATATTTTATATGAGTTCACATGGAATCAATTCTGTGATTGGTATTTAGAACTAACCAAATCCATTTTAGCCAATGGCGAACCGTCACAGCAACGCGCAGCTCGCCATACGTTAATTATGGTATTAGAAGCTCTATTACGTCTTGCGCACCCGATTATTCCATTTATTACCGAAGCAATTTGGCAAAATGTAAAAGGCTTAATGAATATAACCGCTGATACTATCATGTTACAGCCAATGCCTGCTTTTGATGAACAGCATTCAAATGATCAAGCAGTAGCTGATATTAATTGGATAAAAGATGTCGTGATTGCCGTACGAAACATACGTGCCGAAATGAATATTGCGCCAAGTAAACCACTACAATTATTGATTCGAAAAGGCTCTCCAACGGTACATCGAATCATCGCTGATAACATCAATTTTATTGAATCATTAGCAAGATTGTCTGAAATTGTTTTACTTGATGATGGTGAAACTGGACCATTATCGGTCACAAAACTGGTTGATGGCGCCGAGTTATTAATCCCAATGGCAGGATTAATCAATAAAGAAAACGAACTTGCGCGTTTAGAAAAAGAAATTGAACGCATCAATGGCGAAATTTCTCGTATTGAAAATAAACTGTCTAATGCCAGCTTTGTCGATAAAGCCCCTGCGGCAGTAGTTGCTAAAGAAAAAGAAAAACAACAAGGTTATATTGATGATAAAGCCAAACTGCAAGAGCAGTATGTTGCCATAAAAAATCTTTAATCTTTGTAATAAAAAACCTCTCGTTTGAGAGGTTTTTTTATGTTTGTTTCCTTTAAAATTTATAACCTACACCAATCATTGCAACCCATGGATCAAGCTTATAATTAGCGGTAACTTTAGTATTACCTAAATGGGTTGTTGCTTTAGTTTCAATATCAATATAACGGATTTGAGCATTCAAAAGCCAATTGTCATTTAAAGAATAATCAGCACCGACTTGAGCTGCCCAGCCCCAAGAACTGTCAAGATCTAAACCATGAAATCCCGCTTTTTTGGCTTCACCACTAAGTTTTTCATCAAAAAAGAAGGTATAGTTAATACCCATTCCAACATAAGGTTGTAACTCATATTGTGAATCAAGTGGATACCAAACGGCACTTAATGTAGGTGGTAGATGTTTAATTTTCCCTAAATGAGCACCAGAAAGCCCCGTTGAATTGCCCCCGCCTAGCTTAACTTGATGGCTAAAAGGTGTTGCAGCTAACAGTTCGACACCAATATTATCGGTCACCATATATTGGAAATTTAATCCAAGTTGTGTATCGTTATCGGCTTTTGCTTTTAGATCGCTTTTGGCTCCGCCTACTTTAACGTGATCACTTTTATCTTTAGGGTGAACATAAACAGGTCCACCACGGACGATAATTTCATTTGCAGTATGCGCATAAGCTACTGCGCTGGATAATCCCATTGTGATAACCATAGCAACTGACGAAATTTTCATTTCTTTTCTCCCAATTTATTTGTAATTCATTATATAATATTTAAACATGTTGAAAAAACGCACTACAGTAAAACATAGACTTATTTAATAATCTAGCAATATTGAAATTTATCTCAAAATTTTAGTAAATAAAATGAGATTGGTGATTTGCATTATTGCTTAAACCTATATACAATGTATTCAAATATCTCAGTGGGTTGTTAGCTCAGTCGGTAGAGCAGTTGACTCTTAATCAATTGGTCGCGGGTTCGATCCCCTCACAACCCACCATTTATTTTATTTAAAATCAATATATTATATAAAATACCTTACCTTAAAAAATTCTGTAAAAATAGTAAGTGGCGGTAAAATGGCGGTGCGTTTTTATAATCGTGTATGATCCGTTTTATATTGTTAATAAATATATAAAGTCCCTGACTTCCTCGATTGTTTCAAATACACCGATTAGATCAAGAGAATCTTTTTTCAAAAAGACCCACCACTCATTTACCATAAGTGCCACGATATAACCCGATTCACAATTTCCTATATCAAACGATTCATCTATTAATATTGATATTTTCATATTATCCAATGTAATAAAATTTCAGTTATAATAATTTATAACAAATTGATATTAAATGAATATTATATTTTATTAATTTTGGGATCTAGGTTCCAAACATCACCTAAAATAAAAATATTATTATTTATCATTATATTAATTATTTAATACGATCTTTTTTATAAATTAAAACTGAAAAATATTGAAAAGTATTTCATTTATTTCAGTTTTATACGATCCTTTAAGATCCTTTTTTCAATAAGCCTTTGAGCTTTGTTTTGTAATAAAATCCAACTGAAAAAAATTTCATGCAAAAACCCTGTAGGCGGGTGCGGTGTAGCACGCTTTGGGTCACCCGATCGATTTTGTCCCCCGATTATTTATTTTTAATAATTCAGGTATAAAAAAATAGCCAATAGCTCAGGTGGATTATTGATTTATTTTGATTTTGTTTAAAAAAATATCTAGAAAAGTGTTGACTTTATTGGTAGGTGCATCTATAATTATAAACATCAGCAGGGTGCTGATAAAGCAAACCCCCAGCTTTCGATGGGGGCTTAAGGGAGAAAAAAGATGGTTAGGATCTTAATTCTCTTGGTTCTATTAACGGTATCATTACCAGTTTACTAGTTCCAATCAAAGGCGAGGTCGCACCCTCGCCGGCGACCTTAATATAACAACTGATTGACAAAAAATCAAGGTGGAACACATGGCGTTATCAAGAGCTGAAATTCAAAAAAGAAGTGATGAAAAAAGAGGAGTAAAACCAAAAGGGTATAAATTGTCAATTAATACAATAGAAATGATTACAGAGTTAAGCAAAAGTACAGGCAAATCGCAAGGCATGATTATCGAAGAAGCGATAAAGTTATATAAATGTTCACTATAAAAAAAGCCCACAAGCGTGGGCGAGGTGAGGGCACAACGTATTATTTTGCAATTACTGGCGAGTATTTTTTATCTAGATTTATTGCGTCCGTTTTAACGCCAACAATTGCGCCCGCGTTGGTTGGTGTGGTTGTGTTTGGGTGTGTATGTTGCGCTGTCAAATCAGCTAGCCGCTCAATAAGCTCTAACGTGTCTAACATCAATTGAGATACATTTATCTCGCCGCTACCGATCCAAACCTGCGGGGCTACGATTTCTTGTTTTGCGCCGGCGATGCTTTGGCGAATTGTTTTAATCTGTTCTTTGATTTCGTTTGCTGTGATATCAATTTTATTTTTTACTGATATCGTTTGATTGCCATTTATTGTTAATGAGTAATCAATACCGACAAACTGCACAAAATTCGAATTAGTCCCAACCGTGTAATCTTTTAGCGCCAGTTGCGTTATAGTGTTCGCAGATAACTTATAATTACTGTACGTGTTGATAGTATAATTAGCGTTAACTGTTGTTATTTTCGTTGTTGTTTGTTCAGTTGATGAATCGCTATTTAAACAATAATCACGGGCGTTATCTGTCACAGTCTGATCGCTTTCACGTATCATATTGCCGACGTTATCAATCTTTGTAAAAACCTCAGCACGCTGTTGCAATAAATGCTCGTCTTTTTTGATATTCGGCATTGTTTTATTGTTTGGGTAGATATTGCGTATAACCGGCTGATCAGGCTTACCATTGATGAAACCGATTTCCACTTCCGTGCCCTCCTCAGGGTAGTGGTACGATCCACCCTCGGATCCGATGTTGGTTACTGGTAAAGGTACCGCTTTATAAACCGGTGTCGTCGATTCTTTGCCGTTTTCATCTAATAACTGCACATTAACGGCGTACTTTGGGCGGAATGGTGTAGATATATCACCTAGATTGGTTTCGTCCGAAATTGCTACAACCTTGGCCATTTTTGACAGATGATAGCCGTCTGCTAGCTCTGGGAATTCTTTTTCAATTTGTCGCCGTGTTGCTGATTTTTTCCCGGCTTTGTCTTCAAAAGTTATTGTCATGTTATCGTTAATCAAATTGACAATAGAGACCTTTTTACCGTTGATTTTAACGCCCGGGCGAAGTTTTGGCACTAACGGAATTTCAACAATGTTAGATCCGGCGGTTGATGATGCGATTTTATTTAAATTATCACCCAAATTGATATCTTTATCATTAAAATAGCTATCGTTATAGCTACCGCAATAGATTTTGCCTGTCGGTGTTTGAAAAAAAGTATATTCGGGAATGTTGAAAGCTCTACCGATTTCTTGCAATAAGTGATAGCCAGTTCCCGCATGCTTAAAGTGTGGAATTTTTGTATTAACATAATCAGCGTCCGGCAAATTAAACTGTAACCCGTTTTTTGATGTTAAATACTCAGTAACAGCTTTTAACGTCGGATGTTGAAACGAACAATCAATTGTTTGCTTATAACAACCGATCAACTCACGAACAAAAAGCTTTTTGACGTTGTTTGCTGCTGTTTGTTCGCTTTCAATAAACCCGGTGAAAAATCTTTGTAAGTCGTTACCGTACCCAAGATTAATTTTTATTACTTTGTTCTTAAGTGATGTTTTATCTTTTTCGGGAATAGTAATAAAACCGCGTCCGCAAGCGTTTAACTCTAACACGATGTTACAATCAATAATCTGAATACGTTCGTTATTGATCATTGCATATTTATTAATCTTCATATTTATTCCTACGGTAATGCATCATTAAACACCCCAAGAATTTGTTCAACTTTGCCAGTTTGGGCGTTTTCGTCCTGCTCGGCAGGCACTTCTTCAATTATTGCGCCGACGCTCTCGTCACCATTTTCAACTGCTCGCTGTTGTGCTCTTGCCTCTCGCTTCTCGGGCACTGATTTACGTTCTGATAGCGTAAAACTAATTTGCCACGCAAGCAGTGTAGAATGAGGAGAAACCGAAACTTTGCCACTGAAAACAGCTTCACGTAAATTTATAACGTTAGCCGTGGCATTAGCAACACGATACAGCTTTTTAGCTCCGCCTTTTTCGGTTTGATATGACAATTCAATCAATCGGCTTAAGCGATCCGGTGTTGAATATTCAATTAACCCATTAATATTTAATTTCTTTGGTTTGATACCTTTTTCACTGCTATTTGTTGATGATGATTGCCCTGACTGGTCTTCTTCCGGCAAATCATACTCGGCAGAAATTGACGGGTTTTTTAATATAATAGATTCACCGTCAAGCGCTAATACAATATTATCAACGCTTCCCGCAGATCCGTTATTGTTAATCGATGAGTTTTCTATCATGTACTAAATCCAATATCGGTTTTAAGTTGTTATCTGAAAATGCCAGTAAAAAAGTAAAAATATGCTCTTTGTTGGGTAACTCTTTATGGAGATCACACGGCAAACCATGAAAAAATGTTATATCAATACTACCGCCAGTTAATGAAGCTGTTTTACTGGCAACTTTGTTTAAAACGGCTTCTTTTTGCTGTGCAAACCGCTGTAATTCACTCATTACGCTATTTATTGATGCTTTAGCGTCTTTTTGTGCCTCTTTTAACGTTTGACTGTTAACAATTGCACGCGTGTTACTTGATGATAACTGTTTTACAACTTTTCGATCAGCCGGATTCGGTATAACCATTTTTGTTACATCTAAATCTTGCACTGTTTTAGCCGTTCTCAGTGCTCGATTGATTTCCGGCAAATCCCAGCACTGGCTTAATGCTGTTAGCTTATTAATAAAACCGGCTTCTGTTACAGATGATATCAATATAACAGCAACTGGCGTTATGCTGTCGATTTTTGCTAATAACGCCTTGATTGCTTCCTCGGGTGATAAAAATTTGCTGTTAGTAATCTTGTACGGCTCAATTGCTACAGCTTCAAAGCTCATTGACTTATATTTTGCTAATGAAAACGTTTTATCACACCACACGATCGATTACTCCGGCTTTTCTGGCCAATCAATTGCTGGTGCAGTATCAACATCAATACGATTTAGTAAAGCACGATATTTTTTCCATGCTGCGTATAACGTTTTTTCTTCGTCTGTAGCTATTTCTGTGTCAATCGCATCTTGTAGATAATCAATTTGTGAGCTAGCTTCGCTTAATAGCTGTTTTTTCTGTGCTGTTGCTACAGCTACATAGTGTTGATGCTGTTTATTTTCATCTAACACCCATTTTTCACCGTCCCAGCTATCAAATTCGCTAGACGGTTTTAATAGCGTGTAATCTGCGGGAATATCGCCGATTTCTGTTACTGTTGATTCTGCACCATTTTCTATTGAGTAGATTTTTTTACCCCGGTGGTCGGCGGGGTATACCCACTTATCGCCATCCCTGATGATCGCTTTACCATCTTTAACCGGCTTTGGTGCGTCTAAATATGAATTAGCAGGCACGCCAACACCAACGGGTAAATACTGATATGTAGCACCCGAATACTCCCCCTTGGAATCAACATTATAAATCACAGCCCAACCCGCTTTTGTTGTTAGTCCGTTCTCGTCCAAAATAGCTGTTTCTGGTTGTAATTGATATTTCATTATATAAATCTCCTGATCTTATTCTGCTTTAACTATGTACATAAATGCGACGTTGCGCGGTCTAGTCTCGTTATCGCCCGTTAGTTCCGTCCAGCCAGTTTGCGGCGTTCCGTGCGTTACTGACGCCGTAATATTTCCCGCCGAGTTAAATGATGTTCTGGCATTAATCGCGTGATTATGACGCTGAATTGCAAAATTTTGCCAACTCAATATAACCCGGTACGGATCTGCTCCTTTACCATTATCCCAGCCCCGAATAAATTCACCGCGAAGGTCTGGCAACAGCCCCCAAGGATAAACACCGCCCAACCTTGGGAATTGATTTACATTGAATTGAGCGCCGTTGCATTCAAACCACCCCGCTGGCGGCCGATCGTGCGGCCACGGAAGTGGAATCCCAGATGGCAGTGTAAAATTTCTAATATATTGCTCTAAATTTAACACCCGATGCGCTGGGACATAACCTTCACCAAGGACACCATCTTCAGCAAAACCCCAAGGCAAATTTTTTCTTACAGAGTTATACATTCCCACAACGCCATCATCTCGAACAAGCAAGTAAAAACGTTTATCGTTAGAGTACACTCGTGACTCAACGCCTCCAGATGTGAATTTATCTGTTATCGCATTGATTCTATTGTGTGCGTTGTTCGCGTTGTTATCCGCTAATAGTGCGTTATTATTTGCTGCAACAGCATTATCATTCACTTTTTTTACAGCCCACACCGTAGCCGCCTCGGTTTCTGATGTGCTGTTAATTTCTGAACTGAGTTTAACTATTCCCACTTTTTCAGTTGTCGCATGATCGTACGTTGTGATAAATGATTTCGGTTTAACAACAACTAGCTTGCCGTTTGCGTCAACTGAAGCTACACGCTCAACATAGTGCTTAAATCCATCTTGTTCGTAATCACGTAAATTAGTGCCCGCAATTAAATTATAGTTTACAGACCATTCACCAGTTACAGCGCCAGTTAACCACGCATCAATATATAACGATTGATTGTTTTCAATTTCTATCGATGTTTGAGTGGCGTGCTCAACTCGCAAACCGGCAACATATGCCAAACCTGATGACACTGTTAATTGATTGCCATTTTTTGTTATTGCAAAACCGTCATGAATTGCTAATCGATTATATAAATCATAATTAGTTAATCGAATACGTTCATCTTCGCCAGCCAATCGTTTTGAATAATCGATCTGCCAAGTTTGGGCATTGACAGTAATACCCGTAGATTCAGATGCATTATCAATTTCTAACCAAATTGATTCTGTTATCGTATTACCCTGACGTTGTCCGGCAGTTTTTATTTTTCGTGTTAAATCAGTATGCATCACCATGCATAGCGTGTTAGTTTCTGCGTTGACAAGCCCGATATAGTTAAATGAAAAATCACCGATGCTAGTGTCAAGAATAACAGAATAAACCACAGTCTTATCATTCAATAACCCCGATTGCGTAACTGGTGCTGTATGTACTATTTGACTTGCGGCGGGCATTGAACCGTTAACATTGATTTCAGTGTCGCCGTTAATGCCTGAAACGTTAGCAAATATAACTTTATCTAGTTTTATCGCTTGCGACTTGCTCAACTGTTTTATAAAAAACTGTTCGCCCGTTTTTACTATTGCCGTTTTACTCATTGCTGTACTCCATTAAATTCTTTTACTTCACCAAATCCGCCAACTTTTAAAATTACTGTTGCTTGGTGTATTCGTTTAAAATTAAATTTAGAACCGTTGTAATGTTGATTGTTATTAAACTCGCCGCATCTAAATTTCATCGGCTGCACGTGAACAATTTCAAAAAAATAACGCCGACAGGTTCGGCCGTATTGCCTGATAATTTCCGTTAATAATTCACGATTATTTGTTAACTGATTATCAGATAATCGCAAGATGATAACGTCCCAATCATAGCCGTACTGGCGTTCTAGTATTTGAACCGTGCCGATTTCTAGCCGCTCAAATATATTTTTAAACCCAATAACCGATCCAGAATCTGCAGCATTGGCGTATGCGTATTTAATGCGTTTTCTGTATAACGTTAATGGCTCGTTATTTAGTCGTTTAACATCGCGTTGATAGGCATACAAAAATAATAATCGCTCGTCACATGTTAACGGGTCGAACTGCATAACTGGGAATTTTAACCATTGATACATACGATCCCAGTATTTAAGTGATGCATTAGCAAGCTTTAGCGGCTCGCCTTTGTTCATCCAAACCGGCAGCTTGATTTTTAATTTCATTCTGCGACCTCGGTATTTATTGTTAGAGTTCGAAGTCTTGGTACTTCTAGCTCGCTGACAATGTCGCCGATGTTAAATACAATCGAATGTAACTCGTTAAATTGCTCATGCAGTTCTTCGTTTAATTTTGAGATACTAAACCGTGAATACGCATTTACTTGCGTTACGTTATAGTCGTTATTCTGACGAAATGCGCAACGTATAAAATGCTCAACGTTTAATAGATATTGATTAATGTCGATCGGTTGTTGTTCACGTTCAAAATATAATGTAACAGCAATATCAATTTTCTTTTCAGGCACGGCAAAGCACTTTAAATCATCACCATGGCCACGGTAGCCTTGCCCCATGATGTAATCGTTAACTTTATCGATAAAATATTTTGAATCTACGCCGTCATTTAGCAATAGATATAAATTTGCTGTACCCGGACCTCGTGGAGCATCATGCACAAAATAAACTTGTTTTGTTGAAATCCCCGTAATTGTTGTCACAATGCCACGATATACGGCATCAGTATGATAGTGACCAACAAAGTTATACTGGTTTTTAGTTCTATCTCTTAAATCATCATCTGATTCAATGTTAGCACCCGGTAAGATCAACCAATTATCGTCATTAGTAACAGTTACACCGTCTATCTGTTCAACTAAAAAACGATAATAACCAGCAGCTAAGTTATAGTTTTCACCGCTGCCGACGGCCACTACTGGAATGCGTGCGACTTCAACACCTGCCGGTATGCTATACTCTTGAGTAGTTTGTAATTGATATGTAACGCCGTTAATTTCGGGCGAGCTAATCACAGTGCCTACAGGTATAACAACCGCCTGATTTTTATTTGCTTTAGTGAACAAAATTTCACCCGTTGCCAATGTTGCCGGCTTACGCTCTAAATTAACGGCATTAGCAAACAAATCTAAAAACTGACCGCTGGCCGTCATTAAAAACATATTCATTAATACATTTTTGATAAATGCATCTTTTAGCCAAATATATGGCCGTATCACAATCGCAGACATCAAACGCCAAAATGGGGAGTATTTCGATGTGTTTGTGATTAACCCCTCTGCTTTTGTCAATTCTTCGAACTCTTTACGAGCGGCGTTTTCGTCAACTGGCATACCATGATCGTGCAGTATTTTTTCAAACATTTTTTGATAATCAGCCATTGATCGTTACTCCAATTTTTCCAAAGTCGTACGTGTCAGCAGTCAGATAAAGCCGTTCTGCGGTTTCTTCTTTGATGTGCGCAGTGCCTGGTACTATGCGGCGATCGCTTTCGACTAATAAAATAATTTTAGTGAAAACGTCGTAACGCATAGTAGGGGATCGCTCTGCAACCAATTCAGTAGCTAAACCGCTTTCAATAATTGCATGTTTAATATCTTGCCCGATGCTTTGCTGATTTTTTGCTAAGTTCGGCTCATAACCGCTATTTAACGAAAAATCACGATCGGCAATGAGTAAATCAAAATACTTATCCGGCATAAAGCTGCTCCCATTCTTGCAGTTGGGCCGGCGTCATCGGCTGCGAATTATTGATCGTGACTGACTGAATATTCTTACTATTATCGATATTTTGCGATTTACTGTTTTGAATCTCTTTTGACAATCCACCATGATCGATGTCACGCACGATCGTACTAGTAATCGGTGATTTTGCAGTGCCGATCGGCGATTCTTCGGGCGCGTCGATTTTTTCGTATTCAAGCAGCTCAATGTTAACGCCCGGGACATAATTTAAGCCTTTAATAATATCGTTAATTACATCTATTCCCTTGTTTTTAATTATTTTAAAAGCATCCCAAAATGCTTCTTTCAATGCATCGCCGACTTTTGAAAATGCGTCAGCATTAGTAAAAAACTCAACAAAACTATCCCAACCGGCTGTTAAATCATCTATTGTTGATAAAAATGTATCGCCGATAAACTCAAAAACACAGCAAACAGCGTCCGATAACACGTTGAATGCAGCAATAAGCACTTGAATATATATAGAGTCTTTTATACTGTCCCAAAATTTACACACCATAGCGATCGCATTAGAAAGTAGAGAAAACCAGATAATGATCCCACCTTTGACAATTTTAAAAAGAAAGAAAAACATTTTTGCGGTGAATTTTAAATAACCGGATATCATCTTAAACGCCCACGTTTCACTAAACGCAGCCCATAGCACTTTTACTTTTTCAATCACCCAATTAATTGCGTTACCGATCTGTTTACGAAAAACCCAACAAATAGCAATCACGGCAGCAATCCCGATAATAATTAGTGTTATCGGGGAAAGTAGTAACGATATAACACCAGAAATAATTGCAAACACAGCAGCAACACCCGCCAAACTTATAAGCGCGACGGTGACTATGCCGATCCATTTAGCAATATTTGGAAACATTTCCAGCCACTTAGCAAATTTGCCGATAATGCCACCAATAGCATTCATAACCGGCATTAAAATCGGTAATACTGCACGCCCAATAGACTCTTTAATATTCATAAATTGAGCATTAATGCGCTCCAACGGTTTAACATTACCTTGAGCCATCTTTTGCATTAATTTAAAATTCCGCCCCTTACCAATTTCTTTGACGTGTTGATTTAATTCATCTGAGTTATTCGCCAAGGTTTTTACAATATCAGCACCCGCACCAAGGGCTTTATCTAATAACTCCTGTGCTTTAATGTTTTTTGATAAATCCTTGCCAAATTTACCTTGGATTTTGTCAATAATTTCAGGCATTGACAGCATTTTGCCGTTAGCATCAGCAAACGATAGTCCGAGTTCTTTCCCCGCTTTGCCTAAATTTTTGTACAGCGCGGCATATGACCCCGCAGCACCTGCACCAAGGCTTTTACTTGCCATACTCAGAACAACAGCTTGCTCTCCCATGCTTACGCCGTTATTCGCCGCCGTGCCTTTGGTTTTTTGCATCATGCTTTGCAGTTGCTGGGTTGACACGTTAAAATTATTTTTAGCGTATGCAGCAATACCCGCCGCATGACGTGCAAAATTTAACTGGCCGATTTTATTAACTGTGCCTTTGTAGCTCGCTGCCATTTGCTCAATGTACGCGGTTGATGTGTCCACGCTTTCGCCGGTTGCTTTTGACAGCATATTCATCGCAGCTACAGCGTGCGGTACGTCTGCATCACTAATGCCCGATAACGCACCCTTGATTGATGATGCTGAGTTAACAAAATCAAGCGCACTTGTGCCATATTCTGAGCTGAATTTTTTTGCCGCTGTTCGCAATTCATTAATTGACGAAACACCGCCCAAGCTTGCGTTTTTTAATGCCCGATCCATTTCTTCGGCGGGTGAGAGTAAACCAGTAATGCTTTTAGCAACAGCGAAAAGGGCAATACTGCCGCCGCCAATTTTTTTAAATGAGCTGGCAGCAGTTGCGTTAAATGACTTAAATTGCGATTGTACGCGTTTAAGCGGCGCAGTTACGCGATCAGTTAATCTAATTGTAAAATCTAATGATGATGACATTATTTAACACCTTTAAAAGCTTTGCCGATACCGTTTGCTACTGCTGCCGCTTGTACCTCTGCTAAATGATTATCTAGCCACGCCGCACGGGCGAGATTTTCGCTACTATCATCCTCAGCCGGCAGATAGTAGCGTCGTAAAATCAATAATTGTTCTAACGAATTCTTCTCAATTCTACTTACTCGCCGATTTAGTTTTTTACTTCGATCTCTAAGTCGGGCGCATATTGTTTGATAAGTTTTTCATTAATCTGTAATGCTGCGCCAATATGATTTTCTAAAATTTCGTTTAAAACCTCTTTACACTCTGGCACAACAGTACGACGTAAAAAGTTTGTTGCCGGTGCAATTTTGTCGTTCATCGTGACATCGTTGATATACGTGTTATAAGCTAACTTTGTTGGTTTAAAAGTAATATCTTTGCCGCTAATTGTTAATGTGATTTCCATGTTGTACCTCGTTTATTGTTTCTACTAAAGTGTTATGCCTAAGTGCGCAGTCGATATAAATACTGCGCCATTCAATTAGTGCATTTTGTATTGCCGTTGTTGTGTTGTTCTCAATTTTCGGCAATATTTCAACGCACCTTGTTAATGTGTTTTGTTGATAAAATTTGCTCGTAATCTGCTGTTTGTTTGTTGAACAGCTCGACAAAATCACGACTAATGCAATTGCTATTAACAGCATTGCCAAAGGTCTGCGCTTTCTTGTTATTTTGTCGTTCATACGTTTTTACCTGTTGTAATTTAGTTTCTAGCTCTTGCGATTTATTGTTAATAACTGATTGTTGTTGCTTTGCTTCAAAATTCAGCTTGTTTATTTGTTTTAGTGATTTGCTATCGTGTTGTAATGATGAAAAATAAATACCAAAACAAAAAATCAATAATACAAGCAACACAATAATCGCCAGATTGTATTTATTCATTTGAACCCCAGCGAGCTTTAACTACCCGAACATCAATATGGGTAAATGTAATATATCGACCAATGCCGAACTTATCCGGGTATTTTGATTCTAAATAATCGGCCACGGTTTTCGGTTTAATGCCTTTTACTTTGATATCAGCAGCATTACCCAAAACGTGTTGGCTGTGCTGTTTTCCGCCTACTGTGTGATTGTGCTGCCTGCAACGGCAACCGCTAGTAATTATTGTTGGGGCATTAAAATGATTTCTGACATCCTCCAAAACTTCAACAAGGGACGGATTGACATCATCAAAACAGCAACCACACTTACATGCAAATTCTGAGCGTTTAAAGTGTTCTGACAAATTCATCAATTTCATCAATTTTTATCCTTTTGTTTTCTTATCAATATAAGTAATAACCACCCATTCGATGAGCGAATGCCCTAAAATGCCGAGCAGCGCCGCAGCACCAACAATAACAAGTTGAGACGCGGCAGGGTGGGGAATCATGATTAACCCGGCTATCAGTGATGACCCCGTTCCCAGCAACGACCGGCCAATCACTTTGCGCCATGTAATCGCTTCATCACCGGCCAGCAACTTAGCTATACCAAGCATAAAGCCCACTAGTCCGATTTTTACCAATAGTGAATCTTCATCAGTCATTGTCGGAATCCGCCTAGTTATTTAATAAATTGCGTGTATCGGTCGCTGACAAATACGGCACGCCGTTAATGCTAACAAAATCTGGCGATGTCACTATATAATCAATAGTATGCGTAGTTTCATCATCACCGCTTTTATCCGCATTTAACAAATCCGAAATTTTTAGCTTGCAGCCGAATGCCTCTATTTTTTGTGATTCGTCCCCAGTATCTGCATAAAACATAAAATCAGATGCGGGCATAGCACGAAACGACCCAAAACTTCTAGCTATCGCTACCAGCTTATTAAAATACTTACTAGTCAACGTGATAGAGCCTTCCGCTGTTACCGATCCAGCTATATGCCCATCTGGCACGCCGTTAGTTGATGCAACGGCACTATTATCAGTGATAGTTAATGTCACACTTTTAACTTGTATTAATTCACCGCCAAAATTGACGTCAAACGATTTCCCTGTAATTCTTGAACCCATTTTATACTCCTGATTACTGATCTAAGGATGCATCAAGCATCAGACTGATAGTGATTTGCATTGGAATATCACGCGTGCGCACAACTGCATAAATATCAACGGTTTTGGGTGTTTTCCACGTGATAACAATGTCGCCATCTTTTGGCTTTTTAACTTCACCCGGAAATTCAATGCCGTTAATCTGTGATGTTATTGACATCTCACGCATCGGCTTAGCAAAGTATTGCTGATGTACAGCTATCGAATTAGCTGAGCTATTGAATGAGGCATCGGCAATTTTGGCGATCGCTAATAATCGAATTTTACGTGCGACTTTATCGATAACGCGTACTGTCTCGGCTGATTGATAATCACCACCCTCAACGTCTAATGTGCGATCGTCTGCCCAATAAATGCCGTCGTAATCTGGATACCACATTGGCACACTGTAACGATTTGCGTTTAGTGTTTGCAATGTAGCTAGCGGTAATTCAACCCCCGCGGAATCGACCGGCAAAGTGTCACTACCTAAATTGCTGACTGCGCCAGTTTTAACGCGTGCCAGTGCATCGGCGATAGTTACCGAGCGGTTACATGAACGCCCGGCGTTGACAAACGGTTCATTGCCCCAAATCATGGGTATAAGTGTAATTGCATATTCAGCAATACCGTTTTGCAATGTAGCCAATCGTGATTCATATCGTGCCCACGTTTCGTTTGGTTGCAGTCCCTCAATACCCAAAATAAACCGAACCCAACGGCCATACTTAGCAATTAAATTCTTGCGCAAACTGATCGCTTTGTTGATTTCGGCTTTCGTGTTGATATTTTCAGCATAAACAACCGCTTCAAACGATCCGATTTTTTGGGCTTGCATTACAGCATCAGTCCAATCTTGCCCGTCGTTTAAAATAGCAATACTGGCAAACCAGTTTTGCCCTGCGTTTTCTAATGCAGCCAACACGCCTTTTTTTAGCGCACTGTCATCATTACCCAACACGCCATTAAAATCAGTTTGGGCATTGACTGAAATAATTTGCCCTTTATTTTTGCCCGCATTGCCGATAAACAAAAATCGGCGTTCTACTTCGTCGGTTTCGCCCTGCAGTAGATTTAATTGATTAATTGTAATTGTTGGCCAAGTCATTTAATTTTTACCTCGTTTTATGTTTTGGGCTTTTACATCCCAGCCAAAGCTAATATTTTTAAGCTGTCGTTCTAATATTTTGGAAAATTCATTATCAGTCATACCCATAAATGCACGGCTAGGAATTTTTACTGACCAAAACTGCTTAACTAGCTCATCGACCATTCTTTTTATCACTACGCCCGCCTGTGCCTTTGAATAATTTTCACGAAGCCACTTAACCGATGATTTAACTTCTTTTCCTTTTCTTGAGTGCGTATGTCCCAGCTCTCTTAATTTTTTAATTTGTTGTTTTGTAATCGAACCCTTTTTTTTGCTATTAGATTGCTTTTTAAATTGCTTAGCATTTTGTCGAATTGTCCGCCCATTTTGTTGCACATCAGCAACTACACCGATTGGGATATTTTTATCCGACGTGCTTTTATAATGTCCTTTAAAATAGAGTTTTACAGCTTCAATCGCCGGCATTTCTCTAACCGCTATATGTTTAGCTATTTTTTTCAAAAGCGGGCTTTTACGCTTGCCTTTCCTTTCTTTAAAATCAGAACCATTAAAGTCTTTCTGTTCTTTAATATTCCTTTTTATTGCCGGAATCATGCCCAGCTTTGCTATACGCCACAAAAGACGTTGTTTTTTCTTTGGTGGCATCTCAAGCTTTTTAATAGCTTCTTGTAACTCTTTTAGTTGAGCTTTGTTTAATTCGCCACTAATTTGCATTAACATTCACCTGATCCGGATGTGCCCAAACGCTTGTAAGTCCGAGCTTGTAACGCTTGCCTTTATACGGTATTGATCCGTTCTCATCCTCGATTAAAGTGATATCTTCTGACAACGGTACAGCAATCATTAAGTAAGCGGTTTGTTCGTCGTTTTCTGAAACGTCAATATCAGGATTAACATTATCAAATTGCGCATCGTCCCGGTTTTTGCTTTCAAGCCAACACATAACCAACGCGAAGACAAGGCACGGGTCATAAATTCGGTACGGGAATTCGTCAAATGTTATTACCGCATCGTATTTCAGTTTTGCGCATAAAAGTTGCTCCGTCGGCTGTTTTGTTACAAGCTTAAATACGCGATCAATTTCCAAATTGTCCATAAATGAGCTGAACGTCAAACCGCTATGACTGCGTGGTTTCAGGTTATCGACTAAGTGTTTGGTTAATTCCGTTAATAAACTCATATTAATTCCACCGAACTACGACGATAGCCCAAAATGGCTCTAATTGCTCTTGTACCCTCTGCTAACAATTTGCTTTCCATTTCGTTTTGATTTGCGTCAATTTGTTGTTTAACATTTGAAATCGCCACAAACTCACCGATTAAATCAGCTTTTGCACGTGAATAAACTGCCTTTTTATACAGCGCAGTAACGCTATTTATACCATCTGAATTAATTCCCTTAATGTCATTTATTGCGCCCACGCCGCCGGCAACGTGTTTGGTTTTAAATCGCTCTAATGAGATATTGACCTCGCTAATTGCCGTTAATAACGCATCTCTGATTAAATCCGCGCTAACTGCTGCTGTAATGCTGCGCGACTTTTGAAAGTCGGCAATATTGATATCTGGCCAAAAACCATCATTCTGGATAATGATTTCTTGGTAATCGATTTCTAAACCGTTAAACATGACTATCCTTAAAAAAGCGCCCGTTCAGGATTTGAAAAGATGATTTAGAAAATCTCTTTTTTCATCCTGTGGGCGCTGGCTCGCTGTGTAGTCTGGATCGGATAACGCCCGAATTCGGCTAGCAATGCCAGCTCGCATAGTTTTAACTTGTGCATGCACATGCATAGCTTCAGCTTGTGCCAATAATTGATCCGCTTTTTCCAATACTTCTATATCATCAACCGCAGTAGCGCGGGGTTGTCCTTTTTCGTCACGTAAAACAAACAGCCCAGCAAATTTAAACCACTTACTTTTTATTTTTTCATGTATGCGCCATTCATAAGCTACTTTGTTAAAAATCATTGAAAAATACGGCTCAATTGCATTCCCTTGCTCCGCTTGCTGTTCCGCCCAAGAATAAATCTGATCGGCAACAAATGCGGGGAAATGGCTTTTTATATTGTCAGGGGTTGGTTGATTTTGTTTTATAGCAATAAACGCCCATTTGATTGCCAAATCAAACTCACCAACATCAAATAACCACACAATGCAATAACTTAAAATTGGATTTCGATAAGCTTCCCCCTGCTCAATGTAGCTTTGAGCATAAGGTTGCCAGCGCGGTAATAGTACGTTGCGTTTTTCTTCAATCCGTTCTTTGATGGTTGGCAGCGACCGCAAATACTGGGCATCTTTTTTTAGTGCTTCATTTAAAACATGCAAACTAAGTGATGACGAACAAACCGCAGCTTGTGGTTGCATTTCGTTTAGTGTTTGTACTTTGGTTCGATGCCTTTGCATTGGTGATAACATGCCAACCCTCTTTTTTACAGCTGATTAACTTCCGCCGATTGCTCGCCCTCGATTGTGACAGCGTTTTCATCAATTGCGGCATACAGTTCAGGTATTTCTAGCGCATAGCCTTCCATTCGCCAGTATTTACTTTCGAACGCTTCGCGATCTTGAACGTCTTCGGCTGCACGTCGGCGAGTATTACGCTGCGTATAAATGTGTAAATTTTGTAATGTAGTGACAACCATACGCTTGCCCGGCATGAATGGCGGGATATATGCCGGCATACCCGCTACAGAATCAGATAGTAACTGAGCGGCGATTTTTTCAGTCGGCTTATCAGCTTGCTGATATAGTCGGAATGATTCAGCGGCAACCAGATCCGTACCAACTAACACAACTAAGCGAGGATCAAAACGAAACTCTGGGCGAATGCTGTTTTTTAGATCTGACGCCATTGCATCTAATGATTTATAATCACCATTTTTACCTAAAGTAACCGGATCTGTCAGAACTTGCTTGCCGCCTTGCCACTCTTTCGCAATTTGATGCCAGCCTTTATTAACATCCTCCCCGTTAGGATATGTATCTGGATCTGTTTCATCGGCAATGTGTGTACCGTTAAAGCCGATCCGCAGCATATCTAACCCAAAAGACTGCTCTATAAATGTTTGTACCAAACTAAAGAATTCATTTTCAGCCCCCGAGTTCCCCCACTGGCTAAGTAGCTCCCACGTCAGTACTGCGCAAGAATCCGTTTTTGATAATTTATATTCATTACCCTCAATGCCAACCTTACGGCTAAAGCGAGCATCTTTTTTGCGACCAGTATATAATTGTGATACACCTGTTCGAACAACTTGCCCTACAATTTGATCGACATCTGCGCAGTAGATTTTTGATAAAAATTCAACCTGATGCATGATCGCTTGTCGTAGTCGTGTTTCTTGGGGCGGAGTTAATGAAAACAACTTCTTAACATCAGCACGTTTACTAGCTAATGAAAAATTATGTATATATTTTGCCAGCATTTGCTCGGCATTTTGATTTAGCATATATAATCCTGTTTTACCTGTGATTGTGATACTTTATTGGATAAACCTGTTAAAACCGGCATTTAAACAAACATTTTTAAATCAGCACCAACGGTTGGTTTTAAGTCCGGGGTTGGTGTTGAGCTAAATGTCATTGCTCGACTGAATTTTTTTTCTAAAGCATCGAATTTTTTTGTTAACTCAACATTTGCTTTTTTTAAAGCAGTAAATTCCTCTTTAGATACTTCGCCGGTTACTTCTTCTGCGACGGTTTCGGCTTGTTCTGATGTTTCACTTGCAAGCTCTGTTAATTCTTCCGCAATTTTTTCGGCTTTTTCCGCGTCTTTTTCAGCTAATGCGGCTTCTAGCTCTTCAATTTTTTGGGCTTGAGCCGCTAACTGTTCTTTTAGCTCTTGAATTTCTTCTTCTGTCATTGTGTTGGATCCTGTGTTTTGTTGTTCAGTAGATAAACTAAATTCGTGTAGTCCTGTGTAGGTGTTCCCACGTTCCTTACTAAATTTCAGTTGTGATATTCCCGGTAATGCGGGCTGATCAGTAACAGCCAACCCAGTTAAATAAAACTGACCAACATCGGGAAAGTCGGAGGTAATCTCAACGGAGCAAAATAGCTTTTGATTGTCGTCGTTTAATGCTAATAAAAATTTATTTGCCGCTAATTTTGCATACAGTTTTAGCTTACCGTCTTCTTCTTCGGTTTTCAGTTCTAGCACTAAACCTAGATTTGACTGGTACACACGATCTAAGGGGTGGTTGTGCTCATTCCAAATTACAGCACTATAAAAATCTGAATTGTAATTTTGTGCGGCGCTGGCCAACCATTCCCGCATCATTTCCCGCCCATCTACTGAGCGCCCCTCTGTTGCGATACATAACCAATCACTTTCTTTTAATTCTTTTGCCATTGTTAGATAACATTAATTAATCTTGTGGTTAGATTAAAATGATTTTAGTGTGTTTGCACGCTGACTATTTCGGATATAACCCTATAACCGAAAAGGGTTTGATGCGAGTTTAGCGGATAACAACGACAATAACCGCATGAAACGATATAACCCCGAAATTAAACGAGCGGCGTATACGTTATATTTAAAACGTTATACACCTAAAGAAATCGCCAAAGCGTTAAATCTGCCGAATGCGCGGATCGTATACTACTGGGCTGAAAAGCACTGCTGGGCATCAATGTTAAAAGAGGAGGCGGTCGAAGATGCAATAGATCGACGACTTACTTTGTTAATAGAACGAGACAATAAAAATCAATTAGAATTAGATGAAATTGAGCGATTAATTGAACAGCAATGTAAATTAGTTCGAGCAAAACAAAAAAACGCACCGGTTTTTAATGTTGATGAAACAAACAACAACGAACAGCAAAATAATGGAGCGGACAAGCAAACTAAAAAGCGCAAGAAGCCTAAAAAGAATGATATTTCACATCTAACAAAAGATGATTTTGATAGGGTAGCTAGTGAAATTTTATATAAACATCAGCTATACGTTAGGGATAACCTTGGCGAGCATAGACGGCGATTTATTCTAAAAAGCCGGCAGATAGGTTTTACCTTTTATTTTGCATTTGAAGCATTTGAAGACGCAGTGTTAACGGGTAATAACCAAATATTTGTATCATCATCAAAACCGCAAGCCCGTGTTTTTGCTATGTATATTAAAAAAATAGCGGAGCAGTTTTTTGATGTGCAGCTAAAAGGTGGGGATTTAATTACATTAAGCAATCATGCAAACTTAATTTTATGCGCTAACAATGTATCAACAGCACAAAGCTATGCCGGTAATGTTTATTTTGACGAAGTTTTTTGGATGTCTAAATTTTCCGATCTGTATACTGCAGCATCAGGAATGGCGACACAAAAACAATACCGGGAAACGCTATTTTCAACACCGAGCACAAAAACACATCCGGCATATAAAAAATGGGTAGGGGAAGAATGGAAAGAGGGAGATCAAAAGCGTAAAGATATTGAATTTCCAAGTGATGAATCGTTACGCATGAATGGCACGGTTTGCCCTGATAAATTTTGGCGGTTACTGATTACATTAGAAGACGCAATAGCGCAAGGCTTTGATTTGGCTGATATTGATGATATACGTGAATCTAAAAGCGCAGAAGCGTTTAATATTCTATATTGCTGTAAATTTGCTGATGGCGGCAGAAGCGTATTTAATTTTGATAAATTACAAAAATGTGTTACTGATTCGGCATTGTGGCAAGATTTCGATGCTAATGCCGATCGACCATTCGGAAATAGGGAGGTTTGGGCAGGTTTTGACCCAAGCCGCACGAGGGATAATGCGACATTTGCCGTTGTTGCCCCGCCATTGCATGAACTGGAAAAATTCAGAGTATTAGAAATTTATCAGTGGAAAGGTCTTAATTTTAAACATATGGCCAACAAAATAAAAGAAATTAAAGCTAAGTACAGAATGACCTACATCGGGGTAGATATTACAGGGATCGGGTACGGTGTTTATGAGCATTTACAAACGTTTGCACTGCGTGAAACAGTACCCATTCATTACGATGTGAGAACAAAAAATCAATTGGTTTTAAAAATGATTGATGTTGTTGAAAGTGGGCGCATAGAGTGGGGCGAGGAACTAAACGCATTAAATGCGTCCTTTTTATCTATTGAGCAAGTTGCAACACCAAAGTCAAACATGATCACCTACGCCGCCAGCCGATCAGAATCAACAGGCCACGCCGACGATTTTTTTGCAATTGCCCACGCCGTTTATCGCGAACCGCTCAACACAAATAAAAAGCAATCAAAATGGATAATATAAAATGAAAAATTCTTTACAAAAATTCAAACGAACACCGAGCCAAACTAATACAAAAAAAATGAGTGTGATCACATTTGAGCAACCCGAGACGGTACTTACCGACTTAACTTATTATCAAAGTGTGCGCAATGAATACGAAAGCGAATGCTACACCACACCCGTAGATAGATTAGCATTATCACAATTACCCAGTATCAACTCACAACATGGCGGTATTGTTTATGCTCGCCGAAATATGTTATTAAGCACTTTTATTGGCGGCGGACTCAGCTATCAACATGCGTTAGAGTGCTTTTTAAATCTGATTGTTTTTGGTGATTTACCATTATTAAAACGCCGTAATATTTTTGGCCAAGTTACCGAATTATACCCGCTCATGTCGCTTTACTTTAGAGTAAAAAAAGATGCTACTGAAACACAAATCGGCGGATATGTATTACCACAAAAAAACGGCTCAATTACATATGATCCAGGTGATGTAATTTATATTCGTCAACCAGACACTACCCAGCGCATTTATGGACTACCGGATTATATGGGTGGCGTAAATAGTGCAATGCTCAATAGTGAATCTACAATGTTCAGACGAAGATATTATAATAACGGCGCGCACATGGGTTACATTTTTTACGCAACTGATCCAAATTTAAGCGACGAACTGGAAGAAGAAATAAAAGAAAAAATTGCAAAAAGTAAAGGCGTTGGTAACTTCCGCAGTATGTTTATCAATATACCAAATGGCAGCCCGGATGGCGTAAAACTGATCCCGGTCGGCGACATGAGCGCAAAAGATGAATTTGCTAACATTAAGACGATTTCGTCACAAGATTTATTAAATGCGCACAGATATCCGGCGGGGCTGGCGGGTGTTGTTGCGCAGAATGGCAGTAATAATGGTGATATTGATAAATTACGTAAAAATTACATGGCGACAGAGACGAAAGTACTGCAAGATCTAATTACTGAAACTATAAACCATGATGACGATATCCAACGTTCACCATTTAAAGATAAATTGTTGTTAAAATTCGAAAAAATAGCACCATTAACAAGTGAGTAAATAGAAAATTATGATATAATAGGCTTGTGTGTAGATATGAGGTAATAACATGAGCCGAACCCCTTTATTACTTTGCCCCGAATGTGGCCAAAAAGCCGTAATCACAAAAACCGCCCGCACTCACAAGCTGCTAAATTATCAATATTGTTCATGCTCAGATCCAGAGTGCGGTTTAACGTTTAGAATTAAATCAGAATTTGACAGAGTGTTAAGCCCAAGCGCTAAGGGCTTGGATAGGTTAAATGCGTATTTAGCCAGCCGAGGTAATCAACTGGCTTTTGATGTGATTAATCCTGCTTAGTTTTGGTTTTGTCAATATCTTTCATTTTTAATAATATTTCATGCAACAAACATAAGCCAATTTTTATATCATTTTTTGATAACTCAGCATCAATCATTAATTTGTTTAAAAATTCGGCTTGCTCTAACTTAATGCTATTTATTGTTATTTGATCCATTTTTTTCATCCTTTAATAACTGTACATAAATACAGTATATTTATACGGCCATCACTTGGCAAGAAAAAATTAAAAAAATGTGATCAATGTCTAACTATCTGATTTTTATTACATAAAACCATATAAAGCATTTGGCGGTAAACTGAACAAGGTTGAATTTACCGCCCAAAAAATTCACTCAGTTTTATTCATATTGTTCTATTACTGAATGCAATAAATCCGCAATACAGCAAATTATAACCATAAAATCGGCAGGGGTTGAATGTGCATTGATGCAATTACGGGCGATTGTTTCGGCTTGTTCGATTTTTGCAAAATTATTTAGATGGATGATAACGTTTTCTGATGTGTCAACTGTTGTAAGTTGGTTAAAGTTTTTCATAGTATTTACCTTTGTATAATAAATTAAGTAAACACCGCCAACAAGGTCAATTATTGGTGGTGAACTGAACAAGGTTGACCTTACCGCCTACAAAGAAAACGGCGCTTCTTTCGAAGCCCTTGCCCAGCCCACCATAGAATAGGTATGACTAAGCGCGCATAAAAATACCGCTTTGAGCGGTTATGCTCTTTGTAAGTTTCAAGAGGTCAATCTTGACGTTAGATTTTGCTAACGTATTTTTACTATATATCGGTTTTACTTTTATTGTCAACATGTGTATTTATCCCAAATTATCAAAAATCAAACTCAACAAAATCATTTTTAACGGGCTTTTTAGGCCGGCTTGGCGAATTGCTAACGATGAGATGCACACCGTCCAAAGTGTTATCTAATTTTAAATATTGGTTGTGGCTAATTTTTATACTTTCACGTAAATAAAGCTTGTTTATGGTGAAATTATCATCAGGAAGACCGATTGTTTTTAATTGTTTTCTAATTTCTTCACGCTGATCGTCTAGAGGTGATTTTTTAACCTCCGTACAGTTATTGACAGAACTCCGAGGAGCGCTGTCGCGCTTATTTTTAGAGACGATCGCCCACCTGATCAGACGTGTACAAATAAAAGAGGCCATGCCAATAATCGGCGAAAATACGCCTTTTATTTTTTTAACTTCTTCCTCGAATTGGTTTTGTTCTTCTTCATAAGAAATTCTAACGCGTAAATCTTTGCGCTGTACCATCGCGCCGCCTTGTAACTGAGTGTAAGCTGCCCAATCGCCAGCATCCGCCGCGGCAAGCACTGGGTCGATTGTAGGGTTTTCGACTTTTTGACTGCCGAGCCTGCGAAGTTCACGCCACACGGTCACCGGCGCGCCGCCGATTTGCTGGAATTGACGAATACCCCAGCGGCTAGCCCACGCCGTTACGTTCTTCGCCATCTCTTTTAAGTTTTGCCCGGTTTCGTCATCGACCTCGTCGTCAAGTTGATAACCGTCAATATTTTTAGAGATATATTTGGCAATGTAGCCCGTTGCCGAACCTTTCTCTTTTTCGATATTTTCAAACTTAAAGCGGGCGTACTGCGCACCTTGTTCGCCGCCGTCTTCTTTTAGCGCATAAGTTTGCATAATTTCATAAACCTGCTGTTTGTGTTCCGGTAGCATAAAAACCAATATATGCCAATGTGGTGTCCCGTCGTGATGCGGCTCAGCAACTCTAAAGCCAAAGATTTTGATATTTTCACGATTAAGCTTTGCCCTGATTTTTGCCCACACGCCACATAAATAACGCTGCGTGTCACGCGGTGTGCCGCCGTTCCAGTTTTTGACAAAGCCGCCTTTAGCATGTACGGCGTGATATTTTGACGGCGCAGTCAATGTTATAAATGCCCCCTCATAGCCGAATTCATCCGCAATATCTTCAAACCCACGCATACGAACCATTAATTCACAGCGGCGGATCGCAGGGTTAGCATTTGATTTATCGACTTGTAAAACGAGTTCGAATTGCTCGCCTGTTTCAGTGTTTTCTATACATTGATTTTTCAGCCATTCCCGATTTTTCCTTTTTTGCTCTTTCCATTCGCCCACGCAAGTACGGCTTGCATAAGGGCTTGCGTGCTTTTGTACTTGTCCGGCAGCAATGGCCAAATGCTCACGTTGAAAGCCCCATGTCCGCTTTAATCTGCTTCGCCACCATTTATCATCTGATAATTTAGCTAGTGCGATAACAATTTGCTGTTCACTGATTTCACCTTTTTTATAATCAGCAAAGTAGGGCGCTGTAATTTTTAACGGCTTGAGTTGCTCTAATGCAAATTTATAGATAGCTAATTCGTGGCTATTTTCACCCACACAACTTAACTTAAATTCGTCGGTTTCTAAAAACTTGATAATTAGATTGTGCATATAGCCGGCAATCTTTCCGGCAAGCTCTTCAACGTCGATTTTATCCAGTGTGGGTAATATCGACAGATGTTTATAGAATTCTTGTACAATCAGGCTTTTTCCGGCATCTTTGATTGCGTATTGTTGCTGTACTTCGGTACAACGAGTTAGTCCGCAGGTGCGTAAATATGTGTTGGCTACTTTTGAGCCTTTTTCTTGATACAGCGTTAGATATTTTCTAGCGAAATATCTACCAATAAATAAGGGAGAATCACTAAAGTACGGGTGAAAATAATCATATTCATGAGGTATCTGCTCCCAAAGCGGGCGCTCGATAATTGTTAAATCCTTGGGCGGTCTGCGGGTTGTGGCGTATTGTGATTTTGGCTGAATATATTTTGTTGGTAAAAACTTGCCGACCGTATCGTAAAAATCACGCATAGCCAAAAACAGGGCAGATTTAGCCCTGTGATTTAATGTTGGTAAGTTTTGCGTGATTGTTGCCATGTTATTTATTCTGCTTCTTTGCGTCAACAATTAGCTCATCTAGCTTTAGATCTAATAGCTCAATTCCTTTTTGCGCTATTTCTGATTTATAAAAATTTTCCCCCACGCCAAACGCTAGCATTGCGTACATTGTTGCTTTTTTGGGTATAACCAGGAGTAAAAATACAAAAACACACATTGTTATTAAATAATACTTAATATATTTACAACGTTTTGATTTTATGAAACTAATGTCCAGATCAAAGTAGCTAGCAAAAACAGACCCGAAAAACAAAAACAAAACTATAAAAAAAGTACTCAAAAAGAATAAAAGCCCAACCATACATCTGATCGATTCAAGCAATGAAATTAAATAAATAAAACCAATTAAACTCATGTTCTTTCCTTGTTAAATTATTGTTAAATCATTCCGGGCGATAACACGCCAATAATTTCTTTTGCGGGCTGACGATTGCCGTTTGCTGCCACTGACCGCGGGGCGTCTATTGAGTGAAGTTTAAAACGGTGGAATATGTCACGCGTGGCGCTATTGTCGCAGTTTGAAATAATTGCGGTTGCTCCCCGTAAAACTGCATCATACAAACAGTCAGCCAAAAGCTCGGTGTCTGAGTAACAAAAACCCGATGGCGTATAACCAACAAAGCTATCTTTGTGCTTGGTTAAGTATGGAGGATCGCAATAGATAACCGATCCAGCACCAGCTAGCCCAATTGTTAACGTAAAATCACAGCAAAGCAAAGAGACATCGGAATAACGCAATTTATTGCTAAAATTAATCATTTCCGCACCCGGAAAATAAATATTTTTATGTTTTCCCTCAGGGACATTAAATTCCCCTTTTTTGTTATAACGGCACATCCCATTAAATCCGTGTCGATTTAAATAGATAAACTGAGCTGCTGACTTTACCGTCCCCTTAAATCTTGGGTGATTGAATTGATTACGAATATCGTAAAAATCATTTTCTGTATCAAATAACTCTTTAGTCGTGTTATATAGCATTGCTAAATCATGTTTTAGCCACAAATATGTATTGATTAAATCGTGACTACTATCAGCCAAAATATAGCTTTTAGCTGATACATTGATAAAAACATTGCCTGCACCGACAAAAGGCTCGATGAATTGACAATCTTTTGGAAAATGAGGTAATAACTTATCTATAATTCGGCCTTTACCTCCCGGCCATTTCAAAAAAGACTTTTCTACACACATTTTTTTGAGCCTTAAAGATTTGGGGCTAATCGCCCCGATTGATTATTGATTTATTCCGCTCCGTTTTTTTTAACTTCAAACTCAATAATATGCACATTGTCGTCAATGTCTGAATCATATAAGTCGACAGCTTCGCAAATAATCACCGCATCACCACATGCAAGGGCAAACTTAGGATCTTCTCTTAACGGTTTTGAATGCTCTTTCGGTAGTATAATTGCCCGCACCTCATGATCTGCAATTAACTCAAACAGAGAATCTTCTACATTTATTATTTTGTGTGAATTAGATTTAAATTTTTCAAACATTTGTTTTTCTCCTTTATTTTTTGTTTTAAGTAGCGGTGTTTCACGCTGAAAACACCAAGATTTTTCAAAGTGATCCGCCAGTTCTTGCAGTTCCGCAAGTATGCCAATTTATTTACTAACCCCATGCTTTACCTCGTGCTCTTCTTTTTGCTGACAATAAACACACAAACTACAACCCGGCACGGCGTCACGTCTTGCTTCTGGTATTGGCTCGCCACATTCGCAGCAATAAAGCGAAGATACTCCGCTATAAACCTTTGCACTTGCATTTTTCACAGCCGCGGCGGCAACTGTTTCAATGTGTGCTTGTGCGATATCTGCTAAATCTGCCATTAAATATTTTCCCGGTGTTGTGATCGCATGGCTTCGGCTTCTTGTTCTAGTAGCTCCGCCGATTCGGTCGGTGTTAAGTAATTAGTGCGGATATGTGTAGCTAGTCGTTCCAGCTTTGCCGTAAATACGTCACAGAGTCCACTTTTTGTTTCTTCTTTTGCTTGAGTTAAGGCTTGCAATAATGCATCGCCTGATAATGTTGTCATGTCCATTTTTACCACCTGTATTTAGTTTCTTTTTTAAAATCTTCTTCTTCACATAGTGCGAATGCATCGATAATCGATTGCAACCGACGTAAACCTTTCTTTAAGTCGTCGATTTCGTTATCTGTCAGATCGTCATATTGCATTTGCCAAGCATGTGTAAACTGACTATCTGAGTTGTAAATGGTTGTTGTACGCTGTTCGATGCCCGCTGCACTTAATAACAAACGCTTTTGACCCGGTTTTAAATTATTAAAAGCCGAACGGACAAGGCTACGTTTGCCGCTTAAAATCCGATTGAACTCACGGATCAAACTGCGCGGCTCAATGGTTTGAGTGCTTTGTGCTACGTTCATCTTCATCACCTATCAATAATGGTTGATGCAACTTAATTGCCTGCCCGTTCGATTTTTCAACCCAGCCCTTTGGGTTGTGCGTGTTGATCTGAATATCGATCGGGGTTGGTTGCTGCGTGGTCTGTTTTAAATAGAGTGAGTTAGCCATTGCTTAACCCTCAAAAATTAAATTGATTCGTTTTTTACTTTCCAATGCCGCACCTGCTGAGATATCGAACATATTAATCAGCGTGCGGGTACGGCTTGCTTTTTCTGAAACGGGTTTCTTCTTGACCGGAAGTTCCCCTTTTTTGACATATTTTTTAACTGTTTCGACGGGTAAACCCGAAAGATCTGCATAGCGTTCGATAGTTACCCAAGGCCCAAATTTTAAAGTTATTGAAATTGGCTCGCTCATAGTGCATTATGTCCCTTTTGGAATTATTGACCTTTATTGACCTTTATAAGCGTCCGTTTTGGATTGTTTTTATATATTACTATCCGAATTGGAGGCATGTCAATACTCCGAATCGGATTTTTTAAGTTTTACGGGTGATTTATGGATACTGAAAATGAATGCAAAAAAATAATAAATAGAATGGTTTTCGCTTATGAAGCAAAAACAGTTAAGTCACTAAGCGAACTACTTGGGACTACTGTCAGTGTTATAGGTAACAGAGTTGCAAGAAATTCGATTCCATATGATTTAATAGTTAAATGTTCAATAGATACAGGCGCAAATTTGCAATGGATTCTAACTGGCGAGGGCGAACCAAATATTGACAGCATTAAAACGAAAAAAAAATCGATTGAACTATCAAGCGAAGCATTAGAAAAACTAGAACGAATTGCAGCACTAAAAAACAGCGGTGCTATTACTGATGATGAGTATCAGTTATTGAAGAGTAGTATTTTTAAGAACTAAGTTTAATTTATTAAAATAATAAGGGAATGGGATGACGATTACTGAATACTTATTAAAAGCAATCGAATCGGGAGAAGAACTTAATATTATTTATCATGGTGGATCAAAACCAGGCGGAATGAGAACAATCATACCGCGTAGTGCAGGCGGCGGAGCGCTGAGAGGGGTAGACGTTAAAACAAACCGAGTAAAATCATTCAGTGTAAAAAAAATAGAAATTCTTGACGAGAAAAACGAGATAATTAAATTTGATATTGATGAAAAGAAAATAGAAGAATTCCAGAGCTTAACAATAGAGCGAATCTATGAACAATATAAAGATACGCTAGAAGGATTTGGTTGGCAGACTTTTTTACAAAATGGCATGGATGACTACTGGAATAAGATAACATACATCACCTTGCACGATTCATTCAAAAACGGAAAGCCTAGGGCGAACCCGACTGTATACATATATCAATCCGAATCGAAACATAGACCATTCGGAGTGGGAAGCGTAAGAATGGAAACAAGGACATATTCAAATTTAAACAATGCATTAAAGCTGTTCCTAGAAGAAGCTAAAAATTGTGAAATAAAGAATCCAAGAAAATAATAACTTTAAATAAAATAAAAGCAATAGCAACGAAGAATATTTAAAGGTAAACGTAACATCTAATAATAAAGAGTTAATGATACCAGTTAACAAAATAACAACAATGATTCAATTAGAAGACGGTAAAAAAATTAAGCTTGATGAATGGTTAAAAAATATTTGTAAGGCCAAAGAATCTAATTAGTGATTAATAATGACAGTAAGAAAAAAAAATGACGGCAAGTGGCTGTTTGAAAAATATTTAGATGGAGGCAGACGCATTCGCAAAACATTTGCAACAAAAGGCGAAGCGTTAGCTTATGAAAGCTATATCGAAGAACAAGCAGCAACAAAACCTTGGATTGCTGAAAAGCAAGATCGGCGGCGGTTGTCAGATCTGATCGAGCTGTGGCACAACGCACACGGTAAAACACTGAGTGACGGCGAAAATGTTTATACTACGTTGTTATTTATTGCAGATAGTATAAATAACCCAATTGCTACAAACTTTACCGCCAAAGATTTTACAGAATACAGATCTAAACGGCTCAGCGGTGAAATTTATCGAACTGAGCGAGTTAAGACGGTTTCACAAAGAACGTTAAACTTAGAGCTAACTTATGTTAAAGCAATGTTTAACGAACTGATCCGGTTGGGCGAATGGACATTAAAAAACCCAGTTGATCGCATTCGACAATTTAGAATTGACGAGCAAGAAATGGCATATCTAACGACGGAGCAAATAAAAAAATTGTTAGCGTCAGCAAAAGAAAGCAAAGCCAAAGATTTGTTAACGATTATTAAAATATGCTTAGCAACAGGAGCAAGGTGGAGCGAAGCCGAATCGTTGCAAGATAAGCAAGTAAGAAATCAGTCAATTACATATTTAAAAACAAAAGGCAAGAAAAACCGGACAATACCGATTGACAAACCATTGTTTGACGAAATCAACAAAAAGAAAGGGACGTTATTTACTCCGTGTTACTCAGCTTTCCGTTCTGCAATTAAACGCGCACAAATAGAATTACCCGATCGTCAACTGTCCCATGTCTTACGCCACACTTTTGCCAGTTACTTTATGATGAATGGTGGTAATATTTTAGTATTACAAAAAATACTAGGGCACACAGATATCAAAATGACGATGCGCTATGCACATTTTGCCCCTGACCATTTTGAAGACGCTATAAAATTAAACCCTTTCAATAACATTTAAATGGCGGTTAAATGGCGGTTGAGTTGCCCCTTATTAACCTTTAACGACCTTTATCGACATTATAAAATATTGATTTATTTGTAAGTTATTGATTTTAAAGGTGTATGCAAGGAACTCTTAATCAATTGGTCGCGGGTTCGATCCCCTCACAACCCACCATTCCTTAATTTTAACGTTTATCTAATCGCTAATCAAAATAAAAACATCACAAAATATCGATTAAAAAACTTATAAAAAAAGAGGGCTAACCCTCTAATTCAGTATAAAAGACTTATAAACCTATTATTTTTAATCTTGAATGTGGGGAAAGGCAATCATCATATACTTGTTTATCATCAGAAATTTTACATGTTTGTTTTAATTCTTCTATCAAACTGCTTTTAGTATTACCTATAATTTAATCAGAACAACAGAGCTAACAGATATTTTTTATAGCTAGAAGGATAGGTACATCAATATGTAAGGAATCATATAAAATAAAAAAAACAGCACGTAAAAGTCATTTAATCTTGTTTTTAGAAGTAAAAGTGCAGGCTCGCATTTTAAAAATAAAAAGGCACTACAAAGTGCCTTATTTTTAGGTATAATAATGGTTATTATATAGAAATAGCGGATCTATTTTGGTATATAGTGTTATTTATATTTTTTTGATAATTAATAAGTTATTTTTAAAATAGAAGCCTAAGCTATCATAAAGATCTTTCTTTTCAAGCGTTAATAGCTATCTATCTTTACCTTTCTATCATAATTAATGATATCAAAATAAGGCAACAAAATATTGTTTTTATCTATTAACGTTCAACTGTTAATTAGATATTGATTTCTCTAAAATTTTAATTTTAGATAGTCAGCTTTTTATTTGACGATTATAGGTATTAATATGAACTCATATTTATTACTTTTTTTTGCAATTATTTGTGAAGTTATTGCAACTTCTTCATTGAAATTATCCGATGGTTTTACCAATATCACCTATTCCATTATTACTATTTTGGGCTATAGTGCTTCGTTTTATCTACTTTCGTTAGCATTAAAAACCATTCCTGTTGGTATTGCATATGCTATCTGGTCTGGAATCGGAATTGTGTTAATAAGCTTAATTGCATGGATCTTTTTAAAACAAACGTTGGATCTAGCTGCGTTAATTGGCATGGGGTTTATCATGTTTGGTGTTGTGATTATTAATTTATTTTCGAAAGTGGCACACTGATTCATCATTTATTAAAATCGCTTCTATCGCAGTAAATCTTAGTTGATCTGAGCTGTTTCCTTTTTATTGTCTTTGGGGTATCTACCCTAATTGATATTATAAGGTAACCTTTTCATTGCTGTAATACGATTAACAGCCTAGTGGTATTGTTTGTCATTGGATGTTTTTTTGTTTATTTCAATAAAACAGTATGTTATAAATATATATTGTTGTTAAATGTCAATGAAGATATTACTTAATGAAAAGAGAACAAAAAAATTCTTAACTAATTGTAATCAAATAGTCGATGATAAAAACAGCGAAATCTATTTACACTGTTGTTAGTTGCTTATATAAGGAATAATGATGAAATTTTTAAAATTATTTATTTTAAGTGTTAGTTGTTTTATTTTAATTGCTTGTTCTAGCAAAAGGGAACCATTACCTAAAACAAAAACGGTTAGTACAGATACTATAGTTTTAAATAATGGTTCAACAATCAATTTTATAACTGAAAATGCTATTAATGGGCAAGTAGTAGAAGATACTAATAACTATCTAAATATAGTGACACGAGGTGATACCGCTCAAGTAGTAGGTGTAAAAGTTGTTCAATTTGCAACTTCTTTATTTACCTTAAATTCAGGTTCAATTAGCAGTTTTACAAAAGAAGAGTTAAAAGGCAAATATATCGAGTCAGTTCCTAATAAAACGATGGACATTTTAACGCCTGAATTGTATGCAATATTAAAAAAGATAAATGCAAATAAAGACAAAAATAATACAGTCACAGTTCAACCTTACAAATTTAAACTAATTTATGATGGGTTAACTGATAATAAGTATAATTTTATTTATACAACATATATTCGTTCTAACAATTTTGAGTTTGTTTGTTCAGATAAAGATTTAGCTTTAGATGACAGAGTTAAACCTTTTGGTGATTGGGAAATGAACAATTATCAGTTAGTACAAGATGTAACATTAAAAGCAATAAATACTTGTATGGATCGATTAAAACTGCATAAAAATATTACCGAACTTGAAAAAGCTTTAAATTAGCTATACCATCATAACTGCTAAATATTTTTTAACTAAATCATAAAATTTAGGACTCACTCTAGACTTTATGTATTTGCCAGTGAAAGTGACAGTTAATTCTGTCACTGAATTCTATTATTAATTTTTTTAATTGCCAATTTTTGCTTAGTATACACTTTAGTGATTATTATTTTTATGCACCATGGTAGCAAATAAAGTCTACTTGCTGTATTGCTTATTGTGCAATATCTTCTTCTATTTAAAACATAAAAAACACACTATTTACCCACAAAAAATCAGTCAGGAAAGGTATTGATTTTATTGAAGTTTTTTGCTGCTTTTTTTGAATTTTTTTATGCTAGCAAACGTGGTTTTGATATCAAGGTCGGTACAATGACTTGAAAGGGGCTGTGATAGCATCAGAAGCCGAGGACAAGAGCAAAAGTGAACGGTTCGACGACGCATTCAACGGTATCGGAAGGGACGATAATTATCCGCAACAAAGACGACCAAAAACAGGATATTAACGAATTAAGTCGAGATACCGAGCATGCGAATAACTCACTCAAACCGATATTTAACAAACAAAAAAAGCTAGACAAATTAGAATTGGTAGAGCTAATCAAAGCTTCACTGAAGCTGATAAACAAAACTTCAGT
The DNA here is from genome assembly GCF_057063545.1 of Gilliamella sp. X-23. NCBI lineage: Bacteria > Pseudomonadati > Pseudomonadota > Gammaproteobacteria > Orbales > Orbaceae > Gilliamella > Gilliamella sp. X-23. Next base: position 45,473 of record NZ_JBXSQG010000001.1, read on the forward strand.
GCGTTAACTCAATTAGCGATGGGGCTCTATCAACCTCAGTGGGTGGTTGGAGATGTGGGTGACATAAGCACCTCAATTGCTGCGAGTAAAAATGCGGTTGGGAATAATTCTGCAGGAATGCTAGTATGGGAGAATGCAACAATACTCAATGAACAGTCAAAGCTTGCGGAATTATGTGATGGAGATGGTAAAAAAGTCATTGCATATGTTCAAGGTGAAGGGAGAGGACTGTACATTGGAGTTGTGATGTAGGTGTTGTCACTAAAATGACGGTAAAGTTATTGCGACCATTTTAAGACGGAGTGAAAAGTGATGAAGTGGATATATCCTGATGTTGTTGATAAATTGAAAAAAAAATGTGATTCTTTTTTAAACAAAAAAATTGGGGTGGAAGAAATACAATCTAGCATTTATGAGGCTGAACACCAAATTCTAGCATTAGAAGAGAAATGGTTAAGGGAATTACTTTTTGATGCAGAAAATCAAATTGAATTAAATCGTTATACGATAGATAGCGATAATTTAGAGCTATCTGTCGAACCCATCATTAAGAATATAATAACAAAAATATCATAGTGGTAATAATACCTAGATAACAAGCAGGGATCTTTCTTGTTGTTTTTAGAACCGGTATGCAAGTTCAATAATTAACTTGTTTTGCTCAATTGCTGAAAAGGGAGCGAAAAGTAGTAATTCGTCCATAAAACCAGGTACTAATTTTGCACCAGATGCAAATCCGAATTTAACTGTTAATATGAATCAACAAAATAAACATATTGTTGGAACGAATGAACATAAAACTGCAAACGCTAGTTCTTCTACCCCTAGAAGTACTATTGATCCTAATATTGATGTTCAAAAACTGGTTAATGATTATGCAGGAACAGAAAGAGAAATTCCGACTAAAAAAACTCTAGGAACACCAAGTTCAAAAGAAGTGATATCAACTAATAAAATAATTGGACAGTGTTATGATGTAATTACTAAATCTTTTACTCCAACAACTTTCAGAAAGATTAGAACAAGTATTTATTAATAATTATTGTGGTGGAGTTGATGATGCAGCTTGTACTCAGAAAAGGCAAGAACGAGTTATTAATAATTTAAAAACAATAGGTGGTCTAATTGTTAGATTTTACGCCAGTGGTTGGTGATATAAAAGGATTTGCTGAAGCTGAGGATAGTATCGATTATGTCATTGCAACTGTTGGATTAATACCTGGTTTAGGTGATGTTGTTGGTAAGATCCTAAAAGAAGCTAAAGTGGCATTAAAATTAGGTGATAAAAAAAAGCAAGTGAGTTGGTTCAAGAGGCTCAGAATAAAGTAAAAGCTCTTGATGTTGGTTCTTATAGAGAACTAAAAGCTAATGAGGTAGTTGGTGATATGTTGGAGCATGACCATATTCCATCTTTTGCGGCATTGAAGAAAGTATAGGAAGCTCGACTCGGACGTCCTTTAACTCCTACAGAGTCAAAGAAACTTTATAATGAGGCTACAACAGTAGAAGTTCCTAGAGATGTTCATCAAAAAAGGCCTATTTATAGTAGTAAAAATACACCGGAACAAATTCAAAAAGATGCGACAGATCTTTGTGGTGCTGTTTGTCGAGATACTGATGCATTACGTAAAAATATGATTGAAAAGGGTTATGATCCAAAGCAAGTTGAAGATGCGATAAATAAGATAATAGCTCGTAATAAAAAAATGGGGATTTATTGATAATGATAGAATGGCAAAAGTTTGTTAATGCATTAGGATATGCTGAAATATCAGAAGAGTTTTTGAAGTTAGAAAACTCTATTGGTGAAAAACCTGAAATTTCTGAGGATCCTATTGAATACAATGATCCAGATCAAACTAAATATTATGAATTTTTTCGTACAGGTATTCTTATTGGTTTTAGAAAACAACACTTAAATCATATTCAATTTTTTTTTAAGGCAGAAAATAATTATTCGATATATAAAGGAAAATTATTTAGAGAAATAGATGGCAATTATACTGAAAAAATGATTATTGAATTATTAGGAAATCCATCAAAAAAAGGAGGAAATGAGCAAAGTCCTTTTTTGGGTTATATAAATTCTTGGGTATTATATGATATGGGGTCTTATACTATACATTTTGAATTTACAAAAAATGAAGTTCTTAGTTTAGCTACAATAGCTGTGTTATCAGTTTGATTGTTTTGATTCAGTTCTGCGATCTTTATCGCAGAACTAAACTAATTATTTACTGATTATGGATGGTTGTGAGCTTGAAGATTATGAAAGCCTATTACCTGAACAGCTAGAAAGCAGAATTGATGAATTAATTATTAGTTTAGTTAATATGATAAAAAATTAGCCTAAATTTGGTCGAATGATCGATAAAGATATCAATGTTAAATAAAGAGTATTAGCTCAAACTTAATCTGACAATCCTGACACTATATCAGTTTATTCGTTATTAAAAGTGACATTTAATACTGTCACTAAATTCTATAATTAATTTTTTAATTGTTAATTTTGGCTTAGCATCAATTTTTAGCCATTATTGTTTTCATGCGTCATTGTAGTAAATAATGGACACCTGTTGTATTGCCCATTGAGCCATATTTCTTTCTATTTAAAACATAAAAACATACTATTTACCTACAAAAAATCGCTCAAAAAAAGATATTGATTTTATTTAAGTTTTTGTGCTGGCCGTAACGGTGATATCGTCAGAAGCGAAAGATACCAGCAAAAACAAACTTGACACGGGCACAATCAGCTTTAGTGATATCGAAAACAAAGCGAGTTTTGATGTTAGCCACGTATCGGTCCGTGGTGGCACTGGCGGTGCAAGTGCTCCGTGGATAGCCGAGCAGATAAAACTGCACACAGGGTATATGGATAAAGACGGCACTTGGGTGAGTGATAATGAAACGGCAAGATTAGTATCTCATGCTATACTGGGTGCGGTGGTAGCTGAATTACAAGGTAACTCAGGGATAGTCGGTGGAGCAAGTGCCGTAGGAGGTGAGCTGGCGGCAAAAGTCATCTTAGATAACCTCTATGGTGGAAAAGACATCAAAGACCTCACTGAAGCTGAAAAACAAAACATCAGTGCGTTAACTCAATTAGTGATGGGACTATCAACCGCAGTAAGTGGCGGAGATGCAGGAGACATCAGCACCTCGATAGCTGCGAGTAAGAATGCGGTTGAGAATAATTATTTAAATGTATCAGAAGATAAAAAGAGAAAAGATGCACAGGCCCAATTAGACCTAATTGAAAAAGGAATAATGATTGTTTCGGATGACCGAAAACAAGAACTACAAGGTCAAGTCGCTATATTAAGTGCTTTGGATGAACAACGAAATGAAATTTTAAATACGGTTTGCCAGAATTTAAGTTCATCAGAATGCAGTGCAGCCAGAGCAGATCTACAAGCAGCATACGATAGTTATTTTAAAACGATCAAACCAGAAGATTATATAGCCTATAATGATGCTTATTCTAACTATACTAAGTACTATGATGGTTATAAACAAATCAAACAGCACGGGCAGCAGATAAAGCAAATGTAGATCAACTTACATTGATAAATGATAGAGTAACTAATAAAGAGATAAGTTCAGGTAAGCCTTATCCTAATGGAAATATGGCTACAGCCTATGCCGAAATAGGAGCGATTCAACAAGCTCACGATGCAGGTTTGGCCAAGGGCGCTGATTTGAATATCAATGTAAGTGGGAAAGATGTTTGTAGTTATTGCAAAGGTGATATAGCTGCAGCAGCTAAATCAGTAACAATTAAAGCTATAGATGACAAAACAGGATTACCTAAGACATATATATGGAAGTCAGGAATGAAATCCATAAGAGAGGTGAAAAATAATGATTAAATTTGAGTTAGGTGGATATTTCTTTGAGAGAAATAGACGTATTCAATTACCGATAGTCAAAAAACCATCAATTGATGAGTTAGATAATTATTTGAATATTTTTAAATATAATTCTGGTGTATCCATTTTAGATAATGATCAAGAAGATAATAATACTCCTTATAAAATGATTCTTTATTCAGATAACCAACATTATTTAGTAATGTTGGAGACAATATTACAGAATGGTAATCTAGAGGTTAGAACATTCTTTAATCAATGTGAATCTTCTAAGATTATGCTCATATTAAACGAACCATATAATAGTTCATTAGTAATCCAAGACTTTTTTTTGGTTAAAAGAGTTTTTAGTGAGTTTTTTATTCATGGTGATGTTAGTCGAGAACTATTGAAATAGACCCTATAAATAAATTTGTGTATTTGCTGATTTTTAAACTACGCTATTGAGTAAAAAAGAGGTAAATACAAATGGACTGTAGAAAAACACTGAGCTGTTTACACTTCATGATTAAACTCATTCACTAAAAACATATAAACTTATTTTGTCAAATTTTGCTTGATATGCTAGTTATTACTCAGTTTATCTAAACAAAAATTTTATTTAAAAAATAAAACAGTGTTATTTTGTCAAAACTTTCATGAGTGTGCTGTATTTATGTAAAAAAACCTAAAAAAATCATGTTTAATACCGACAAATAAATATTCTCTCGTTTGCTGTTTGGTTTGCTTTTTAAGTAAAGGAAAATCTTTGGTATCAACCTGTCGCATTTCACATAGGTAGGTTTTGTTATCGCCTTTAGCCAAATTAGTAACGGTGATTTTTCTTGATGATATCAGCACCCTATCGCTTGTTTGTAATAGGGTGTTAATTTTGTTTTTTATGGATATACATTACCGTAATACTAATTTAAATGGTATAAATAAATTTTAGGAAAACAACGAGTTATTTACACGGTTACCATTCAGATTTAGAACAATATCAAGCATTGATGGATGCCGGAATTCGTTTTGCCAATGATTATGGAATTGTTCCCGGCGTTGAATTATCGGCTGAGCAGATGAAAGCCTTAACGACTGACATCGTGTTATTAGTGAAAAAAACTATCAATGTTGATGGTCAATCCATGGATGTGTTAGTGCCACAAGTTTATGTGGTTAATCGGCCACAGCTGGGTAGCGATGGGGCATTAATTGCAGGCGAAAATGTATTTATTAAAGGTGATGAGCTTAACAGCAATGGTTTAATAAACGCCAAGAACGATATTTTATTAGAAGGGCATAACGTCACTAATAAAGGGACGATTTATGGGGATAGAGTTGCTATTAATGCAAAAAACGACATTACCAATTATGGCAAATTGGTGGGCGATAAGTTGGTTTATTTATCGGCAGATAATGACATCAACCTATTATCAAGCACGCGCACGCAAACTCGCGGTCGCAACTTAACCACCAATATTGACCAAAGTAGTATTATCCAAGTGAATAATGGCAATATTGTGATAGATGCCGGTCGTGATATTAATACAAAAGCGGGATGGATAATAAATAATGGCGAGACGGGTAATGCCTGGTTACAAGCCGGTCACGATATCAAGTTCAACACGGCTGATATTGAAGAAAAATTAGATTTTAGGGTCAAAAAGGACTACCGCAAAACCGATGAAAAAAGCGTTGTAGGTACAGAGATAAGTGCCATTAATAATGTGATGCTTATTGCGGGTAACGATATAAACGCCAAAACAGTTGATATTGTTGCAGGCAATCATTTAGGATTTCACGCTGATAACGACATATCCATCGGAGCATCGGAAGAACGATTTGAGTTAGATGAGTTTCACAAGAGAAAAAAGAAAGGCTTTTTAAATAAGAGTACTACAACAACGCGTACTCAGATAGACAACACCACCCAAAAAGGCAGTGAGCTTTATGGTGATAGTGTTACTATTGATGCTGGAAAGGGGACGAATATAATTGATAGTAATAAATTTAATTATCTTTTTGGCAACTCAACCAGTAATGCACATAATGCAGCTAGATCAAATCAGCTTGCTTTAGAAATGAAAAGACTTGGAATTTTTAATGATGTACAAGGACAACAACTATTAGAAAATCACTTCCAATTAACTACTCAAGGAACAAAAATATAGTAAATAGTTTTTCAAACTCACATGGTACTTTTGAAGTAAGGCAATCATTACTTATAGGGCCGTCAGGAAAAGCAACAATGCTAGAAACTACATTCCAAGTTATGCCTGATGGTTCTAGGCGATTTGTAACAACTATTCCAAAAAGTGGAGCAATAAAATAATGTTTATAGAACAATATCCAAATGAAATAGATTTATTCGTTTTTTTTGAAAGTAAACCTTTTTATAAAAATAATGATGATATGGATTTCGCATATAAATTCAGTCAACATAATGGATTATCTTTAATTTTTTCTTTTAGTATTACTAGTGGTTGGATTCAATCAATTATTGAATATAACGGAAAAGAAATATCTCAGTATTTGATTGAAAATGTGAATAGCTTTTATCTAGATAATGATAAAGAAGGGGAGTATTTGTCCGCAAAAATAATAAATAACGAAACTATTACAAGTATACAGATAAGGATTAAGCCAGATATATCAGTAAAGTGGAATACTCTTATCAGATAATTAAGTAGATCAAACTAAGTTTTTCAGCTTATATTTTTTGTTATTAACAATTCAAATTAGCTAAATACATTAAGGAAATGGACGAAGGAAAACCCTCAAATGATGAGGCTTGCAAATGGTCTTAGGAATATAGAATTAAAATTTAGGTAAAATAAAAATATGTTAACATCACAACAAAATACAGGCGGGCGATAATGAAGCCGCCCGCTTAATTGCCCACGCCATACTGGGTGCCGCCGTTGCCGAGCTGCAAGGCAATTCAGGGTTAGCAGGGGGAGCCGGTGCCGTAGGCGGCGAGCTAGCGTCAAAAGTCATCTTAGATAACCTCTATGGTGGAAAAGACATCAAAGACCTCACTGAAGCTGAAAAACAAAACATCAGCGCCTTAACCCAATTAGTGATGGGACTATCAACTGCAGTAAGTGGCGGAGATGCGGGAGACATCAGCACCTCGATAGCTGAGAGTAAGAATGCGGTTGAGAATAATTTTGTGTTTTTAGCACTAGCTATTCTTGCCGCAGTGGCAGCAGCTGCTACAGTTACAGAAGCTGTTATTGCTTGTTATGCAACGGGACCTTGTGTTGCAATCACAGCAGGAGTTGTGACAGCCCTTGGTTATGAGTTACTTGAAGAATCTAAGCAGAATAGTTATCCGTCAAATATATTAGATCCTAATGATCTCCCAAAATTAGAAGGTTACCCAATACCAGAAGAACCACGAGATCCTTTACCGGGTTACAAACCACTAGAACCAGATGAATTAGGGCCAAATCATACGGGACATGATGGAGGTTTAGATGATTTTGATATTCGTCATGATACTGGTGGTAATCAGATCCCGGATAAAGATTGGCGGGATAACATTCTTACATCGCAACAACCGTATGAGCCAAATAAGGGAGCGGTGGGAAATATGGGGGAATTTTTAGGACAACCAGGTTTTGGCACAGATGTAAAAAATAATTCCACTAAAACCAATCGACAATATGATGGACGCAGTATTTATACTGCGAATGATGATATAAAAGGGACAGGGATTAAGCGAGGAGATCAATTTTATTTAGATGGATTACATAAAGATCATATTGAAGTTTTTGATAGTAGAGGAAAATTTAAATTTGTATTAAATTTAGATGGCTCACTTAATAAAAATAAAACAATTCAAGCAGAAGGCAGGAGATTACCAAAATGAATGTAGAAATAGATTTTGAAGAATTAAAACAGACAATTTTATTAGCCGCCAAAAAACAAGGGCTTTCAGAAGAGTATGTTATTAAAAATTGGCATGTTAATTATAAAGTTGATCAAAATGAAGATTTTATCGATACATTAAGCAAGCTTCAAGAAGAGATCAAATTATTAAGTCAAACTATAGAAGCGAATGATTTATTAACATCTATGAATGCAATTCTTATGGCAAAAATCTATTCACAACTTTTGGCGGACTTTTTTGACAAAATTAACGATGATATTTTTCAACTAGGCTGGGGTGATGAACTAAAAGACAAATGGCCTGATATCCCAGAAAGTTATCAAGTGCCAGCGCATTATGATTATGAAGAAACATATAAACCTTATAGTCAACAAATAGCTGAGAGGTCTTCTTCATAAGCAGCAAGGCGAACTCTAAAATCAACTAGTCTTGCTCTGCCCTAATATCACATAGGGCTGATGATAGTTTAGATGATTTTGATATTTTTAATGATACAAAAACTAAACAAGTACATGGTAAGAGATGACACAAAATGAATGTAGAAATAGATTTTGAAAAATTGAAACAGACAATTTTATTAGCAGCCCAAAATCAAGGACTTTCGGAAGAGTATGTTATTAAAAATTGGCATATTAATTATAAAATTAACCAAAATGAAGAGTTTATCGATATATTAAGTAATTTTCAAAAAGAGATTAAATTATTAAATCAATCTATAACAAAGAATGATTTTTTAACTTCTAGAAGAGCAATTGTTAGAGCAAAAGTGTATTCACAACTTATGCTTGATTTCTTTGACAAAATTGATGATGATTTTTTTCAGCTAGGTTGGCGTGATGAACTAAAAGACAAATGGCCTAAGATTCCTGAGGACTATAAAGTGCCAGCGCATTATGATTATGAAGAAACATATAAACCTTATAGTCAACAAATAGCTGATAAGTCTTCTTCATAATCAGCAAGGCAAACACTAAAATCAACTAGTCTTGCTCTGCCCTAATATCACATAGGGCTGATGATGATTTTGATATTTTTAATGATACAAAAACTAAACAAGTACATGGTAAGAGATGAGACAAAATGAATGTAGAAATAGATTTTGAAGAATTAAAACAGACAATTTTATTAGCAGCCAAAAAACAAGGGCTTTCAGAAGAGTATGTTATTAAAAATTGGCATGTTAATTATAAAGTTGATCAAAATGAAGATTTTATCGATACATTAAGCAAGCTTCAAGAAGAGATCAAATTATTAAATCAAGCTATAGTAGCGAATGATTTATTAACATCTATAAGAACCATTGTTAGGGCAAAAATATATTCACATATCCTTATGAATTTTTTTGAAAATATTAATGATGATATTGTTCAGTTAGGTTGGGGAGATGAACTAAAAGACAAATGGCCTGACATTCCAGAAGGTTATAAAGTGCCAGCGCATTATGATTATGAAGAAACATATAAACCTTATAGTCAACAAATAGCTGAGAGGTCTTCTTCATAATCAGCAGGGGAAACTCTAAAACCAGATTGTTCTGCTCAATTTTAATGATGACCAAGTGGCCGATGTAAAAGTCTATCGGTTCAAGCTAGCGTCCTTTAATGGTGAGCTGAGGTCTGAGGTTTTGTTTGTGGGGGTATAACCGATGGTATAAAACCAGTCAGTGGGGTGTGGTGCAGGTTTTTGCCTGTGGTTGATTTTAGCTTAGAATGTATCTTAACCCGACAATCCTAACCGATATTAGTATATTCATTATTAAAAAATGTTAGTTAATACTGTCACCAAATCTTATGATTCATTTTTTAAATTGCTAATTTGGGCTTAGCATCATTTTAGCAATTATTATTTTTATGCGCTTTTGTAATAAATAAAGCCTACTTACTGTATTGCTCATGGTGTCTTATATCCCTATATTCAAAACATAGAAAATGCATTAATTCACTATTTTTACTTACAAAAAACAATTTAGAAAGAACGTTGATTTTAATTAAATTTTTTGGCTTTTTTTTAATGTTAGCAAAGGGGGCTTTGACATCAAGGTTGGGAACAACACCAAATTAAAAGCAACAGACAAAGGTACCGTCTTAAACGACAAGCAGCAACAAAAAATCTACGAAAAAGCCATGAATCAAGGGATGTCGGCGATGGGCAGTGAAACCCGTCAAGGCATCGATATGGCCGTTAGCCTTATCAACGGCTTAATCAGTGGCGATATGACAGGGGCAGCCGCAGGGGCACTTGCACCAAAAATTGCTACAATTATCAAACAACAGACCGAAGGAAACACCCTCGCCAACACCGTCAGCCATGCCATACTCGGTGCGGTGGTTGCTGAGCTGCAAGGCAACTCAGGGCTTGTGGGTGGCTTGGGTGCTGCCGCAAGTGAGCGTAGTGCTGAAGTGATTGCGGGGATCCTTTACCCCGATAAAGACATCAAAGACTTAAGCCAAGAAGAAAGACAAAAAGTCAGCGCCCTATCACAACTAGCGACCGGCCTTGCGATAGCTGCTGCAGGTGGTGATATTCAAGATGTGAATACTGGGGTAGCTGCGAGTAAAAATGCGGTTGAGAATAATTCTGCAGCAATGCTAGCATGGGAGAATGAAACAAGACTCAATGAACAACTACGGCTTCTAGAATTATTTGATGGAGATGGTGAAAAAGTCAGTGCATATGTTCAAGGTGAAGGGACAGGACAGCTTGACGGAGTTTTAGACGGAGCTGCTAATACAGTATCAGGTATTATAGATACTATTATACATCCTATAGATACAGCTGTAGGTATGTATGAAGTGGTCACGAATTTAGATAAAGTTTATGATAATATAAAGGTTTCGGCAACTGAATGGCAAGAACTTTATGAATATGCTTTAGAACATGATCCTGAATCAGCTGGGTATATGATCGGATATGCCAAAGGAAGAATTGGGAGTGAAATTACTAGTGGATTTGTGTTGGGAAATGCTGCTTCAAAAGTTGTTCAAAAGGTAGCCCAATTAAAAACCTTATCTGGAGTAGCTGATAAAATTATTGCTTATAATAGATCTGGTAGTGGCTTAAAAGCTGATCCATCGCATAGAGCAGCAAGCTTCATTACCAAAGAACAACTTAAAAAAGGTAAGGTATTTACAATAACAGGCGGTGATGGTGTTAAGCGAACCTTATTACAAACAGAAGGTTCTTTTAATGGTAAAAGTGGTATATTTGAATATATTATAGATCCTAAAACTCAAAATATTACACATCAACGGTTTATTTCAGGTGGTAAAATAAATGGGAAACCTAATCATAAGGTTAAATAATCATGAATTTTAATTTAAATAAAAATAGAATTTATCTAAATTGGAAAGATATTTCATGGGGATATCGAAATCATATTATTGGCTGGAAAGATGTCATCAATTATGCAAATGATATGATTATTAATGGTAGTAGTAATCAAGATGTATTTGAACTATCAATGGTTAATTCCTCTAATATTTTTAAGTTAGATGATTTATTGAATAAAATTGCTGGGTCTTTAGAGAATTATAGTAACGCAAAATGGTTATATATTTTGTTACTACAATTATATAATATTCGTAATGACATTAAAGATCCATTAGGTGAAGTAGAAGCAATTTATGAAAATTTTGATTATCCTGAAGAAATAGAGTCTTTCGTGAGATACATGCCTGTATCTAATGATTATGATCCTTCTAAGCATACTCAAGAGGAAAATGAAAAGCGGTTATATTTTAATTGGAAACAATATTTAGATAACCAAGAAAATATTTGGAAATAAAAAATGATTCTATCCCTATCCTAAATTTTGTATATTTACCAGTAAAAAGTGACAGTTAATTCTGTCACTAAATTCGATAATTAATTTTTTAATTACTAATTTTGGCTTAGCACTACTTTTTAGCCATTATTATTTTCATGCGCCATGGTTAATAAATCCCGTTTACTGTATTGCTCATGGTGTCATATATCCCTTTATTCAAAACATAAAAAATACATTAAGTTACTATTTTTACTTACAAAAAATCGGTCAGAAAAGGTATTGATTTTATTTATTTTTTTTCTTATTTTTTTATGCTATCAAAGGGGCTTTGACATCAAGATTGGCAATAGCACCAAATTAAAAGCAACAGATAAAGGTACCGTCTTAACCGATGAGCAGTAACAAAAAATCTACGAAAAAGCCATGAACCAAGGGATGTCGGCGATGGGCAGTGAAACCCGTTAAGGTATCGATATGGCCGTTAGCCTTACCAACGGCTTAATCAGTGGCGACATAAAAGGGGCAGCCGCAGGGGCATTAGTGCCGAAGATAGCAACTATCATAAAACAACAGACCGAAGGGAACACCGTCGCCAACACGGTTAGCCATGCCATACTCGGTGCGGTGGTTGCTGAGCTGCAAGGTAACTCTGCACTTATGGGTGGCATGGGTGCAGCAATGGGTGAGCGTGGTGCTGAAGTTATTGCGGGTATCCTTTACCCCGATAAAGACATCAAAAACCTAAACCAAGATGAAAGGCAACAAATCAGCGCCCTATCACAACTAGCGACAGGTCTGGCCATTGCGGCGATGGGCGGAGATATCCAAGATATCAATACTGGGGTAGCTGCGGGGAAAAATGCAGTTGAAAATAATGGTTTGGTTGCTATTACAGCCAAACCACTTCTTAGAGATTGTTTTAAAGAACAAATATGTAAAAAGCAAGTTACCGATGCAATAATTAGCATGGCACTACTCACAGGCATAGTATTAACTGAAGCAGATATAAATAGTAATACTATTGAAAAATATATCGATTATCTAGATATCCCAACTGGTTTTATCGATGCATTTATTCCAAATGATATTGGTAGCCAAGTAACGATTACTGCTGTAGATGTTCTTGTAAAAAATGGTTTAAGCAATAAAGAAGCTGAAGAATTTTTAAGTAGTTTAACACCAGATCAAATAAGCTTGATTAGACTTGCATCGATTGATCCGATGGGAGATGGATTCTTTAAAGATGCAGTACTAAAAACTTATGAGCGTTATTATAATGATTATCTAAAAGAGAAAGATGGTAAGAAAGATAATGATAATACGTTAACAGGAACTGGAAGTAGTACAGTTGGAGGTGCTCCGGGATTACCGCCTGATGATGACGATGATAATAGACACAATCAAGATAACCAAAAATACCAAAATCAGAAACAGCAAGAAAGATTTGATGAATTAAGGGATATCTATGATAAAAATAACCCTACCACAGATTTAAAAATTGATGGGCAATTAATTAGGCAAAATGGCGGTAATCGTTATACAACTAGAATTTATGATAGCCAAAACTTGACCGATAAACAAATACATAATTATGTAGAAGAATTAGCTGGTCAACCATTAACAAAAAGAGCTGATGGTATTTATACTGTTCGGTTGCAAGATGGCACTAATATTACATTAAGAAATGTATCTCACTCTAACACAGGAGCACGTTGGACTGTTGATATAAAAGGAAATCCTCAAATGATGAGGCTTGCAAATGGTCTTAGGAATATAGAATTAAAATTTAGGTAAAATGAAAATATGTTAACATCACAAGAGTATAATCATATAAAGGCTTATTCAGAATTTGGTTCTTTCTATTTATTATGGGGACAATGTTCTTCTATTTCTGATGAAATCAGTAACTATTCATATGAAGAAAATAAGAAAATTTTTTTTGAAGTCTTAAGCAAATTGTTAAAAGATGGTTATTTAAAATTGCATAAGAAAGGGAAGCTTTTAGAAGGATCGATTGATGAGCAATTGCAAAAGCTTTATATAAAATTCCCTAATAGTGAGGCAGATATGGAGGATGGACTTTGGTTTTACTATGATAACTGTCCTGCTGAGCCAGCTTGGATAAAAGAAGATGGGACAATAGAGTTTTCTTAATTTGTAGTAGCTTAAACTTAACTTGACAACCCTAGCCTATATTAAAGTATTCATTATTGAAAAGTGATAGTTAATACTGTCACTAAATTTTATAATTAATTTTTTAATTGCTTATTTTGGCTTAGCACCACTTTTTAGCCATTATTATTTTTATGTGCTTATGTAATAGATAAAACCTACTTGTTGCATTGTGCATTGTGTTATATAACACTCTATTCAAAATATAAAAATTCCGCCAGTAAAGTAACTAACTTTATTCAAGTTTTTTGTGTTTTTATGCTGGCAAAGGCAGCTTTAACATCAAGGTAGGCAGCAACCAAAAATCTATGAAAATTCCTACAAAAAGGCGATAAACAAAGCTAGCAATAGCCGCTAGCGGTGGTGATATCCAAGATATCAATACTGGTGTTGCGGCAGGGAAAAATGCGGTTGAGAATAATAATTTAGCTAGAGCTGCGTGGTATCTAGTACGCCCAAGTGAAATTGGTGCACCAGTTAGTATTAATGCGGTAGATGTATTAATGGCAGAAGGTCTTACCGCGGTGGAATCAAAAGCATTTTTAGAAAGTCTAAATTTGGAACAACGAAGACTAATTGAACTTGCATTAGTCGATCCAATGGGAGATCAATTCCTTGAAGATGCAGTACTAAAAACTTATGAGCGTTATTATAATGATCACCTAAAAGAGGAAGGTGTTAAGAAAGACAATGATAATACGTTAACAGGTACTGGAAGTAGTACAGCTGGAGGGGCTTCTGGATTACCGCCTGATGATGACGATAGTAGAAATGATTCTAATAAAAAGTCAGATATAAAAATGGCAAATGATAACTACCTTAAGAAAAAAGGATTTGATGCTCATAAGATTAAAGAAGAATTTTTTGGAAAAGGCAGTAATTCTAAATATGATATTTATATTGACAAGAAGAGTGGTGAGTTAATGTTATTTAGAAAAGGTGGTTTGGGTGATGGTATTAGAACTGGTTATTTTATAAAATAGGATATAAAAATGGATAGAACGACAGTATCTGTATCATTTTCTATTTATGGAGATGATTTTGACTTAAATGATGTAATAAAAAGAATGGGTATAGAGCCAAACGAAACTAAAATAAAAGGATTAATTCCTGAAGGGGGAAGAAACAAAAGTGTTGAAACAAGTTGGACGGTAGCTACTAAAGAGGAGTTTTCGTTTGATGTCAATGATCAATTAGATAAGATAATTACTTTATTAAAACCTAAAGAAAACATTTTGTTAAAAATTAAAAATGATTTCAAAGTAAATTTTGTTTTTATGATTTTAATAAAAATAGAAAATAATGAGAAGCCAGCAATATATTTTAACACTAAAAGCTTAAATTTTATTAATGGGATAAGAGCAGAAATAGAAATTGATTATTATATTTATAGTTAAAATGGATTACATTCTCAATTTTGTGCCTTTACCATTTAAAAGTGACAGTTAATTCTGTCACTAGATCCTATAATTAATTTTTTAAATTACTAAATTTCGCTTAGTATTACTTTAGTGATTATTATTTTTATGCACTATTGTAGAAAATAAAGCTTACTTGTTGCATTGCTCATTGCGCCATATATTTCTCTATTCAAAATATAAAAAATACATTAAGTTACTATTTTTACTTACAAAAAATCGGCTAAAAAAAGGCGTTGATTTTATTTAACTTTTTCTTTTTTTATGCTATCAAAGGGGCTTTGACATCAAGATTGGCAATAACACCGAATTAAAAGTAACAAACAAAGGCCTGGTTTTAACTGACGAGCAGCAACAAAAAATCTACGAAGACGCTTACAAAGAAGCCATGAACCAAGGGATGTCGGCGATGGGCAGTGAAACCCGTCAAGGCATTGACATGGCGGTTAGCCTTATCAATGGCTTAATCAGTGGTGATATGACAGGGGCAGCCGCAGGGGCATTAGCGCCGAAGATAGCAACTATTATCAAACAACAGACCGAAGGAAACACCGTCGCCAACACGGTCAGCCATGTCATACTCGGTGCGGTGGTTGCTGAGCTGCAAGGTAACTCTGCACTTGTAGGTGGCATGGGTGCAGCGATAGGTGAACGGGGTGCAGAAGTTATTGCGGGTATCCTTTACCCCGATAAAGACATCAAAAACCTAAACCAAGAAGAAAGACAAAAAGTCAGCGCCCTAACCCAACTAGCGACAGGTCTTGCGATAGCCGCTGCCGGTGGAGATATTCAAGATGTGAATACTGGGGTAGCTGCGAGTAAAAATGCGGTTGAGAATAACCGACTACTTACCCCAACAGAAAAGAAACGTATTGACGAGCTTGCTAAAGGAAACGAACGAGAAGGTTTATTATATCGTGCAGCAGCTTGTGCATTAATTCATTGTTCAGCTGGATTAGCGGATGATGACCCAGATAAAGCAGCGTATTTAGCACTAGAAGAGCTGGGTAATAGCCCTGAGTTAGAGTCTTATAGAGAACAATTGAAAGGTCAAACAGCTGAAATTGAAGTTGAATTGCCAACTTTTCTTACAAGAGGAATTAAATTATCGTATAAACAAATTGAAGAATTATTTGACTATACGACAGGTAATAAGATTTCAGATACAATAGCCTATTATGATAGTGAATGGAGCATAAGTACCCGAGCAGGAGGAGCTTTTCAGGTTGGGATGGCTGTCTTAGATGGAATGGCAGCAGTAGAATTATCACCGGCTTGCGCCACAGGATTGGGGTGTTTACCAAGTGCATATTTAACATGGTCAATGGTTGATAATGGTGCGACTGGATTGATGGTCATTTATAATGGCAAAACTTATCATACGCAAACAGCACAAGGGCTTTCTAAGATATTAGGCATATCAGTATCAGATGCTGATATGTTATTTTCACTCTCAACAGGTGGAGTTACTGCAAAAGGTTTGAGCGATTTAGCCTGGAAAGTTAGAGCTACAGGGCAGAAGTTATCGGCAAAAGAAGTAGAGCAAATAAGCGAGGGTATTAATAGAGTAAAAGCTGGAAAACAGCCAATACTTCCTAACGGTTATACTCAACAAGGCAATAATATTATAGGACCTAAAGGCGGCGTTTATACCCATACAGGTAAATTTGATGCCGCAGGTAACCCGATATATACTAATAATGGTGCTTATTATACTTTTGAAAATAGTGCAAAAACGAAGGTGCCATCGCCGAATACAAATACTAGTTCCCAAGTTCAACAAAATTACCAACAAGGTAAACAGTATGAGCAAACTAAATATGATGAATTTAGCTCAACTCAAGAAAAATCGGCAAGAGAAGTCACACTTGAAACTGAAAATGGTACCAAAATCAGATTAGATATGATTGGTAAAGATAAAAATGGTAATATTACATGTATAGAATGTAAAAGCTCTGATAAAGCGCCATTAACACATAATCAAAAAGTTGGCTTTCCTGATTTAGAAAAAAATGGGGGTACAATTATTGGTGATGGTAAACCTGGATTTAAAGGGGGGACCAAAATACCGCCAACAAAAGTAGAAGTAGTTAGACCTGATAACTAAAAGGTAATTAATAGTATGTCTATAGAAGAAATAAATAAATTAGATATGATTGGAATTCCTAAAAATAATAAAAATTTAGTTGAATTAGGATTAACTGATCATTTAACATGGGATTTCCCTTACGAACCTCATTTATTTAAATTGCAAGAAAAATTAAATAGTTATATTAATGTAATTGAAAGTAAAAATATATATAAGTATTTTCCAGATGCTAAAGGAAGAGATAATTTTTTGATAAAAATATATTTTAAGTACCAAATACCAGATCAATGTATATGTTTTTTGGAAAAAGTTAATGAAGTTATACAATCAATTAATACATCAATAGAATATGAAATAGGTTGATTCTGTCACTAAATTTTACTGTTAATTAATACGTTCTTTTCTTATAGTTTAAGCCTGCATCGCAGGCTCTACCGCCAGCCTACCTTCTGATTATAGAGGTCAAGTAAGTTATAAAGATGGTGTAGAAGTCCCTCATGGTACAAAAGGGAGTGTAAGACCTGATTTTTGTAATGGCACAACTTGTTCAATAGAAGTGAAAAATTATAATATAGTCAAATACGCTGATAATCTGATTAATAATATTTCTAAACAAGCACTTGAACGACAAAAACATTTACCAAATGGTATGCAGCAACAAGTTCGGATAGATGTTAGAGGGCAGCATTTAACACCTGCGTTAGAATTCAAAATTAGACGCGGAATTGTTCGGAAATCTAACGGAATAATTAGCTCAAAACAAATTGAATTTTTGAAAGATAAAAGGTAATTAAATAATGTTATTAACTATTGGTATTAGAGGTGGGGGCTCTGTATTTATTCTAGGAACAGACAGTGATATGAAATTATTTTTTGATTGTATTTCATATTATCTTTTGCCTAAATATCTCAAAGAAGATTGGTCTATTTTAACAGACCGTTTATATCGTCGATATTTGAAGTTAGAAGAGCTAGATACGGCTGAATCTTTAATGAAATTGGTCGAGGAAGAATTTAAACAGTTAGATAGAGAAGCCATTGATTGGGGGCCTATTTTATCAGGTAAAGCCAAAAGTGATTTAGACAGAACAAAATCAACTTTATATGATATTTTTGATGGTTACTTTTATGCATTTCATTATTGTGTTGAATCTGCCAAGATAAGTTATGAGGGCTTTAAATCAGATCCTGATTATGAATATGAGCCAGTAATGGTGGCTATAACTACATTACCTTACTCAATAAGTTATAAACAAATACCTCTATCTGTTTTTGATAACTTAGGCGCGGATGAAAAGCCGATTTGGTGGACAGGAAAAATTCCTAAATAACCTTGTTTTGCTTTTTCCAATTCTGTGATAAAGCTCGCAGAATTGGAATATATGATTCAATTTATAACTAAGTTATGAACTCTAATACCAATTTGATTTGCTCGGTTTTAATTGCAATAGGATGACCTGTATATAAAACTGAGCCATTCAATTTAGGATCTCACAAGACTATAAGGCTATACTGTACTTTATTTACCCTATCCCGCTTAATGCAACTCGTCAAGTGATAAGCCGTTATTGAATTCTAATGAAATGAAACGGTATAGAATCCTGAATTATTTTTACAAAATAATCGCCCACAATTAACGTCGGACGGGGCATTATTATCGTGAAAAAGTGATGCTTGGGAATTTGGTAAAAAAATTGCTCAAATTCCAAGTGAATGGTTTAATAAGAAAATACCAGCGAATTCATTTGAAACAGCATTAACCGAATTAAGTAGCATGACAGGCCATGATGTTGGAGAGGCGACCTTCTATAATGTGGCAGGAGTTGCTACTGCATCATTAGGTGGCAAAACGATACAATGGATTGGTGGTAAATGGGTTAAAGTTGAAGGTATTGCTAAAGCTGGAAGGGGGGCGAGTGCGACAGGACAAGTTGGTAATAATTTAAATATCAATAAATTAGTTAACTCTGCCAATAAGCCAGTAAATGCTCAAGGATTATCTGAGGCGGCTAGAGCTTGGGAGAAACATGCGGGTAGACAAGGCGGAACATTTGAACCATTGAAAGGTAATGTCACTCAAAAGAATGCGGCAGCTAGTAAATTTGTTAAGGAGGTATTAGAGAATCCTAATACGATTAGAACAGAATTATCTCGTGGTGGTGTTGAATATAGGTTACCTAACGGGCAAGGAATCCGCTATAATGCTGATGGTTATTTTTCTGGTTTTTTAGATCCAAAAAAGAAATAACTAATAAGGGAATGACTAATTATGAATACTGATTTTGAAATTGATTTTTTTAGTGATAATAAGTATGAAGAAATAACTATTGAAATATCTTACAAAGGACAAATGCTTTGCCAATTAAATAAAGACAAAGGCATTTCTAATATAGAAATAGAGTTTTTCTTTGATTCCAGAATACTAGCAGAGCAGGTAAAACCAAAATTCCCACTTGATGAATTTGTTAATATTTTAAATGAAGCAAAACGCGATCTTGTTACTGCATAAATTGTAGTAGCTCAAACATAACCCGACAATCCTAGCCTATATTAATGTATTCGTTATTAAAAGTGGCAGTTAATACTGTCACTAAATTTTATAATTAATTTTTTAATTGGTAATTTTTGCTTAGTATGCACTTTAGCCATTATTATTTTTATGCACCATTGTAGTAAATAAATCTTACTTGTTGCATTGTTCATGGTGTCATATATCCCTCTATTCAAAACATAAAAAAACACACTAATCCACTATTTTTACTTACAAAAAATTGTTCAGAAAAGGCATTGATTTTATTTGATTTTTAAAAACATTTTTTAGCGTTCCTTGCAACAAGGCGAAAACGTCAATATCGACGCGTTAGATGCGAAAACGACATACCAAGAAAAGTACAGTTACGAAAAGTCAGGTTTAATGTTAGCTTTAATGGGCAGAGCAGCAGATATGTATGAAGTGGCGAAAGCAATAGGATGTAGAAGAATTACCATTACCAGTTCCTCCTAGTGTTGGTGCAAGTAGTAGAGTTCCTAAAGTTTTACAAAGTGGGGGTAATACATTAAATCAAAGTACAGCAAATGCTCTGAATAAATATTTTGGTGAAAATATTAATAAACGCGAATGGGGCAGAGCCCTTGAATCGCTCAAAAAAGATAATAATATACGCAATGATCATCATGGGAGAATTTTAGATAATGGTGATTATATTAATTAGAATGGAAAAGTTATAGGTAATATTGGAGACTATATAAAATGATTTCAATAAATTCTAGGAGAACCCCAGTATCTCCAGAATACCCAAGTTGTGATGAATGTTATGTGACATTGTTAATATACCCGAATGATATTCATCCTGATAAGATAACTGAACTTTTGAAAATTGAACCAACGCAAAAAAATATTATTGGAACGAAGAGTATTAATCGTATCGGAAGAATTAGAGAGATTAAAACTTCTGGATGGTTTTTATCATCAAAAGGTTATATTACATCTAAAGACTTAAGAGAACATTTAGATTGGTTATTAAATACAATATCACCATGTAAAGATGCGTTAGAAAAATTACAGACAAATGAAAATGTGACTATGGGTGTTGATTGTGTATGGCGTTCATTGGCTGGTCATGATGGACCTGTATTATGGCCAGAACAAATGAAAATAATGAGTAGACTTAATTTGGAATGTAGTTTTGACATATATTTTGTCAATGATGAGTAAACTGATATTTTATTGGCAAAGGTTTATTATTAATGTGTAGTAGCTCAAACTTAATCTGACAATCCTAGCCTATATTAGAGTATTAGTTATTAAAAAGTGATAGTTAATACTGTCACTAAATTTTATAATTAATTTTTTTAATTGCCAATTTTTGCTTAGCATGTGCTTTAGCCATTATTATTTGTATGCGCCATTGTAGTAAATAAATCCTACTTGTTGCATTTCTTACTGTGGCATATATCCCTCTATTCAAAATATAAAAAATACATTAACTCACTATTTTTACTTACAAAAAATTGGTCAGGAAAGATATTGATTTTATTTGAGTTTTTTGCAACAGCAAAGATATTATAAAATTAAAGTAGGTAACAACGCAGAATCTAATTGTAACCGAGGTCAAAACTGAGCAACACCTAAACAATTAAACTAGATAAAGATACGATAACGGTTTATAGAGTAGAAGGTAATGCTAATACAAGAATTTTAATAGATGATTTCGGTAATGTTGCTGTCACTGGTGATAAAATGTTATTCTTAAATTTTGGTGATAGAACTAGAGCGCTAGAGTTTTTTGTCTAAACGTTTTAGCCAAGGAATGAAAGGTGCAACAATTAAACAATTTGAGGTTCCGAAATCAGTTTTAGATGATTTAAGAAAAAACGCTGTTAAAGAAACAGAAGTAAAGAATTATCCTAATAAACCTATAGTTGTTGATAGAACAAAAGGATTCGATCAATTTGGTATTAGAAAAGAAAAATTGAAAGAGCTACAAGAGCAAATTAAACAAGGTTCAGGACTGAATGCATATAAGTGATGAAAATTGGTTAAAAATTTTATTAGAAAGAGATAGGCTAAGTCGACCACCTGATTCAAATATTAGAGCAACTGGAATAGGTATAGCTAGATTTATTATATCTTGTGAGTCTAATGCTGTTGATGTACTTAATTTAGCAAAAAAAACATTAGAAATTGTTACTAGTTACTATGAACTCAAATGGCCATCCCTTGAACAATGGGGAAAAATATTGCCTTATACTTTTGTTCAAAATTGCATTCCTGGAATAACAAAAGAAGAAACTAAACAAAAAATAGCGTATAGATCTACCCTGTCATGGGAAGAACAGGTTATATTGTTAAAGGAAGATGAAAAATGGTCTTTGGATGCTTGGCTTTATTGGCTAGAGCCCAATAATAGGCAATGGTTTTGGTGGAAAGCTTATCTGTTTGATGATTTGGAAATTAGAGATACGCATTTTTTGATTGAAGTTACTTTTTATCATATGCCATTTTTGTGGGGATCTTTAAAATGGTTATTTAAAGCTTGTGGTGCAATTGATGTCATCTCTACGGATGATATTTAAATTTTGTGTATTTATCAATTAAAGTTGACAGTTAACTCTGTCATTAAATTCTATAATTAATTTTTTAATTGTTAATTTTTGCTTAGTATGCACTTTAGCCATTATTATTTTTATGCACCATTGTAGTAAATAAAGCCTACTTGTTGCATTGCGCATTATGTCATATCTCCCTATATTCAAAAAACACATTAAGTTACTATTTTTACTCACAAAAAATTGGTCAGGAAAGGTATTGATTTTATTTAAGTTTTTTTTGTGGTGTTTTTGTGTCTTTTCTTTGTTAGCAAAGATGGCTTGAACTGTGAACAGAACCCCAGTCAGGAGTGGCTTAGGTACAGTGATAGCTGTCGAGGGTGGTGATATCTAAGGTGTGAATATAGGGGGCTGCAGATAAAAATTCAGTTGAGAATAATTTATTAAGTAATTAGGTTTTCTCCCAAATTTAATATTCACCCCCAAAATAGTTTGGGAAAATATTGTTTTTTAATTATGCCAAGGCTCTTTAAAATAGATTTATTGATCGAGTGTCTAATCTATATAGTATTTTGTTTTTTCAAACCTACTAATGAATTGTTTTCTAAGCCATAATGCTATCATTCTTTTTTTCTTATCTTTTTTAAATAGCTTTTTTCTATACTCAGAACGTTGCTCGATGAGTGGTGCTCTATCAGTATGTATTGATGAATTTAATAAATTCTTATCATTAGTTGTTATCAGACTGGGTAATGTTGCATATATTTTGATACCGGTACATAACTTCATTATTCTAAACATATCAGCTTCATAGCGAATAGGAAATAAAAATTTAATTAACTTTTTTGCGGTATCATGAGTGATGATATATCCATTGGCTCTAACTGCTCTTGTTACTTCAAAAACCTCAAAACTATCTAAGTTAAATTTTTTGTTAACAAGATAGTGAAAATCGGCAGTTAATAAAAAAATACCTTTTTTAGTATTTTTAGCTTTAAAGCTATTTAAGAAATCAGGTAATTTTTTATGTAATACGGCATCATCTTCGAGAATTAAGGCATAAGGTAAATTGTTTTGAATAATTTTTTTATATATATTTAAGTGACTGAGTGCACAGCCTATTTCACCCTTTGTTAAAAGGTTATTTGGATAATCGTAGACCGTATTTTGAATAAATGAATCAGATAAAGTATTGCCATCAATGGCATTGTAAATTTCAAAATCTAGTTTTAATTTCTCGCATTCTTTTTTGATGTGTTCTCTTTTTTTTGATTCTTTTTCTAAATTTATTATAAAAATCTTCATTTGTTTACCTTTTTTATAATGATTTCCAAATTGTAACATACCAATAAAAACTTATTAACAAATGATCTACAAAAACAGATGACTTAAGTATATACTCTTTATCAACTAAATTAGATTATCATGGGGTATGTTAGTTGTGAGTAATTTAATTGTCGGTATTTATTTTCATCAATATTTTAAGGATCTTTTAGTATGATTTTAGGTAATATTAATCATTTAAGGTTAGTTCCTTATTTACCTTCCAGAATAAAACAATCTATTGAATATATTAAAGACAACGTCAATATTAATACACCTATAGGGCGCTATGATATTGATGGCGATAAGATGTTCTTTATGGTGTCTGAGAGTCAAACGCGTCATATTTATGATGCTAAGCCGGAATATCATGAAAAATATATCGATGTTCAGATTGTTCTGGAAGGGCAAGAGGGAATGGCTGTGAGCATGTTACCGCCCTATACCAAAATGTTAGACAATAAATTGGCAGAAAACGATATTGCTTTTGTCGAAACACCAAAAGAAGAAACCATGTTAATATTACAAAAAAATGATTTTATTGTATTTTTACCCAATGAGGTACATAAACCGCTTTGTGCTGTTGGTAATAAAATTGAAACAGTTCGCAAAGTTGTGGTGAAAATAGCACTGGATTATTTATAATTAGATTAAGGATATAGGTATAATATGACGACAAATATCGCTGTGATCGGCGAATGTATGATTGAATTGTCGATGAAACAAGATTCGACTACGCGTAGCTTTGGCGGTGATACGCTCAATACATCTGTTTATTTATCTCGTTTATTAAAAGGCAATAATTTTTCGATTCACTATGTGACAGGGCTTGGCACTGATCCTTTTAGTCAAGAGATGTTAGATAATTGGCAAAAAGAAAATATTCAAACTGATTTAGTGCAAAGAATGTCAGATAAGATGCCTGGTCTTTATTCTATTGTGACCGACGAGCAGGGCGAGCGCTCTTTTTATTATTGGCGTAATGACGCTGCAGCTAAATTTTGGTTGCAAACAGCCGAAACAGATAAAATAACGCAGCAAATTGCACAGTGTGATTATGTGTATTTAAGTGGTATTAGTATTGCTATTTTGGATGCTGAAAGTATTCTTAAATTATTAGATCTTTTAAAACGTGTTAAGGCCAATGGTGGTAAAGTTATTTTTGATAATAACTTCCGTCCACGTTTATGGCGTAGCCTTGATTTGGCTCGTAGTGTTTATGCCGATATTCTTAGCGTTACCGATATTGCATTTTTGACGCTAGATGATGAAGATTTATTATGGGGCAAATTGCCTTATGAGCAAGTAATTGAACGTACAAGGAAGTTTGGTGTGACTGAAATTGTTATTAAACGTGGTAGTGATAGTTGCATCATTGATTCTGCTGAAGGTCGTTTTGACGTTCCAGCGAATAAGATCCCAAAAGATAAAGTGATTGATACTACCGCTGCGGGAGATTCGTTTAGTGCAGGCTACCTTGGTGCGCGTTTAAGTGGAAGAAATCCTTCGCAGTCAGCGTCACAAGGCCATTTAGTTGCAGGTACGGTTATACAATATCGTGGTGCAATTATCCCTGTTGATGCTACTCCTACATTAATCGATTAATTTATATCTGTAAAAAACGGTCATTTATGACCGTTTTTTATTTTAATTTAGAAATAAGTGTTTCAGTTGATATTTTTGTCAAAAAAACTTATGAAAGTTTATATTTTGGTGTAAAAATTATCAAATAATGTATTTGCCTATATAGTAGTATATTTAATCGATTATTACTGTTATAATATACAGTTAAATTTCCATTCATTTTGTTTGAAAAACATACATAAGAAGAGATCTATGTCAATCAAAGATATCGATATTCGTGGCGCTCGCACGCACAATCTAAAAAACATTAATGTAACCATTCCAAGAGATAAGTTAGTTGTTATCACCGGTCTTTCGGGGTCGGGTAAATCTTCGTTAGCATTTGATACTCTTTATGCGGAAGGGCAGCGACGTTATGTTGAGTCGTTGTCAGCATATGCTCGTCAGTTTTTATCATTGATGGAAAAACCTGATGTCGATCATATTGAAGGTTTATCGCCAGCTATTTCGATTGAGCAAAAATCGACTTCGCATAATCCGCGCTCAACAGTTGGAACCATCACTGAAATTTATGATTACTTACGTTTACTTTTTGCCCGAATTGGTGAGCCTCGCTGTCCAAATCATCATTTACCATTAGCAGCACAAACGGTATCACAAATGGTCGATAGTATTATGGCATTGCCAACTGAAAATCGATATATGCTGCTAGCCCCAGTGGTCACCGAGCGTAAAGGTGAATTTGTTAAGTTGTTTGAGCAATTAGCCGCTAGCGGTTATATTCGAGTAAGAGTTGATAGTGATGTCTATGATCTTTCTGATCCCCCCATTCTTGAACTACAAAAAAAGCATACCATTGAGGTTGTTGTTGACCGTTTCCGTATTCGTGATGATTTAAAGCTTCGTTTGGCCGAGTCGATTGAAACCGTGCTTTCGATCACTAATGGCATTGTTAAAGTGGCAAATTTGGATGATCCTCAAGCTGAAGAATATCTGTTTTCGGCTAATTTTGCCTGCCCAATTTGTGGTTATAGTATTTCAGAGTTAGAGCCTCGATTATTCTCGTTCAATAATCCAGCCGGCGCATGTCCCGAATGTGATGGTTTGGGGGTGCAACAATATTTTGATCAAAAACGTATTGTGCAAATGCCAGAAGTTTCGTTAGCTGCAGGTGCGATTAAAGGTTGGGATCGTCGCAACTTTTACTATTTTCAGATGTTAAAATCATTAGCGGATCACTATAAATTCGATATTGATAAACCCTATGAAAAATTACCTGAAAAGGTAAAAGATATTTTATTAAATGGTTCAGGTGATACCGAAATCCAATTTATTTATTCAAATGATCGCGGTGATGTAGTTAAGCGTAAACATCCATTTGAAGGCATTATTAATAATTTAGCTCGTCGGTATAAAGAAACTGAATCACAAACTATCCGTGAAGAGTTAGCCAAATATATTAGCCATCGACCTTGCCCTTGTTGTGGCGGATCAAGGTTATGTACAGCAGCAAGAAATGTATTTATTAATGATACTAATCTACCAGCCATTAGTGATTTAAGCACTCAAAAAGCGAAAGATTTTTTCGATCAGTTGTCATTAACAGGGCAACGAGCTCAAATTGCCGAAAAAATCTTAAAAGAGATCAACGACCGTTTACAATTTTTGATTAATGTTGGGCTTAACTATTTAACACTTTCACGCTCTGCTGACACCTTATCAGGAGGAGAAGCGCAACGTATTCGATTAGCTAGCCAAATTGGTGCGGGGCTGGTTGGCGTGATGTATGTATTAGATGAGCCTTCTATCGGATTGCATCAGCGTGATAACACTCGTCTAATTGACACTTTAACGCATTTACGTGATTTAGGTAATACTGTCATTGTGGTTGAACATGATGAAGAAGCAATTATGGCTGCTGATTATGTGATTGATATTGGACCTGGAGCAGGGGTTCATGGTGGTGAAGTTGTTGCGCAAGGTACGCCTAAGCAGATTATGGCATGTAAAAAATCTTTAACAGGCCAATACTTATCTGGTAAAGAAAAGATTGAAATTCCAACTACGCGCACCAAAGTTGATAAGAAAAAAATGTTATCACTTATTGGCGCTACCGGAAATAACCTTAAAGATGTAACATTAAATATTCCGGTTGGATTATTTACTTGTATTACTGGTGTATCAGGTTCAGGTAAATCAACACTAATTAATGATACGTTATATCCTCTTGCACAAAATGAACTCAATGGTGCCGAAAAAACAGAAATAGCGCCATATCAAGCCATTAAAGGGCTTAACCATTTTGATAAGGTCATTGCGATCGACCAAAGTCCAATCGGGCGTACACCACGTTCTAATCCTGCAACTTATACTGGATTTTTTACTTCTATCCGTGAACTTTATGCTGGTGTACCAGAATCCCGCGCACGAGGCTATAATCCGGGGCGATTTAGTTTTAATGTTAAGGGCGGACGATGTGAAGCTTGCCAAGGTGATGGTTTAATTAAAGTGGAAATGCACTTTTTGCCGGATATTTATGTTCCTTGTGATCAGTGTCATGGCGCTCGTTATAATCGTGAAACCTTAGAGATCAAATATAAAGGTAAGTCTATTAACGAGATTTTGAATATGACAGTTGAAGAAGGGCGTGAATTTTTTGATGCAGTACCGATGATTGCTCGTAAATTACAAACCTTAATTGATGTAGGTCTTTCTTATATTACCATTGGGCAATCAGCAACAACATTATCAGGTGGTGAGGCACAACGTGTAAAACTTGCAAAAGAATTATCGAAGCGAGATACTGGACGCACTTTATATATATTAGATGAACCAACAACAGGTCTACATTTTGCTGATGTTAAACAATTACTAGCGCAATTGCATTCATTGCGAGATAAAGGCAATACAATTGTTGTGATTGAGCATAATTTGGATGTGGTTAAAACAGCTGATTGGATAGTTGATTTAGGTCCAGAAGGGGGTAATGGTGGGGGAGAGATTATTGCCGAAGGGACACCTGAAGAGGTTGCTAAATCTAAACATTCCTACACTGGAAAATATTTAAAACCGTTGTTGGAAAAATAATAAACTAAGTAGGATTGTATTATTACTGCTTAGCTTAGATAGAACAGGCAAGGTATGACGCCTGTTCTATTATACTTTACCAGCAAGTAGGGTTAGATACAGGTTTTAAGGTGCTGATTAGCATTTAGCGTTCGATTATTAAAGGCGGCAAATGAAAGGAGTGATATTGTGGCATTTCAAATGATATTAATGATCATAATGGCCTATTTTTTGGGGTCGCTTTCTGGTGCAATGATTATTAGCCATATCATGCATTTGCCTAATCCTTCAGAACATGGTTCGCATAATCCAGGGGCAACCAATATTTTACGGCTTAATGGTAAATTACCCGCCATTTTTGTTTTAATTTTTGATATGCTAAAAGGTACGATTCCGGTTTATATTTCTTATCGACTTGATATTCCTCCTTTCTTTTTAGGTATTATTGGTATTTTTGCTTGTTTAGGGCATATGTTTCCCTGTTTTTTTCATTTTCGTGGTGGTAAAGGTGTTGCCACTGCGTTAGGTATGATGGTCCCCATAGGATTTGATTTTACAGGCTGCTTTATTTTAACTTGGTTAGTTACGTTATTCATAACTGGGTACTCTTCGGTAGCTGCGATAGTCGGGTTTCTTATGGCGCCATTTTATGTTTGGTTATTCAAACCTGAGCTTACTTTACCTGTTGCTATGCTTTCTTGTTTGATTATCATTCGTCATAATAGTAATATTATGCGCCTTTTAAAGGGTGAAGAACCGAAAAGTTACTATCATAGCAAGAGTAAACAATAGTCTAAAATTTATATGCAATAAGTATTAATTTAACGATTGTTTCTGAAAACAGTTGTCGCTATGCATTATTTTAACTATTAATTTTCTGTAAGTTTTTTTCAACTTTCATTATTATTAAATTAAACAAATAAAATAATTCTTGTTTGATAGATTATTGAAAAAAGGT
The DNA here is from genome assembly GCF_057063545.1 of Gilliamella sp. X-23. Classification (NCBI taxonomy): domain Bacteria; kingdom Pseudomonadati; phylum Pseudomonadota; class Gammaproteobacteria; order Orbales; family Orbaceae; genus Gilliamella; species Gilliamella sp. X-23. The sequence goes on from NZ_JBXSQG010000001.1 coordinate 74,644, forward strand.
ATTATTAACTTAAAATTTAAATATATGAGAATCAAATAATACATGCAAATAAGCCCATTATTAGAATCGCTTATAGAAGCACTGCGTTGTTTACCGGGCGTTGGTCCCAAATCGGCACAACGAATGGCCTTTCATTTATTGCAACGCAATCGACAAGGTGGCATAAAATTAGCTCATGAGCTACATGAAGCGATGATAAATATAGGTCATTGCAAAGAGTGTCGAACTTTTACCGAACAAGAAATCTGTGCTATTTGTGCAAATGTTCGTCGTCAAAATAGTGGGCAGCTTTGCGTTGTCGAAACTCCCGCAGATATAGTTGCCATAGAACAAACCGGACAATATAGTGGTCGTTATTTTGTATTGTTAGGCCATTTATCGCCATTAGACGGTATCGGTCCTAGCGATATTGGCCTTGATTTATTGAAAAACAAGTTAGCGTCAGAATCAATCAACGAAGTTATTTTAGCCACTAATCCCACCGTTGAAGGTGATGCAACCGCCAATTATATTGCGCAAATGTGTGCACAGTTCAATGTGACAGCAACAAGAATCGCTCATGGTGTTCCAGTTGGTGGTGAACTTGAAATGGTGGATGGCACTACCTTATCGCATTCATTTGTTGGGCGTCAAAAAATTGAATTTTAAATTTATTGAAGTTCTAATACTCAGCTAATCTTTATAACAAAGATTAGAAATAAAAAAGAGGGGATTATATGAAGTATAAAGCGGTTGCTTTTGATATGGATGGCACGTTACTAGCCAGTAATCGTTTAGTTTTACCAGAAACTATTGAGATGATAAAAAAAATCAGTGCTAAAGGCGTGAAAGTCATTTTAGTATCTGGGCGTCACCATTCTGTAATTTATCCTTATTATTATCAACTCAAATTATCAACCCCCGCAATTTGTTGTAATGGATCTTATCTTTATGATTTTGAAAAGCAAAACGCTTTTGCTGCTAAACCAATGACTAAAGATCAAGCAAGAATGCTATTAAAACTAGTTAACCAATATGGTATCCATACTTTAGTTTATACTGATCAAATGATGACTTATGAAGTGTTAGATGATCATCTAGAAGGCTTTTTTAAATGGGTCAAAACATTGCCCCCTTTTTTACAGCCAGAAATCAAAAAAGTAGCGAGTTTTGAAAACGTGATTGATCAATCTGGCGCTATTTTTAAATTTGCAACCAGCAGTCATAACCTTCCTGCTCTACGACAATTCTCAAATGCGGTAGATGCATTAGATGTGTTCTCGTGTGAATGGTCTTGGTCAAATCGAGCAGATGTTGCGGTTAAAGGTAATACTAAAGGAAATGGTTTAACGCATTGGGCTGAGCATGAAAATATTGATTTAAGCGAAATAGTCGCTTTTGGTGATAGTTATAATGACATAAGTATGTTATCTATTGCTGGATTAGGGATTGCTATGGGGAATGCTGATAATGAAGTGAAAGCAAAAGCTAGTTATGCTATTGGCGATAATAATAGCCCAAGTATAGCTGCTGAACTTGAAAGGCTATTTTTCTAATTGGTTTTCAATAAAATAGACTATGTTTGAAATTCTTTATCATGATAATGCTTTAATTGCGATTAACAAACCATCGGGTTGGCTTGTGCATCGCAGTTGGTTAGATAAAAAAGAAACAGTTGTTGTTATGCAAACGTTACGAGATCAGATTGGCCAACATGTTTTTCCTGTGCATAGACTAGATAGGCCAACATCTGGTGTGTTGCTGTTTGCCCTTTCTAGTGATGTAGCAAGGCTCATGTCAGAACAATTTGCCACAAAACAAATTGAGAAAACGTATCATGCTATTGTGCGTGGTTATCTTGAGGGTGAATCTGTGATCGATTACCCTTTAGTTGAAGAACTAGATAAAATCGCTGACAAATTTTCTGATAAAAATAAACCAGCACAAGATGCAGTCACTTTTTATAAATCTATTAGCAAAATTGAAGTGCCGGTTAAGGTTGGTAAATTTGAAACAGCAAGATATAGTTTTGTTGAATTAAAACCACAAACAGGGCGTAAGCACCAATTACGTCGTCATATGAAACATATCTTTCATCCTATTTTGGGAGACAGTAAACATGGCGATCTTCATCAAAACCGTGCTTTTGCCAATTATTTTGGCGTTAAACGCTTGATGTTACATGCGAGTAAGTTAGAGATTTCCCATCCTCTTAACCATAAACCAATAACTATTGAAGCTAAATTAGATCAAGATTGGCAAGATATTCTTGTAAATTTTAAAAAGTAATGTTTCAAAATAAAGTTGCTTTGCGATTATCTTATTACATAGTATTATTTTACCTCTTTCCTTTGATGCTATCTGTATAGTTTAATCAAAAAGAAAGAATGTAAAATATTTTATAAATTAAATTTGATAATGGAAATAAAAATGAAATTACTAATGAAATTTTTAAGCGTTTTTTTATTGGCATTGATCGTTACAGCGTGTTCGACTGAAGATACTCCAGAAAAAGTATCAGAAAAATTTATCACAGCAATTTATAAAGGTGATACAGATACCGTTATGAATCTGATCAATTTCCCTAAAGATGATAATAACAAAGGTATGGATATGACAATGTTAGTGAAAAGCAAAATGCAAGAAGCGCTTCAACAAGGGAAAAAATTTGCTGATCAACATGGCGGCCTTGATAAAGTTGAGTCTGCTCCTGCAGAATATACTAATGATGAAAAAACCATGGCTAAAGTAAAAACGACTGTTTTTTTCAAAGATGAAATAGAACATGATAAATAATAATAGAATGATGAGATAAATGGGATATAACAAAATAAACAGGGAAATAATGAAATTGTTTTTTGAAAAAGTGTTACAAAATATGAAATAAAAAATTGCCTAAAAAATTTTGCTCAAAAATTAATTAGGCGTCATTAAAATCAAACAGTGTTGGTTGTTTTTCTTTTATCATTCGTTTATGAACTCGGTCAATTACTTTCCTGATACCACGTTCAGTCATATTATATTTTTGGCTTAGCTCTGCATAGTTGTTACCTTTAAATGCATCATAGATTTGTAGATCACGTTGGTTAAGTTTGAAGATATAATCACGTGGAAATGTGAAGTTTTGACCTCCAAATAGTTCTGAAATTGTATTTGCAATGCTATCACCTAACTGTGCTGCAATATCTTCAGGTAAACCGTAATCCATCGCATCGTTAGCTACAGATAATGATACATGTGTTAGTAATTCATGACGTTTAATAGACATTGCAGACTTAGTCATAATTTACGCTCCTGTTTTGTTCTTATACCAATCTAGTGCACCAGGTATATTTTTTTCTAATTTACTAAAGTCAACACCAGCCCTATACATCTGTTCAAAATATTCTTCATTACTACTACGACTTGGTTTGTCTTCTTCTTTATGTTCAACGTATGCAAATAAATGTTTAGTTGATTCATAAACAGATTTCAAATAGTTATGATTTTTAAACGGTTTGTATTCACCCAATGCACGCTTTGCGTGAATATTATTAACTGTTTCCCGTAGTGCGTGAGCTAGATGCCTGCTTGGTTGATATAATTTTAGAACGTCATTAATTAAGTTTACTGCTCTAGAATTACTTAAATTTGATTTTTGAGTACGAAATAAACCAATATAGGCAATCATCGGTTTAGCACAGCCATAGCTTAAATTACTTACTAATATAAGTAGTTCTCTGCCAGAATCATCTTCGACTAATGCTTCTAAATTAATTTCGTTATGACAAATTGGGCAACGTGTTAATTTCATACTTCTTCCTTTATATGCGTGCTTGCCAACTTTTTAGGCTTTCAATTACAACCATTGCTTGTTTTTTGGTAAGCCAATCCATCACTTCAACACCAGTAATACGTTTTACATATGAATTGATAGCTTTTTCTGAGCGGTTTTTTACTTCACCTGCATCAGCTAGTTCTAGCCATAATGAACGTATTTTTTTATGAACAGGTTCTGTAGCAGTTATCTTCCCCGTTTTTTTTGATGATTTAACTTTAAAACCTTTTGATTTAAGGTTATTTAGAATTTTTTCCAGTTCCCAAACAGTCATATCCTTGGTGCTAGTTTTTTTAGTTATATTCAGTAATAGATGACGATAGGTATCGTCATCAAGATTAAGTTGAGATTTTGCAATATGGATCAGTTTGATATATTTAGATTTCATCTATTTAACCCCTATTAGTGATGGAGAATAACCTGAACTTGATACACCATGATTCAATTGAGCGGTTTTACCTTGTAAGTAACCAATAAATTGTGAAGAGTCTGAACCATTACACTTTTTAGCATCTCTAACCTTAGCTGGTGATAAATCTTTTGTCTTTCTATATTCAGCTAATAGATTTAGTTCCTCATCAGTCATTGCAAAATCTTCAATTAATTGATAAACACCATTAACCCAGCCAACACAGAACGCATCAGCTCGGTTGATTTTAGTGATTTTTTTACAATTACCATTTTGTTGCGATAAGAATTCTTTCCGAGCTTTAACTAATTGAACACTTAAAACGTCAAAGGTATAAGCGGCTAATTGTGGTCGTTCCCTTAGTCCATAAAATGAAACCTTCCGTTTATTGTTTTCCCAAGTAAAATAAGCTCGCACTCCAAATGCGCTTGAAATGATACTTACTAATATTGAAAAATATCTTGGTGGTTTCTCTGCATTTGAAGGGGCATGTTTTGACACATGTTCCTCAATTTCAGATAATTCCACATCTTTATTACTGATATTATGTTTTACCATCAATTTGATGGCTTGATTCATAGCAATAGCGGCTTCATGTGGATTTGTTGATTTTGCTAACGCTAAAAGTTTTTTGATTTTTTCAATATACTTTTCATTATTATTTGTCATAAAAACACCTTAAAAAACTAACAAAACGCTGTTTTAATGTTTTAGCTGATTTTAATTTTACATATTCAGCATAAAGTTCATCGTACAGCTTTCCATCAATATAGCCCTGACCTGTTACTTCACGCATAAATGAATGTTCATGACTGATTGAAATATAATGGTCGGGCATATAACGCTTAGGGCTAGAGAATTTAGCCATTTGCTAATTCCTCTAGTTCGTCGATGATGCGATCCACTTCAAACTCAGATAAACCATACTCTTTACAGTGAACTATAAAATTAGCTGTCTGGCTTAATATAAATTGATGCAGAATATAAAAATCTTGTGTTTGCATGATTAGATAACCTCCTGTTCAAAAGGTACTATCGCAAAATCTTCTACATCTTTTTTAATGGTAATACCCGGCACATGAGCGACAACGTTTGGTTCATTCAAAATAGCTTCTTTATTAACTTCTTCTTTTGTACGAATAAATCGTTCCAGTTTTAGTTTTTTTAGTGTTTCTATAACCGTTTCTAAACCACGAATAACACACGACGGTGGGCGGTTACGCCATTGCACTTCACCAGTAACTAAATTGGCTGATTTAACTTTACCATTGTTTGTTAAAACATCACGGTTTGCTTCGCACCAAATTTGGATACCTTTTTGTATTTCTGTTGCCTTCTTTTTTAACACTTCAATACTTGATGAATAACTTTCTGTAATATCTGCGATTTTGTCGTTCATTTCAGTTTCTAATCGGATTAATTCACGCTGTATATCGCCCAAATATTTAATAGCTTCTGATGCTTGTTCTTTAGATTGCACAACATAGATTGATGCGGTAGCTTTAATACGTTTTTTAGTCTTTATCATTTCTATAGCTCCTATTCGATTAATGCAAGCGACTAATATCACGTTCTTTCCATATAACTCGACAGCCATTTAATTCAAACTGCCCAAATCGATAGTGCCCTTCGTGTCGATAATACGTTGCTTGACCAGCATCTATATATTTATTGCACTTAGGGTGATGCTCAATTTCAATAGTTGGCTTTGAAAGTGAATCATGATAAAAACCAATCACCGTCAACGCTTCATCTGATAAAGTTTTAACTGCTTTATTGACAGCATTTAAGCTATCATTAATAAGTTGATTATTTGTCATTATTCTTGTCCTCATCGATGATAAACATGTTACTTTCATGAAATTCTAGAGAATCACAACTAAGAATTTTTATGCCCATAGAACCATCCATTTTGGGCCAACCTTCATGACCTTTACCTTCTTTTTCATAGTCAAACTGTTCGATGAGATAATCTGTACCGTAATCTTCACAAGTGTTTAACCAGAAACAAAATTTGGCTAATCGTTTTAATACTGCATGTAATACATTTCCATCACACTCATTTAGAAAATCATCTGCATCTATCCAGAAGTTATTTATTTCGACTAGTTCTTCTTTGGTCATTATTGAATGATCTATTTCAACAACCATTTCCAATTCAAAATTCCATCTAACTTTAAATGTATTTGTTGTTTTCTTATCCATCACATATCACCCCGATCTTTAATACATTCAACAATCGCTTCACCTGTAACTTGCTGTGCGCCTATTCGTGCAGCTAGATTTAATGCGTTAGAAACAAGGTTATTTACTGCTAATGGATAACATAATGAACGCACTTGCTTTTCACCTCGACGTGTTGTTGCAACACGTAACCGACTGATGATTTCATTAAATGCAGATGAATCAAATAACGTTGTATAGTCCATATCAATACGTGAAAATTTATGCTTGATATATTCTTCAACTTTAAAATCCAGTGGTTTTAAGTTCACAACTTCACAACGCTGAACCACTTCACGAACTTCAGGATTGTATTCTGATAGTTTTGTTTGTAATTCTGTTTGGCCAATTAAAATAATTGATAGCAGTTTTTTAAAGCCTTCTTGTAGCTCATAAAAGCGTTTTAAATGCTTAAGCGTATGAATTGATAAACCATGCGCTTCTTCAATAATCATTAAATGTTTACGACCTGATAATGCGCTATTTTTAAGTAAAGTATGCATTTGCCTTGCTCGTGCTTCAGCACTACGTTTTGGTTTTGCTTGTGGATCAATCGCATTGATGATTGCACCACTAATATCCATACTTTTAAGTGATTTACCTTTGATTTCGTTATCTTCCAACCCTAATACATACGGTTCGATAACTGTTATTGGTTCATGATTAATATTGATCCAATCAATTAAATCATGGCGCAGTGTTGATTTACCGCTACCTGATTCGCCAATTACTGCTAGCATTCCGCCATGCTTTGCCGTTTGACGCATTGCTGCACGAACGTAACGAATATCATCGGATAGATAAACGTCGGCATCTTCGGTCATTTCATCCGTAAATGGATCCCGAGGAATGCGGAAATGTGCCCGCGCATCTCGATTTATAGTTTGTTTTCGTAGTAACATATAGGCTGACTCCTTTGTTAAGTGTTTTTCATTTGAGTCAACTGGCACAGCGTCGTCCGCCAAGATTTCGGCTGTGTCAGTTTCTTCTTCAAAAATATTTAGTAAATAATCATTGCTTAAACCTAATTTTATTAATGCCTTTTCAATCTTCTGCTCTAGTTCTTCACGCTTAATAGAGCGTGGCCAAATATTGTGATTAACAAGCTGGCTAATTACTGCTTGGCTGATTGAATTGCCTTTGTAATCAATATGCTTGGCGAGTTGCGCCTGTTTGATATTGAATTGCGTCATTACGCTTTTTAATTTCAGCATTATTTAACACTCCTAAACCCTGTCGTACCGTTACCAACTGCAACAGGTGTTGTAAATGTACGAATTAGTGAATCTAACGAATCTTCCGGTACACCATCTTGATAACGAGCCGATAGCCACTTATTTTCATCAGTTGTTAATCTGCGACCGATTGAACTTGTAATACGCATTAAAGCTGCGGTTAACGTTAATGTTGTGGTTGCCGGCTTTAAATGTTCCGGTGTCTCAATTTCATTGCCTTTTTGTTCAAAGTAAGCAGGATGATTAATATCATCTAGATAACTGAGTGTATTGAGCTGACCGCCGAACGGCGCAACTTGTTTTTGCTTCGCTTTTTTGATTTCATCTTCGGTCATATTTGGGTATGCCACTTGATCCATCGCTTTTGCTGCTTGTTCAATTTCTGTATTACCTTTAGATTTATATTCCTCGCCAATTACAGGTGCATCTAAACGTTGTCCAAACTTATCAAAATTGCGATCTGGCTCAATACGATAAATCAGTGCTTCACCGTCATAACGAGGTGCTTCAATTTGAATAGCACAATCACCGTAAACTAATGAACGCACACTGACTTTATCTTTAACCGCAATACCATCTAAGCCGTTTAAACTATAGACTAATGATGATTCTGATTGTGGATGTTTGAAACTAATGGTTAAATCAGCTTTCACTTGTCGCTCTTGCTCACGACTTGCCATAAGGGCTTGGCAAACTTCTATTGATGGCAATGTGCGTAATTGTTCTGCCGTAATATGTTGCCAAAGTGATTGACGTGATACAGGTTCTGATAACCCTATACGACGTAGGCGTGTATCTTGCCCAGGTAAGCGATTAGCGTTATATGCCTCCGCCCAGTTCATTGCTGCATGATTTAACTCATCAATACTGCTGACAGGTTGAAACTTTAAACGACTTTCAAATTGTGTTTCGATGATATTATTGGCATTTTCAACGCCACCTTTAGCTCTTGCATTACCTGCTTCGTGTTCTAGATATTTAACTTCTAAATGGTCTAGCAAGTTCTTGATTGCTGATGATGTATTAGCCGAACCTTTATCCCAATACAATAGCTTTGGTACACCATGAAATAAACGCCCATCTTGCTTACCCCAAGCAAACATTAAAAACTGGAATAATGAGTGTTGGTTTTCGCCTGCAGCTTCAACGTACCAAGGTATAATCATGCCTGATGCTCTGTCATACAAAGTATAACGCCAGACTTTGTATTTAACTTTTGCGTAGTTTTTTAACTTGTTTTTATAAAAATCACGTTCGCGCATAATATGCTGTTTATTTTTCATGTAATAAATCAAGCATAATGACGGATCAATTTCGTGAACATGATTCGGATGTAATGCGCGTAACGACTGTACAGGATTTGCTACTTGTTGCGCTTTTACATTTAGCTTCCTTTGTCTCATTAAACGATTAAGCGTCGCATTGCTGACATTAATTTCATGCCCATTTTGTTCCAATATGCCACGTGCAGTGGTGGTAAACATTGTTTGCTTGCCATTATCTCGCACTGATTCGCGACTCATTGTTGCTAATGCTAAAAGTGATTCACTTGAAACTGTCATTTTTCCTTTATCTGTTCTAGCTTTGCGCTCACTAGACCAGCCACAAACTTGCTTTAATAGCCTATAAATGGTTTGTCTTGAATAGCCTAAAAATGCTTGTGCTTCATCCAATATTGGTCCACGTTGACCGTGACCGACATTATCCAATTTGATAGCAACATTATTTAGATACTCACGAATATTCGGCGCAATCATATTTTTACCCAACCAAATCAATTATCTATTAATGTTTCACTAAATTCTGGCAAGATATCATCACTAAAATTCACCCAGAAATCGTTGTAAATTAATTTACTTTGTGATGACGTTAGCTTTAATGATTGTTGCAATATTGTTAGTGTTGCTCTTAATGACTCTGGTAATGAATATGGTTGTTCAGGATCATAATCTGGATCATTTTCCATGATTTCTTTTTGTAGCTTATCGGCTAATGCAACGTATTGCCGTTGTTGTTCTAGTAGCTCATCAATACGTGATTGCGTTTCTGCTATTTGTTTTTTAAATGGTTCTAAACGCTCATCAAGTGGCACTGTTTTCATTTCGAATTGAGCCAATTTTATTGCTAATTCTTCCTTTTCTTTCGCTACATCGGCATTACGTTTGCTTAATGCTTTGTAGTCAGCTTGCAAATTACTATTTTCTTTTTTGAGCAGCTCTTTTTCTTTAGCATTTTTAGCGATAAATTCTTCTGCCAATTCAACTAATGCCTCTTTATCTCCAGCTTTAGCAACTTCAATCAGTGCCGTTTTTTGGTCTTCGGGTAACTTACGGTATTGGCGTAATTCTCGATAGCCAATGCCCATTTGAGACATACTTTCAAGAGCCTCTTCTCCGAATTCTTTTAAATTTTGAATATCTAAATCAGCCTTCTGTACAGATATACCTAATAAATTACAAAATTCTTCCCAAGTTCCTGTTAAAAAGTCATAACCGTTAGGACTTTTTTTACCTTTCAAATTACGATATAGTTTGTTTTCTTTAACAAAATTTAATTTAGAAGTCCTAACTGTTAGGGAAAATTTAGCAAAAGCATCAGCCATTTGAGCCTGACCTAAAAGTTGGTTAACTAGGTCACGATCCTCGCTATATTCACTTTGAATCGTAGTCATAGTATTCATTACGTCATTAATCCCTTGCTCATCAATTGCAGGTAGTTCAATTTCGTTTTTTGCTTTGTTTGCTTGTCTTGCCATTTTATTTATCCTCTTGAACCAGCCGTAATACGCTGATTGATTTCTGTTATTTGGTCTTGCATTTTAGTGATGTGAATTGCATGTGCTTGGGCTATTTGCAACATTTGCACACTATGAGCAAACAAACCATTATCTAACTTAATTACTAGCCCTTCCTCGATTAGTGTTTGAAGTGAACGCGTTACATTAACAGGTGATTCATTAATCATCTTTGCGATATCGCCGTTAGATAAACCCGTTAACGTATAACCTTTAAGCGCTTTTAGTACTTTAAGTATTCGAGTGCCAGACGTTGAAATTTGTGATTTATGCATGTCTTTCGCCCTTTTTCTATATGTGAAAAACTGTTACAATCGGCATTAATAGGCTTGTTTTAGGCCAAGTTTTACAGCTATTTCGTGCATTTTGCCTCGGCTTGCTTTGGTAAAACCATTTGTGACACGATAAACATCGACTGGGTGATAACCGTTATCATGTGCCCATTGGGTAAATGTTAGCCCTTTTTGACGAAACTGCTGTTTTACTTGCTCGGGAGTAAGAACTTTAGTATTCATGTTGTGCTCCTTTGTGTTACGAATAAATGTGTAATTTATGTGTTATATTATGAGAACTTTAGTTCTCTTTGTCAAGGTTATTTTATGAACTTTAATTCTCAATGTGTGTTAAGATTAAAAGAAGAAAGGAAAAGACTAAGATTATCTCAAGGTGATATTGCCGATACGTGTGGTATTTCAAGAGAAATGTGGGGTAAATATGAGCGTGGCATTGCTGTCCCAGGCGGTGAAGTGCTCGCTTCTCTTGCCATTTCTGGAGCTAATATTCAATATATATTGACAGGTCATAAGTCACAAGAAAATGAAATTAATGCTGATGAATATGAATTACTAAACATGTATAGAAATGCTCCATTATCTATTAAAGCGGCAGCCTTAGGTGCACTAACGGCAGGAACGGCTCAGCAGGCAGGGGTTAATATTTCGAATAATACAATTCGAGGTGAAGGTCAAATTGCTGGTGGAAATATTTATACAACTAGGAGGCGGAAAACAAAGTGACGGTTAGACTTCAGGATAATACGGCAGAACAAATAGCTGGTAGAGATATTTATAATATTACGTCAAGTAATGATGATGAGTTAGATACTCGCCCGTTGGTTCCCGCTCAACGAAAATCCCTTAATAATTTAATTTCTGATATTGAAAACTACGGGGAGTTAACGGCACCAGAACTATGGCTTAAACTACACGCTAATCTTGGTGTTTGTAGTATTAATGAAATAACTGTTTCACAATTTCCTATTGCTGATAAATTTTTAACTGATGAATTTGAAGCAGCTAAAGAAAAAGCATCTTGCAAAATGCTTATCCATTTGATTCTTTGTGAAATTAATGACAAAGATGAATTAAAAGATAAGATGAATCATTACAGTAAGCGGCAATTTTGTACTTCAGATTTAAAACGGCTTAATAAAATGCAGTTACAAAATGTATTAAATTATGTTGAAGAACTTTCTAATTTAGAGAAATTAAATAATCAAAATTTATATAACCAAACAATAACTTTATTCAGAACTCAAATAAAACCCACGTTAGCAATATTTGCCGTGGGTTTTATTTTGGGTGCGATTATTTTTTAAGGATTAAAGATGAAAAATTTATGGTTATTTTGGATTTCAATTGTATTTAGTGTTTTTTTATTAGTTGGTTGCAATTCTCATCCTGAATATGAGAAAAAAATAAAAAACTATATGATGGGTAAACTGAAAGATCCAGATAGTGCGCAATATATATTTAAAAGCTATATGCAAGGAGAAATAGATGGTCATGATGTAACTGTTTATATTGTATTTATTAATGCTAAAAATGGGTATGGTGCTTTTACTGGTTATAAAGAATATGAATTTGCAATCTACAAAAATCCATCTGAAATAAGTGGATTACTTTTATCCCAAGGTGGTGTTGAAGAAGTTAGCCATTTAACAAACACAGATAGATTTGAAGTTATTGAGAAAATGAAGATTATTGATGATTAATTTATAATATAAAAAAAACTGTAAAGCATTTGATGCTGGTCAACGCTCTTGTTTTTAGGGTGATTTTTTAGGATGTAATCAGTTTAAAGTTACTTATCAGTATCAGTGTTTGGGAGAAAATTAGACAGAGGTAATATGGAAAGAAACATCTTTATAAAAGAATATAAAATAAAATTTAGTTAAACTAGAGGAAATGGGAATGGCATACACAATTCAAGCTGGTATTATCCACCAAATAAAAAAAGAACAAAATACAAAGGGTTCAGCTGCAACGTTACAACTACAAGAAGCATTGCATTCAAATAATGAGCATTTAAAAAATTTTGTTGAATATGCAGAACAACAGCTACAAAAATCAGGACGCAATAGTTCTATTAGTGGTGGTTTTGGTATTCAAAATACTCTTTCTAAGGCATTAGCAGATGATTATTTTTCTACTAACGACCAAATTGATTACCTTCTATTATCCAAAGAAATAGCAAAAGGATTATTCCATTTTGTCACTAAGAAAAGTGCGACGACTGGCGAATACGTGCCAATGATATTCTATCGAGATCGCAGTAACACAGATTACTTATTACTCTCATTAATTAGCTTAAATAAATATATCAATATCAATACAAACGGTGAATTTTCTAATACTAGCGTTATAGATAATGATGCGTTAAAAGTAGGACTTAAAATCAATCTAGTTCAGATGGCACTGCATCATGCAAATCCAAATGACCCACCACAAGATAACTATATTCAATGGATCCAACGTGGCAGTAGCAAACTACCAGAGTATATCCAAGAGTTTGTACCTGTCAGTGAACAAATTGATAACGGTAAAACAACAAATTTGCTATTGCAAAGTGTAATGAATTACACTGAATCAACTTTTGATGACTTAAAAACTCGCCATAAGGTTGAAACAGATATTACAACATTAATGCGAACCAAACTAGATCAAGGTGAACCAGTTCACATAGAAGAAGATATTGATAAGCTACTAGACACAGCACTTACAACACATGGTTTAAATGATAAACCTAAATTTAATGAATACCGTCAAACAAATAATATAGTATTAGACTCTTCTTTTCGAGTGGATGGACAAAAATTACAGCGTTATGAAAAATTTGATTTATCATTGGCCGAAAAAGGTATTACAATTAAAGGAACGAAATCAGAAATAGGCGAGTCTATTAAAGCGGTTACCATTGAAGAAGATAAATACCTTCAAATTAAAATTAGTGATGATGAATATACCGAATTAACCACACGCTATAAGGCTTTAGTACAGTAATGTTGAATGAATTTTTTAGTTTAGTAACGGAGATGAAGGTAAGCAAAAAAGAGCTTACAGGATTTGTTACGCCTAAAAATCAAAATGATATTACTAATTTACTGACGTGGAATGATAACCATAGTGATCAATTTCAGCTTAATAAAACAGATATCACCATTGGTGAAAACGTTGGGTTTACATTAAAACCAATTCTTCAAGATGGGTTTGGATATGCCAGTTATGAACACTATTTCGAAAATAAAACTAAATGGTGGGATAATTTAAACCTTGAGACAATAGTAGAGCATCAATGGTTAGTATTTAGTAAAAAAAATACCAGCATAAATTCACAAAATTTAGAAAAAATAATTGAATTATTGCAGTTATTAAAAGGAAAAGATAAAGTTAATGGGTTGTTTTATTCTAAATCAGATACTGTTATAGTATTTTTTAATCAAAAACCTTTTGAACTTTCATTAAAGCCACAAAATGCAGTCGATTTCATTAATTTATTAAAAAAATTAGATGAAAAGAAAATTAAAGCAATCACAGAGCTATGCTCATGGTTTGATGGTAATATTGAAAAAGAGCATTTCCATGCTAAGAAAAATGCTTTCTCCGTTGCTGTTACTGACTATTTGACCGAAAAAGAAGGCTCAAATAAGCACGATATTTGTCATTTACTGGAAAATGTTGTTAATATTAATCATCAAACAGTTATTCAGTATGAACTTTATTTAGAAGATTTTTCTTACAGCAAATTTGTGAAAAAAATTGAAGAGCGTGGTGCAAAGTTCATCACTCGAATTAATGAAGCATTAAGTAAATCGGTTACTCAGATATTGGGTCTTCCAGTCGCAACAGCAGTATTTAATTTTGCTAAATTAGACATACATTGGGTCAGTATTTTGTCCCTTATTGTCTATGCATCATTATGTGGCATCGTGCTTTTCAATCAATCTAAACTATTAGGTGATATTGAGAAGGAAGTTAAGTTATTTGAGAATAAGTTACCTAAAAATTTGAAAAATGATTTATGGAAACTTAATCATGATACTATTGAGAACCAGATAAAATACCAAAGTCGTTTAATAATATTTTTATGGTGTATTATCGGTGCATCTTTAATTTATGCCTTTTTAATTGGTTTCACATTGTTAGAACCGTTTATAACCGAGCTAATTGAAGCTATAGGTAAACAATCAGTAAATTAATCTGCCCCCGTTCAAATTACATTTCAAGTAAGTAAGATCATAATAACCTCATACATTAATTCAATTAATTATGAGGTTTTTTATGGAACACCCTATCAAAAAATTATCCCAAATTCGTCTGTTTAAATGGTATTTAGTCGCCATTACTTTATTTGCAATTATTACGCTACTATCACCTCAACAGTTGCCTGTTGTAGCTTATAAACTATCTCTTGTTTTACTTTCTGCTGTTGTTGGTTATCACCTTGACCGTGCGCTTTTCCCTTATGCATCTCCTGGAGGTTATTTATATAACGATTGGAAAGAGTTTGGTCCTGATTTTTACACCAAGCAATATATTGAGTCTTTAGAAAACAATGAACACCCCGAGGCAATGGATTCCAAAATGTGTGCGGAATACCCTGTTCTTGATGAGTATCGAACCCTGTTTGCGGTTGTTCTGATTCGTCGGGCGTTGATTGTTTCAGCTGTGATTTTTGGTGTAACACTTGGATTATAGCCATGCGTTACTTAACCTTACTTATTGTATTTATGCTGTTTAGTTGTCATTTAGCGCCTGCGATAGCAGTTGTACCAAATGATGCTAAGCAACATCAACGGGAACTGACACGTAATGCACGAGCAATTTTTGGTCTTGATGCGCCAATTGCGTTGTTTGCAGCTCAAATTCATCAGGAATCTCGATGGAAAGTAAACACAAAATCACATGTGGGTGCTCAAGGATTAGCTCAATTTATGCCAACTACGGCTGATTGGATTGCAGGGGCTTACCCTAAATCATTGGGTAGTAATGAACCGTACAACCCATCTTGGGCACTGCGTGCCTTAGTTCAATATGATTATTGGTTATATCAACGTGTAAATGAAGTGGCTAGTGATTGTGACCACTGGGGATTTGTTTTATCAGCTTATAACGGTGGTTTGGGTTGGGTGAATCGTGATCGTCAGCGAGCAAAACGAGAATACCAAGATGCAACACATTACTGGGGCGTTGTTGAAAATATTAATGGCGGTCGTAAAAGCATTAATTTTAAAGAAAACCGTGATTATCCGATTCGCATTATCTACCGTTGGCAACCTGTTTACATAGCTGAAAATTGGGGTTTAGGAGTTTGTGATGATTAAAAATATATGCAAATTAATCAAAAGCTTTTTTGTGAACAATAAAAGTTATTTTTTGTTGGGAATATTTTTGATTGTTGGTTTTGGTTCACTTTACCAATTAGGTATCAGTCATGGCAAATCAATGGCTAAACAAGAATATATTGCTTTAGAAGCAAAACAAGCAATGAATACTTTAAGCCAATTTATTGAGAGTACAAAGCAACTAACTAAAACTGCTAATGATGCAAGTTATTCATTGTCACAGCAGATAGCAGAAAGGAAATTATATGATGAACAATCAACTCAAGCATTACAAGATGCACTTAACAAAACGGCTAATGATCGCACTCATTGCGTGTTTGATGATAGTGTCTTGCGGTTCATCGACTCAGCCCGTGCAAATGCCGCACAAGCAACAACCCATGGTTTTACCAGCACAACTGACGGTACCATGCGAATTACCCGTAAAACGACGAAATAATACCGCTGATGGTTTAGCTGAAGTCTTAAAACAGCTTTATGACCAATATGGGCAGTGCTCAGGTCGATTTATTGAACTATTAAAATATATCAACGAGGTAAATAATGGATAACGCTGATTTAGCATCAAATGTTGAAATGGAAGCACGGGAACGAATACTAGCAAAACATCAAGCAAAGACAGGAGTATCAAGTCTGTATTGTCGAATCTGTGAAGAGCCTATAGCTGAAGAACGTCGAAAGTTAGTCGTTACTGATTTATGTCTTGAATGTGCAGCATTGGAAGAAAAAAGGAATAAACGATGAATTTTAATGAACTTACCTTTAATTGGCAGTTCCTGCAATGGGCTGTGATGGCGGTGGTTGGCGTTTACTCATGGTTAATTGGACGTCAATCGGCTAGCCAAAAAGAGCTACTAGACTTACGTATTCGAGTAACACAAGTTGAAGAGACTGTTAAGTCATTACCAACTCAGCATCAGGTAACCAAATTGATTGAAAAACTAAGTAGCAATGAAGCTACTTTAAATCAGCTATCTGATCGGCTTTCAGGATTATCTCGTCAATTAGATAACATTAACCAATTTTTATTAAAGAACAAGTGAGGAATTATGAGCTACGCTGAATTTTTAAAAGAAGATCAACGTTTGGTTATTTTGCGTATCTTATATGAAATGCCAAGTTATAGCAGTAATTCTAGTATTATCTATAGTGCGTTAGATCACTATGGCCACGCTATTAGTCGTGATCAAGTTAAAACCCATTTAAGTTGGCTTGGACAACAAGACTTAATTAAAACCGAAACAATCGGTAGTGTTATTGTTGCTCGTTTAACCGATTTTGGTGCTGATGTGGCTACCGGTAAAGTTGTTGTGCCTGGTGTAAAACGTCCAAGCGCAGGAGCGTAATTATGGGACGTAAATCAACGATCCACAAATTAGAACCCGAAGTTCGTTCATACATTGAAAAACTATTACGAGCAGATCAACTTACTCTTGATGAAATGATTGCAGAGCTGCAACAAAAATTCCCAAGTACTGATACGCCAAGCCGTTCTAGTCTTCACCGCTATCAAAAAGGTTTTAATGAAATGACCAATAGCTTACGTGAAATTGAAACAGCATCACGTATTTTGGTTGATGAACTTGGTGATAGTGTTGATGATAAATCAGGGGCACTACTTGCTCAGGCTGTTACAACGCTGGCAACGCGTGCTGCATTTAAGGCGCATGAATCAGAAGATATCACTATCAAGGAAATTAGTTTTTTAGCGAAAGCCGCTAAAGAAGCCATGCAAGCCCGTCAATTAAGTTTTAAAGAGCGGCAGGAAATCGAAAAAGCAGCACGTGAAAAGTTATTGCGTGAGCAAAAAGAAAAACTGGATGAGCTAGAAAAAACAGGCGAAGTACCAGCTGAGATGTTAGCGAAAGTAATTAAAGCGGCGTATGACTTATGACAGTAAAAAATGAACCAGCCTTAAAACTCTATGACTATCAAAAACAGTGGGTAAACGACACTAGCCGTTTTGCTATTGCTATGTTCTCTCGCCAATGTGGTAAAACGTTTACTAGCACATTACAAATTGTGCTCGACTGTTTGCGAGCTGAAGCTCAGGGGAAACGTGCGCGTTGGGTTATTTTATCACGTGGTGAACGTCAAGCACGCGAAGCCATGAATGAGGGGATTAAAGTTCATCTGCGTGCAATGTCCGCAGGTTTTAAAGAACTCGATTATGATTGGGATGCCAATATTCGAGCGTTAGAAGTTGAATTACCCGGTGGTAGTAAAATTACTGCTTTACCTGCCAATCCAGACACCGCTCGTGGTTTTAGTGCTAGTGTTTTACTTGATGAATTTGCCTTTCACCAAGATAGCCGGGCAATTTGGAAAGCATTGTTCCCTGTTATCTCAAAGCCCGATTTAAAACTGCGTGTGATCAGCACACCAAATGGCAAAGGCAATAAGTTTTATGAGCTGATGACAGGTAAAGATGATGGTTGGTCACGTCATACTGCTGATATTTATCAATGTGTGGCAGATGGTTTACCGCGTAATATTGAAGAGTTGCGACGAGGTGCCGGTGACGACGATTTATGGGCGCAAGAGTTCGAACTTAAGTGGTTAGATGAAGCGAGTAGCTGGCTAGATTTTGATTTAATTACTAGCGCTGAAGATGAAAAAGCAGGAGTCCCTGAACACTATACAGGCAATCCTTGTTTTGTTGGCGTTGATATTGCTACACGTAATGACCTATTTGTTATTTGGGTCATTGAACAAGTGGGCGATGTTTTTTGGACTCGTGAAATTATTGAGAGAAAGCGACTCTCTTTTGCCGAACAAGATTTACTGCTTGATGATGTTTTTAGACGTTATCGTGTTATTCGTATCTGTATGGACCAAACAGGTATGGGTGAAAAGCCGGTGGAGGATGCTAAACGGCGCTATGGTGAAATGGTCGTTGAAGGTGTGCTATTTACCGCTCCCAATAAATTAACATTAGCAACACAAGGTAAACAATCATTTCAAGATAAAAAACTTCGTATTCCCGCTGGCAATAATGCCCTTCGTGCCGATTTGCATAAGTTGAAAAAAGTGACTGGAGCAACGGGGCAACCGCGTTTTGTTGCTGATTCTGATAGTAATGGTCATGCTGATCGAACTTGGGCTGCCTTTCTTGCAATTAATGCTGCTAGTCAAGATAGGTATGAAATTGAATATCAGTCACTTGGATATCGTGATTCTTACCGTTCATTGAATCAATATTCGGGCAGCTCAGAACTGGAAACAACTGATACAGGCTTTGGCACGGTACGTGGCGGTAACGACTTTGGAGGATTTATTTAATGTTGAACTGGTTTAAAGGTAAAAAGCCAAGCGTTGAAACTGGCCGTGAAGTAGCCGGTACTGGTGAAAATAATGATATTACTAAATTGTATGTAGGAGCACTAGCTCAACCTGACGATAGTGTTCTTCGCAATCGTGGGGGCGGTCGTTTAGATATTTACAAAGAGGTTTTAAACGACGATGAAGTTAAATCAGCATTTACTCAGCGCCAAGATGCAGTAATCTCTCGCGAATGGAAAGTCGAACCAGGTGGAGATAAACCAATTGATACCGAAGCGGCTGAAGCTATGAGTGAGTTACTGAAGTCGGTGGGATTTGACCGTGTAACTAAGTTAATGCACTACGGTGTTTTTTACGGTTATGCTGTGGCGGAGTTAATTTATGGCATCAAAGATAATCTATATTGGATTAATGATATCAAAGTTCGTGATCGGCGTCGTTTTCGGTTTACTCCAATGGGTGAACTGCGCTTATTAACGCCCAATAATATGCATGAAGGTGTTGCTTGTGATGCACCGTACTTTTGGCATTATGCCACAGGTGCCGATCATGATGATGAACCGTATGGACTTGGACTTGCTCACTGGCTTTACTGGCCAAGCTTTTTTAAACGCAATGATATTAAGTTCTGGCTAATTTTTCTGGAAAAATTCGGCATGCCAACTGCGGTAGGTAAATATGGCACAGGTGCAACACCTGAACAGAAACGTGATCTATTGTCATTAACTCGTGCTATTCAAACCGATTCAGGCATTATTATTCCTGAGAGTATGACATTAGATTTATTGCAAATAGCACGATCAGGTGCAGGTGATTACAAAGCATTCTATGACTCAATGAACGAAGCTATCCGGCGTGTAACAGTCGGACAAATTACCTCATCTGGTGGCGCATCAAGCTCAATCGGTGGTGATGAATCACTCCAAGCTGCGGTACTAACATCAATTGCAAAATCAGATTCTGATGTAATGTGTGAAAGCTGGAATCGAGGACCTGGTACATGGTTTACACAGATGAATTTTCCCGGTGCTGCTGTTCCTCAAGTTTCACGTATTTTTGATGAACCAGAAGATTTAAAATCAATGTCAGAACGTGATAAAAATATTATTGAATCCACTGGTTTCCGTCCAACTCTTTCGCATGTACAGGATACTTATGGTGGTGAATGGGAAGAAAAACCGCAACTAGCAGAGCCGATTGATGCGCAATCTTTAAAAAACGTTGATTTTGCCGAACAGCAACCGAATAACTTTGCACCAGTGTTGCAATCAAATCGTTTAAATACCGAGATGCAACCTATTACCGACCAATGGATTAATCAAATTAAAGAACTGGTTGATAATGTTCAATCATTAGAAGAATTACGTGATAAGTTATTTGAGCTAATTCCAGATATGCAATTAGATAAATATGCAAAGGTCATGGCTGAAGCATTAACAGCAGCTAATTTAGCAGGTCGCACAGAACTACTTGAGGATAGCAAAAATGGTTAATGTCGCATATGGCTCGTTGCCATTTAAAGAGCAAATCGAATTCTTCAGACGTAAAGCAAATGTGCCCACAAACAGCTATGTAGATATCTACAATAATGAGCATGATTATGCCTTTGTTGTGGCGGGTGCTAATCGTAATGCATTACTAAATGATTTTCGTGCAGCTATTGATAAAGCAATTAGCCAAGGTACTACACTGGATGAGTTCCGTAAAGACTTTGCTGAGATAGTAGAACGTCATGGTTGGAGTTATAACGGCGGTTTTAACTGGCGTACTCGTATCATCTATGAAACAAATTTAAATTCATCTTATCAAGCTGGACGCTACCAGCAATTACGTGATGCTAAGTTTCCATACATGGAATATTTGCATAGTGATTATGTTGAACACCCTAGAGAACTTCATCAAAGTTGGGATCATCTGGTATTAGATTTTAATGATCCTTGGTGGAATACTCACTTTCCACCCAATGGCTATGGTTGTCAATGTCGTGTTCGTGGGCGAACTAAAGGTGATTTAAAAAGAATGGGAAAACACCAACCTGACAAAGCACCAACAATAAATTGGGTTGATAGAGTAATTGGGGAAAATAGCGGTAATCCTAGAATAGTTCGAGTACCTGAAGGAATTGACCCTAGTTTTGAACATATTCCCGGGCAATCAAGACTTGATAATTTTGTACCAAATCCATTAGATACAGATCCAACTTTAAAACGAGGTTTACCATCAAGCAAAGCAACTGATGAATGGCCAGCTATCCGTGAAGTAAGCAAAAATAGACTGTTAGAAAAAGGCTTAACTGAAGAAGATTATGCCAATATTTTCTTAAATGAATTTGGCGCAACGTTAACTAAGCCAGCTATTTTTAAAGATGTAGCCGGTGATGCATTAGTAATCGGTAAGCAGCTTTTCACTGTTAGCAAAACGGGTGAATTGAAAGTTACAAAACGTGGTCGTGAGCAATTTTTATTGTTACTTGCGGATTCGTTAAAACTGCCTGATGAAATTTGGACGAGAATGGAATACTTTGATCATCTACAAAAATCTGTAGTGCGCCGGCGCTACATTTCTCGTTTTATGATTGATGGTGAAATTAAGCCTATGCTAGCGGTATTTGAAGTGGGTGATGATGGTTGGCTAGGTGTAACAACATTTGCGCCTGATAACCCTGAATATTTAGAACAGCTTCGGGTCGGTGTTCGAGTGTTTAAACGATAAACCTCAATCACTGCCATAATTGAGGTGTATAAGTAAGGATTTGAGGCTTTGGCAGAAGCTGCTTACTTACATTCGAAATAGTATAGGTGAAAAAATGACTGGCGTAAATATTGAGTTTAATATACAAGATGCGCTTGATGCTATGCTTCATATTGAAGCAGCCATAGATGATATGTCTGGTTTATTTGAACACATGGGTGAAGTGTTATTAGATATTCATGAAGCACGCTTTAATGCCCAAGAATCACCAGACGGTATACCTTGGCAAGCATTATCACCGTGGTATCAAGAATCTAAACCCAAACAAAAAGATAAAATTTTAACGCTAGATGGTAATCTAAGAAGTACGTTGCATTGGCAGATTGAAGGTAATACTTTGTTATTCGGTACAAATTTAATTTATGGCGCTATCCATCAGTTCGGCGGTACAATTAAACCAGTTAAGGGCAATGCATTAAATGTGGGAGGACGTCCTGTAAAGCAAGTGGTAATTCCAGCAAGACCATGGCTTGGCATTAGCGCCCAAGATAAATTACTATTGGTCGATGTTGTGCGTGAGCACTTGGGTTTTGCTTAAAACGCAATATAACGCGTTTTAAGCCACTTTACTAAAAAAGGCTAATTAGTTTATTTACGAATCGCTTTAATCGTGTTGTAAATGCTTTATAATAAGTTTTTAGTGTATATTTCTTCTATTATTTTGCCGTTCCCCTTTCCAAATCATTAAAAAATTATCTGCCCGCGTTCAGATTACCCTTTTCTCAAAATAAGTCATGATGCTCTATATCAATTTATTGGAGCATTTTTATGGCACTTATCCCCGTTTTTAAACCTGGTACGCATACTGCGGTAGATGGTCGAAAAATCACTTTTACTTTAGAAAACTGTATTGATTTAGCTGAAAGCTATGATCCAACGCTATCTGAAGCACCTGCTGTAATCGGCCATCCCAAACTAACAGCTCCGGCTTACGCATGGGCAAAATCATTCGAAGTAAAAGATGGTTTAGTTTATGCAAAGTTAGATCAGATTAATCCCGAGTTTGCTGAAGCCTATAATGCGGGCAGTTATAAAAAACGCTCTTTATCAATCTATTTACCAGACTCACCAGGCAATCCTAAACCCGGTCATTACTATGCGCGGCACATTGGTTTTTTAGGTGCTGCAGCGCCTGCTATTAAAGGTTTGCCTGATGTTAGTTTTGCCGAATCTGGCGGCGAGCAAGGTGCTGTTGAATTCTCTATGGCTGATGAAGAATTTGATGAGAATTTGATTTCAATTTTGTCTAACCTGCGTGACCTCTTGATTGAGAAAGAAGGCATTGCCAGTGCTGACTTATTTTTACCGCAATGGCGCCTTGAATCATTGCGTGCAATATCCGACAGAAAACAAAAGGAGAAAGAAAAAATGCCACAACCTTTAGACGCTAGCTTTGCCGAACAACAAGCAACAATTGACGCTAAGAATGCTGAACTAGCCAAACGTGAACAAGCATTGCTAGAAAAAGAACAAACTAACAAGCGTGCGGAATTTGCTGCCTTTGCTGATGAATTAGTTAAAGATGGAAAATTATTACCTGCTCATAAAACTACAGTTGTTGAAGTATTTATGGCGTTGGGTAGTGAACCAATTTCATTTGCTGAAGGTGATGCAACTGTTAACAGTTCCCCAGTTGATTTAATCAAAAAAGTACTTTCAGAACGTCCTGCTTTTATGAACTTTGCTGAAAAATCAGCTGCTAGTGATAATGAAGATAACGTTGATAAACAAGATCCAAAAGTCATTGCTGATGCAGCCAAAGCCTATCAAAAAGAACAGGCAGACAAAGGCAATACAATTTCAATTAGCCAAGCAGTTACGCATGTAACCAAAGCTAAAAAATAAGAGCATTAATTACAGGCTGATTATTAATATCAGCATCATTTTAATTTTAACCAAAAGGTTTTTATATGAATATTCCAGGATTAACAGTAGCAAAAACCGCTGAAGGCGAAGTCAAACCACGCGTGATTGTCTGTCATGGTAGTGAAGATGGGCTAGCAAAAACAGCGATTGACGGTAACGCATTATTAATCGGTGTATCAACAATTGTCGGTGGTGGTGATGGTGAAGTGTTTGATGTGATTCGTAGCGGTTTAGCGCCTGTTTTTTATAGCGAAACAATTGCGATTGGTGATCCAATCACAGCAAATGCCGATGGTCGAGCGAAAAAAGCAAATAGTGGTGATTTTATTATTGGTTTTGCTGAAGAAAATGGTAATGAAGGTGAGTTATGCTCAATTTGGATTGCACCAAGCAAACAAGCTTAATTTTTATTTAATGAATGGTCTATGACCTTTAATAAACACGTTTTAATAAATAGGAGTTTTATATGCAACGCCCTTTTCCCGTTGAACCGCAGTTGACTGCAATTGCTATCGCTTACCGTAATAATAAGTTAATTGCCGATGAGGTTTTGCCCCGTGTGCCTGTTTCTAGCACATCATTTAAATGGCTTGAATTTGATTTTTCAGAGCGATTTACTTTGCCTAATACCAAAGTTGGTAGGACGTCACAACCGAATCAAGTTGAGTTTAGTGCCAAAGAAAAAGAAAGCTCAGTTGAAGATTGGGGACTCGATAGCCCTGTCCCTCAAGATGATATTGATACAGCCATTACAGGCTATAACCCACTTGGTCATGCCGTTGAGGCCACGACTGATTTAATTTTGTTAGATCGTGAGGTTCGAGCTGCAAATTTGCTATTTAATGGTGCAAATTACAGCAATAAACAAACATTAACTTCTGCACAGCAATGGAATAATCCTGATAGTGACCCAGTAGCATTAATAACGGATGCATTCGATGCAATGATTCAGCGTCCAAATATCGGCACACTAGGACGTCGAGTTGCCACAATATTACGTCGTCATCCAAAAATTGTTTCAGCATATCATGGAAATGCCGGTGAAAGTGGTTTAGTTCCTCTCGGATTCTTAGCTGACTTATTAGAGTTAGAAGCCATTTATGTCGGTGATGCATTTTTAAATAGTGCAAAACCAGGTAAATCGCCGGCATTACTTCGTGCTTGGGGCAATAAAGCATCATTCACGGTACGCAATAAATTAGCAAATACTAAAGGTGGTGTGACGTTCGGTTATACAGCTCAATTTAAAGATCGTGTTTCGGGTTCGATTGTTGATCCTGATATTGGTTTACGTGGTGGGCAACGTGTTCGAGTCGGTGAATCGGTCAAAGAGCTAGTTGTGGCTAAAGATGCGGGCTATTTGTTTGAAAATGTTATTCCAGCAAACAGTTAATAATGTGAACAACAACCAACGGTAATTTATCGTTGGTTTGGGTAAAGATGATGAATATTCCATACATTACATTGCTAAATTTATCCGAACGTCCAGGACTCGTTGAGCTATCGCAATTGGTTGCTCAAGATGGTGAAATGCCCGTAGATGCTAATTTGTTGGAAGTCATTATTAATGGTGGTGATGTTTCAAATTGGTTACCTGATGATGTTATTAATGCAAATCGAGCAATCTCACGCATTAATGAATCAATCGCTGATGCGCAAGCCGAGATAAACGGCTTTTTACGGCAACGTGGGCACAGGCTACCCTTAGTTAAGGTACCTCGTTTGTTAACTGATTGGGCACGCATTATTGTTCGTTACAAATTACATCGCAATCGTGTTTCTGATGAAAAAAGCGATCCTATCGTGCGTGATTACAAACAAGTTCTGGGCTTTCTAAAAATGGTAGCTGAAGGGAAATATTCGCTTGGTATTGATGATGCTTTGCCTGTCGCAGGCGGTGTTCCGAAACAAACTGGCCCTGTTCGTGTATTTGATATGAACACATTACGGGATTTTGGACGATGAGTAGCGCACCATTTGATGTATCAGTCATTGCTGACAAACTCAAGGTATTACTGCAAGAAAAAAACTTAGTGTTTGTTGGTACCAGTGCTGAGTACAGCAAGTTAACAGATTTAACCAGTGCGCCAACGCCAAGTGCTTATGTTCTGCTTGGTAAAGAAACACCGAACGATAAGCCTGCAGGAACACGGCAGTCAGTAAGTGTTAATTTTGGTGTTGTGATTGTAGCTCGTGATTTATCAAGTCAAGCAACCAATATTCAAAATGTAAAACAATTGGCAAATCCGGTTATAGGTGCGGTGCGTGATTTGTTGATTGGTAAAACAGTTCAGTTTATTGACGGAGTTCGTCCAGTTAGTTGGATTGGTGGGCAAACGTTAGGTTTTCAAAACGGTGTACTAGTGTGGATTGATTCATTTCAAACCCAGCATTTTATTGGTAGCCGATAAATAGTTTTAGGAGAAAGATATGTCAGATTTATTAATGAGCCTTCAGGGTACGATTAACCTTGCCACACGTAATACCGCAAGTTCACCCGTTCGACCAAATGCCTTTCGGCATGTGGGTACCGCTGACTCTTGCGAGATGGAGTTAAGTGTTGAAACGGTAACACAAAATGAATCATATACAGGACAACGCTTACAAGTTGGTGAATTGACGTTAGGTAAAAGTGGTACGTTAAATCTTACGTTAAAAGATTGGTCAATCGAAAATATTGCGTTAGCTCTTTATGGTGAAAAAATTACTGTTGATGCAGGTATTGTCACTGATGAAAAATTACCTGAAAGTCTGGTAATTGGTGACCGTATAAAGTTAGCTAACCCATTTGTTGCAGATGTTGAGTTAAAAATTGCTGATGGAACCACATTAGTATTAGGCACAGATTATGAAATTGAATCAGCGCATGCAGGATTAATCAAATTATTAACGTCAGCAGCATTAACTGCTACCGTTGACTATTCATATGCTAAACAAGAGAGCTTAGGCATTTTTACACGTCAACCGCCTGAGCGCTGGTTTATGTTAGACGGCATTAACACCGACCGCGAAGATGAACACGTTATCGTTCAATTATTTAGAGTTAAATTCAATCCAATATCGAACTTTTCATTACTGCATAATGAAGGCTATGGTGAGTTGCCTCTGACTGCCACCGTTTTAGCAGATATGAGTCAAACTAAAGACAGTTCTCTCGGTTACTTTGGATCATATGTTCAAAAAGCAAAATAATGAGTTATTAATACTGCGGTGACGTTTCACCGCTAACTTAATTTTATCAATTTGTAGGTAAATAACATGGCAGAAAAAGTGACAGCAACAAAAGAAGAATCAAATGATTTAGCAACATTAATGCCAAATCGTGAAATTACACTAGCTGGTGAAACAATTACAGTACGTGAATATTCATTTAAAGATGCACTAACTATTGGTAACGAAATTGACCAGTTTGTTGCATTAATTGTAAATGAAATGAACGGTACAAACAAAATCACTATTGAGCAAGCCGACACAATTATTATGGGTAATTTAGAGCTAGTTTATTCATTAATCAGTACCTCTATTCAAAAACCGATTTCGTTTATTGAAGCGTTGTCATATGAAGATGGTTTACAACTACTTGATTGGTGGTGGGTTGTTAACTCTCATTTTTTTATGAACGCGGTAACCCGCAAAATCATTCGGCAAAACGCTGCAAAACAGGCAAATCAGTAAGCTGGAGTGAGGTTTTTACATTATTAATTAAAAATGGGCATGATGCGCAGCAGTTACAGCATTACACGCAACGCCAATTACTGCTGTATTACGATGAATTAATTAAGTTACAAAATAGAGAACGAGCCAACAGAGTTGAAGATATTTGTGTTGGAGTTAGTACTGGTAAACAAGTTACAAAGTTTGTAAAACAGTTACGCGGAGAGCAATAATAATGGCTAATAACGATATGAATATTGCAATGAAGTTCACGGCTGACGTGAATCGTGCTAAAAAAAATATTCATGAAGTGGGTGATGAGTTAAAAAGCGTCTATGAAAAACAAGTAGATGCGATGAACCGTGGCCAACAAGCTATTATCAAATTATTGCAACAAGAACAAGCTGAAGAAAAGGCACAGCAAGCAGCAGCTAAAGCCACTAAAGTCCATCAAAAAGAAGTTGAAAAACTGCGCCAAGGTTTAGACAAATTACTTGCTAGTATTGATCCAGCAACAAAAGGTCTAAGTCGTTTAGATGAATTAGAAAGCAAATTAAGGAAATCCAAAAAAGCAGGCGTGATTGATGGTGATACGTTTGATGATTATCTGGCAAAAATCAATAACCAACGCGCTGCATTATCAGCGGTTGAAACACTCAATGAAAGTACTAAAAAATTAGATCTGAATACCAAAGGCGCCCGTCGTAGTATCGCCAGTATGTTTAAACAATTAGCGAGCGGTAATTTTGCATCAGCGGGAAATTCATTGCTGACAATTGGTAATATGACTGGGCGATTACCGCCATTATTTAGTGCTGCTACTTTATCAGCGGGGATTTTTATTGCGACCGCTTACAAAATGTCCCAAGTGATAAGTACGATAATGTCAGACCAAGAGCGATTTAATCGTGCATTAATTTCAACGGGTAATTATGCTGGGGCTACCGCAGGCGGGCTTGAGGCTATGTCTCAACGTATCGGTAAAATTAATCATAACTACAGTGAAACACGTACAGTCATTACTGAACTGACGGCAACGGGGCGATTATCAGCAAAATCGATTGAAAATATTGCTACTGCATCAGCATATATGGCACAAGTGACAGGAAAAAGTGCCCAAGACGCCGTTCAATCATTTAAAGGTATTGAAAATTCGGTCACAAGCTGGGCGGTTGAAAGTAATAAACAATATCACTTTTTAGATCTGGCTACTTATCAGCGTATTGCAGCGTTAGAAGCACAAGGTGACACAGAACAAGCTATTGCCGTTGCTACCGAGAGATATGCCAAAGAGATGGAAGTCAGCGCTAACAAGATGCAAGAACAGCTTAATTGGTTAGAAGATGCCTGGCGACGCTTCAAAAATGGGGTTAGTGTTCTAGGTAATGAGTTAAAGAAAGAGCTTAAGTTTGATTTAGGATTATCAAGCCTAGAAGAAGATATTGAAAGAATGGAGAAAGCCAAAAAAAGAGGTTTTTATATTGTTCCTGGGTCAGTATCTATTCCATATACTAAAAATGATGATAAAGAATTACAAGAAAAATATGCTCAACGAGATAAACAGCAAAAAGAAGCACAAGAAAAGCATGACACTGATGTCATTAATGAAAAAGCAATCAATGCCCAAAAAGAACTTGACGAGCTTCATAAACAAAATGCCAGTGATGCCGAAAAACAAGCCAAGGCTGTTGATGATTTACGTAAAAAATATGAAGCACTATGGGCCAACGAAAAAGGTCGTAAAGATTTGCAGGCTCAAGGGGTTACATCAAAAGACGGAAAATCATTTTCTGGCGGTCAATATGATAAAGATGTTAAAAATATTACTGATAAAGGTATTCTTGAATATAATAAAGGGGTTGAAAAATCACTAAAACTGACAACAGAACTGCAACGAGTGATGCATGAAATCAATGAAGGGCAGTATAAAAATGCATCACAAGCAGAGAAAGACCGTGCTATTGCACTAGCGAAACAAGTTGACGCTAAAAATGCGGCAAAACATAACAAAAAAACTGATTTTTCATTAACAAATGACAAAAATAATCTAGCATTGCAGCAACAATTAAATGAACTATTACTTGGTACAAAGGCGAGTGATGACACAGTTGAACAATGGTATAACAATCTATTAGCCCAGTTTAAGAAAACGGGAAATAAAGAAGGTATCGATTTAATCGACCAAATTTTGCCCCTCAAAAAAGCTGAAGCGAATTTAAATGAAATCACAACAAAAATTCAGCAAGCACAATCACGTCAATCAACGAAAGAACAAAGGATTCAAGCACAAGTAACTAGTGGTTTAATTACACAAGTTGAAGCACAAAGCAAATTAGTCGATTTACACAAACAGACCGCACAAGAACTTGCAGAGTATTTACCTACTTTGCAAGCTATGACTGAATTACCCGGACAAGCTGGCGAAAATGCTCAAAAAGCGTTGGCAACATTACAACTACAAATTGCAGAACTAAATAAGACTACTGATGCACTAACAAATGCATTTAAAAGCGGATTGCAAAACGGTATCCAAGGTAGTTTAGATAGTTTGGCTAAAGGTACCTTTGAATTAAAAGATGCTCTGCAAAATCTAGCGCAAAGTATTTTATCGTCGATGGCGCAAGTTGCGACAAAAGGTTTAGCAGATATGGCAATGAATGGACTATCAAATTTAGGTAGTTCGTTATTTTGTGCTGCCACTGATGCTGCTGTTGATAATGCAAGTGCTGCTGCTTCAGCAGGACTGATGGAAACAGCAATTGCAACCAGCTCGGCAACTGGTGCTGGATTAATGGGTGATTCTATTTCTATGTCAGCAGGTATTGGGGCAGAAACGATTTCGGCATCAATGATTACAGCCGGAACAACAGCAGGTGAAATTATTAGTGCAGCAATGATTTCAGCATCAAGTGCTAGTGCTGGTGCAAATGCGGGCAGTTCTGCTATAGGCGCGGCAGCAGTAGCTGCTGCAACAGGTGGTTATATTACTGGTGCCGGAACATCAACATCAGATTCTATTCCAGCTAAATTGTCTAATGGCGAATATGTTGTTAATGCAGCATCAGTCAAAAAATATGGTGTTGATTATTTACATGCCATCAATACTGGGAGATTGCATCGTTACGCAACTGGCGGGCTAGTTTCTAATGTTAGCAGACCGACTGCGCCCAATTTATATGATGAAAATTCAACATCAAGCGCAACAAATCAAGCTCAGTCGGCTCCTGTCATTCAACAAACTCTGGTTCTTGATAGCGGTGAGATGATGAAGTCTGGCATTAGTTCTGTTGATGGTTCAAGGGCGTTAATGACGTGGATTCGTGCAAACTCCCAAACTCTAAAACAGGAGTTGTCATAATGAAAAAATTTTTATGGCAAACTGAACCGGATTGGACTAATGGCGTAACTGAAATACTGGAATGGAAAACCGATATTTTACAATCTTACAGTGGCGCAGAGCAACGCATTGCTCGGCGATTATCACCACGTCGGACGTTTGAATTTTCAATTCTAATTAATGGTAATGAACGTTCACGATTTGAAAACCGATTAGCATTTGTGGGTGGCAATTCTTGGTATTTTCCTATTTATACTGATGTTACCTATCTGAATGATGCGGTTAATACAGGTGCTATAGTTCTGCCGTGCAGCACGGTAGGTCGTGATTTTGTAGTCGGCAATAAAGTACTAATTAAAAGTGAGATTAACAATGTTAATCAAACAGCATTACTTGAAGTCGCAGCGATAAGCACAGATTCAATCACATTAGTTAATCCAGTTAAAGCTGAGTTTTTGGCTGGGGCATGTATTTATCCTGTTCGATTGGCCGTACTAACAGATATGCCAGAACTTACACGTCATAATGATGACCTACTTTCCGCTCAGATTCGTTTCAGAATCAGCGAACATAACGCATTTAGTCACGATATTTCATATCTACCTGTTTATCGAGATTTTCCAGTATTAACTATGTACCCAGATTGGTCTGAATCGTTAAAAGGTCGATATGAGCGTGTTTTACTTGAATTAGACAATGGTTCTGGAATTACAAAAAGATTAGACACCGCCCGTTTACCATTCTTTGTGCAAGAATTTCGTTGGTTTCTAACTGAGCGAAATGAGCACATGCAATTGCGTCAATTATTTTATTATCTTAATGGTTGTCAAAAAAATATTTGGGTATCAAGCCAAGCGAGCGATTTTAATGTTCTAGAGGCTGATGGTCGAGTTCTTGAAGTTGAAAACACCGGGTTTAATGAAATTGGATTAATGCCTGGTCGAAAAGATTTGGTTATCAATTTATGTAATGGCAATTCATTATATCGACGCATTGATTATGTTGCGATTGTTTCTGATGAAATCGAACGTTTATTACTAAATGAGACAATCAATGTAAATGTTGAAGATATTCTGTCAGTTTCATTTTTAACATTATGCCGTTTAAATAGCGATGCAGTTAGCTGGAAACATGTAACCGATGCCGATGGACTAGCCAATATAACTTGTAGTTTTAGAGGAGTGCGAGATGAGTTGGAATCAATTTGAATATTCAACCAATAATGGCAAACCATTAACGTTATATGAATTTATTCGTAATGAACAAAAATATTACCGCTATACCAATGCTGACCGAAATATTGATTTCGGTGGTGTGATGTGGATAAGTGAAGTAATCAGTAATACAGGACTAAGTATAGGCACGGGTAATAGTCTAGAAATTACATTGCCATCAACGTCGGACGTAGTTCGTTTATTTCGTGGAGTACCACCCACCAAACCCGTTGTAATCAAAATGTATCAGTTACACGAAAATGACAATGAATTTAAAGTTATCTGGGTCGGAAAAATCCAAGAAGTTAAACGTGAATCAATTGAAAAAGCAAAATTAATTACGGCAAGCGTTGCAAGTTCGTTTGAGCGCAGTGGCCTACGATTGACCTACGGGCGTTCATGTCCCTATGCACTGTATGACCACAATTGCCGGATTCGACAAGAAAACTATAAAGCCGCGAATATCGAAATTATTGCGCTCGATGGAGCAAATATCGCCGTAAATTTATCAGGATTTAATTCGGGTTATTTTTCTGGTGGATATATGGAATTTTACATTGATGGGATTAAAGAACTACGAGGACTAAAAGCGCATGTTAATAATGTGATAGGTATCTTAGGGGGAACTCAAGGATTACAAAAAGGTATGTACATTAATTTATATCCGGGATGCGACAAAACAATCAAAACCTGTAATGAAAAATTTAATAATCATCTCAATTATGGTGGACAACCCCACATTCCGGGCATTTCACCGTTCACAATCGTCAAACTATTTTAGGAGAAACTTATTATGTGGTGGGCTGTTGCTAAATTTGTTGCTGTTATTGTTGCCAGTTATGTGATTGCACGTGTTACTGCGAAACAACCCAAAAGTAATCGTCCAACGGCTGCAACTGAAGATGATTGGAATATGCCAATTCCTGATGAGGGTACTCCCCAATGCGTTTTTTTTGGCGACTGCTGGACTGCGGATTGGTTTGTACTGGGTTACGGTAACTATCGTTATAGTGCAATTCGTAAGTAAATTGGAGCATTTATTATGAAAATAACAATGGAACATATTCGTGCGGGCGGTGGTTGTGCCGGAGGATTACGTGAGTTTTTTAAACGCTATAACTTGGATTTAAATACGTTTATTCGTGATGGATATATTGATTCAGAAATAGTTTTAAAAACAGGTGATGCGTTAGCACTACATATTGTCAATATTGCAAAAACAGGGATGAAGTCAAATGGGATCTAAAAAGAAAAAGGTTACCGTAGGATATCGTTATTCATGGGATTTATTTTGCGGGTTAGGTCGTGGTCCAATTAACTCTATTGTCGCAATTACTGCTGATAAGAAAATTGTGTGGTTGGGAAAAGAAAGTGACGCAAATACGAATTGCACTATTTACATTAATAAGCCCAATTTATTTGGTGGAGAAGACACTGGTGGTGAAGGTGGTATTCAGGGGAACCTTGAAATAATGATGGGTGAACTAAACCAAATTCCATCAAATAGTTTAAAAAGTATTTTAAAAGGATTGATTCCGGGATTTCGTGGTGTGGTCACAACATTTTTCTCCGGATTAATAAGTTGCTATAGCGCATCACCAAAACCGTGGTCTTACAGAGTTCGTCGAACAACAAAAGGCTGGGATAAAGGCAATGTTTGGTATCCTGAAAAATGCACAATCATGTTGCGTGACGATGCGTCAGAAATTATTGGTGTTGAAGATGAGATAAAAAGCAAATTACCTGTTGAAGATTTAATTCTCCTTTTAATGAACGAAAACAAAAATAAAAATGAAAATGAAATTGAATTAAAACCTAATATCAATGGTATAGGTAATAATAAAGACCCCAAACAAAATGAAGAAGAGAAGAAAAAAGAGAAAGAAAAAAAGAAAAAAATTGAGGAAATAAAACAAAAACTTGCTGAGTTGCGCGCAACAGTCACTAATAATATTCGTAATATTCATGCAATGAATCCTGCTCATATCTTATTCGAATGTGCAACAAATCGAGATTGGGGGCGTGGTCTAAGTTGGGATGAAATTGATATTGAAAGTTTTAAAAAAGCGGCAGACACACTATTTGATGAAAAGTTTGGTTTATGTTTTCGATACAACCGACAAGACCAACTGCAAACATTTATACAGCAAATTTTAGACCATATTGGTGCTGCTCAATATGCTGATTTATCAACCGGGAAATTAACATTAAAGCTAATTCGCAACGACTATGATCCAGAAAAATTACCATTATTTAATTATGATAACGGTATTTTATCAGTACAAGATGATGATTCAGCGAGTAATGATGCTACATATAATGAAATAGTTGTTACATATAGTAATCCTGTAACACATGAAGATGGAACTGTTCGTGCTCAAAATCTAGCATCAATTCAACAAGTCGGTTTAATTAGCAATTCAGTTGAATATAAAGCAGTACCAACACAAGAACTGGCCGCTCGCGTGGCTGAGCGAGATCTGGAAATGAATGCAGCAGGCATTACACGTTTAATTATTAAATTTGATAGACGTGGTGGCATATTAGAGCCTGCATCGTGTTTCCGTGTATCTTTACCTGACCGTGATATTGAAAATATGATTTTACGCGTCGGAAAAATAGAAGAGCAAAATGATGGTGCTTTATTAATAACTGGCGTGCAGGATGTTTTTAGTTTGTCATCAACATCTTACAGTACATCACAACAAACAAGCGAATGGGTAGCACCAGATAATTCAATTCGGGCAGTTAATGATGTACAACTTATTGAATTACCTTATGCGGTTCTTGTATCAACACTGAGCGCAGCGGATCTAGATTATGTAAAACCATCGTCAGGATACATAGGTGTTATGGCATCAGCACCAACCTCAGCATCAATTAATTATATTTTACAATCTCGTGCAACGGGAGCTGACTTTGTTACACAAAGTCAAGGAGATTGGACTCCAAAAGCAACACTAATCAACGATATCGAAAAACTAACAACAAAGCTTGAAATCGATTCTGATTATCAACCAAGCATTGGTGAAGGAATATTAATTAATGATGAGTTCATGCGTGTTGATGCAATTGAAAATAACATAATTACAGTTGGACGCGGTTGCCTTGACTCACTACCAAGTTCCCATAAATGTGGTTCTAAAATCCGTTACTACATGAACGCGATAGACCAAGATAGTCTTGAATATTTATCAGGTGAAAAAGTTCAAGTAAAACTATTAACACAAACAAATATAGGTGTGTTAAATCAAGAAATAGCGCCAATAGAAAGTGTTGTAATGTCGAATAGACAAATACGCCCTTATTTGCCAGGTAATATAAAAATAAACGAAGTCTTGTACCCCGATTCTATCGATGAAGCCGATAATTATGTATTAACATTTTCACATCGTGACAGAGTATTGCAAGCAGATCAGTTAATTGATTGTTTATCAGATAATATAGGCCCTGAAGATGGCACTGCCTATAAAATAGAAATTGCTGACTATTATACAAAAGAAATTCTGTGGAAGTTTAATACCACTGATACATTCATATTATTACCGTATTCATCCCGTGAAGACTATATTTATGATGATTTACACATTTTAATTTTATATAGCATTCGAGATGGTTATGAATCATTACAAAAATTTGTAACAACACTGCCTGAAGGTCATATCACTGTGGAGAGCAAATAATGTCTAATCAAAGTGAATATTATTACGGTCAAGGAAAAGTGTTTTTAGCACCTAAAATAGATGATCATCAATGGCGATGGGTTGGTGATGTATCTTCGTTAAAAATCAATTTTGAATTTGAAGAACAATATAGTAAACGCAGTATTGGTGGACGATTAGTTAATGGTAAAAGATTTATTACTTTTACTGGGGGAAACGTTACTGCAACTTGGTATGATCGTTCATTAGATAATCTTGAATTATTTTTACGTGGAAAGTCTGTATCACATCAACAAAGTTGGACTGAAGAAGAGTTCAGAAATATAAAATCAGGCATGACAATCTATTTACAACATCAAAATATAAGAGACGTTTTTATTGAAAATCTAAATGAACATATTGATTATATTGTAGATTGTAAAGCTGGTTCAATTCTATTTATAACAAAACCAAAATCACAACGGCTTCTAGTTGAATATGATTATTCAGGATTAAGCGGTATTAGCATTTTAAATAATGAACCTAACGATTTTTCACTTCGATATGAAGGAAAAAACATAATAGACGATAAACCAATAAACATCGAGCTTTATCGCGTGTCATTAGACCCCATTGAATTTATCAGCTTGATTGATGATAAATCAGAATTTTCAAATATTGAAACTACATTACAGTTATTACCTGATTTATCAAAAAATCCCAAATCAGATTTTGGACTATTCGGCAGAATAATACAGTTTAATGATTTCAACGACATCTTATACGATGATGAAATTGCTTATGATGAACGATACCAATTTGCATATTAGAGGAAACATAATGGAACATTTAATTGAAGAAGCAACATGGGAAAATAATGTATATCTCATTCAGCGAAAAGACCGCGTCGGAGGCGGTGTGCGTGGTATAGCAAACAAACCACATCACGAGCTAGCTAACAGAACACAATATTTAAAAAAAGAAGTCGACACAATTAATACTGCATTAGAGTCTACATTATCTGCATCTAAAGATAATTCCAATTTTGATGCTAAATGTAATCGTATCGAAAATTTAAAAAAACCAGAAAATAAAAATGATGCCGTTAATAAAGAATATGTTGACTGCAATGATGAAAAACTACAAAAACAAGTAAACCAGCTAATCGAGGCTAAGGTTGGCTATGAGTCAATTGGTAACTTCAATGATGGATGTTCTATAAATACAAGAAATGAAATTGTCTACAACGAACAAACTAAAAAATATTATGCTTGGGCAGGAAGTTTACCACATATTGTTTTACCACAAACAAATGTAATAGATGAAATACACAACGGAAAACCATGGTTGGTCATTGAAAATTCAAACGAATTTATAGCAAAAATTGAGAGCATAAAACAAATAGCACAAAGTGTAGCTACACAATTCTA
Source organism: Gilliamella sp. X-23 (assembly GCF_057063545.1). Taxonomy (NCBI): domain Bacteria; kingdom Pseudomonadati; phylum Pseudomonadota; class Gammaproteobacteria; order Orbales; family Orbaceae; genus Gilliamella; species Gilliamella sp. X-23. The sequence goes on from NZ_JBXSQG010000001.1 coordinate 111,899, forward strand.
TGGTTTTAAAAGAGATGGTGCAAAATTGATTTTAGAAACCGCAGGAAATATAGATAACAAAACATTACATATTTCTGAATTCATTGAGTGGATAATTGCACCCGGTGGATGTGAATTTATTATTAATGACAAAGACTTATTGATGGTTATATAGGAAAAGAGAGGTTAAAAATGGCGACAATTAACTTAGGAAACATCCGATTTAACTGGTGTGGTGAATATGCCAGTTCAACACAATACACAAAAGATGATGTTGTGGGATTTGGAGGCTCAAGCTGGATAGCTCGTAAAAATGTAAAATGTGTTAATCCCGCAAAAAATGAATTTTGGGATTTGATGATTACCGGAGCTGAAAAACCATACGTTATAGGTGAACAAAAACTAATGGCGTTTAGAGCTTCTGAGCTCCCCTTCGGGTGGTATTTTAGAAATGGCGACAACTACTTACTCGATTCTCCACAAGGACGAGCTTTAAATAGTTTGTCAGCAAATTACAAAGAAGATTACAAAATAACTATTAAAGTAATTAATGGTAAACAATATATTAACGTGCCAACTGCGTTTGCAGCTGATGGGCGTGGTTATTTTGAGCGTGCTGTTGATGGCATAAATAGACAAGTTGGAAGCATAGAGGATGATGCCGTTCGTAACATTAAAGGTGGATTACCAAATGGTTCTGGTAAAGCACTACTTGGTCACGAAAACTTATCTATTGGTGATTGCGACGGGGCTTTTTCGATATATCATGCCGGCGATGATTATCTTCAAATAGGTAACCGCAAAGTAAAATGGGGATTTTTTAATTTTGACGCATCACGAGTAGTTCCAACTGCGCACGAAAATAGACCAATCAACATCGGTATGACACCAGCAATCTATCTAGGAGTTTAGTATGATTAATTATTATTTCGATAACACAAATGAACTAAGACCATTCACACATGAGTTAGAAGCGAATATCGACACATTGCCACCCGATAATGCATTACGCATACCTCCCGAATTCAAAAACGGTTGTTGGCCATGCGAGCAAAATGGCGCATGGATTTTAGTTGAAGATAATCGAGGAAAAACGGTATATAACATTAATACGAAAGAATCAAGTACAGTTGATTATCTCGGTGAAATCAAAGATGGTCATACACAACTTGAACCATTTGAATTTTGCAAATGGGATGGAAAAAAATGGATTTTAGATGAAGAAGAAAAACGAGAGTTTAAAATCAAAAAAAATGTAACTATAAGAGATTCATTATTAAACGACGCTAATACAGAAATTGAAATCATTAATCGAGCAATTCGACTACGCAGAGCATCTGAAGCAGATAAAACTCGTTTAGAAAAGTTAGAACTCTACACTATCGATTTATACGAACTAGATTTAAACAATGTTGACGTTGTATTTCCAGAAAAGCCGTAAAGTTGTAATTCACTTTCAAATATAGAAATCAACGGCGTGGTTAATTATCAATTAATTTAAACAATAATTATCACACGCCGCATCACAAAGATAATACTAAAAAAGATGAAAGTAGCCTATCAGTAATCAAAACTGATAACAAATGGATGATTAATCTTAAATAAAAGGTAATATAGCAATGTTATATTAGAAAGGGTAGATACTATTTACCCTTTCTAGTTAAGAAAGAATTTTGATGAACTACTGTCGTTTTTTCTCGATTATTTTTATTATGCTGGCAACGGTTGTTTTTGCTAATGAGTCTGTTTATTCTTCAAATCCAACCTCTAAATTGCCTTATTCAGTAAAAGTAGGAGATTGGATTTTTAGAAAAGGTATACAAACCGATAGCCTTATTGTTAAACAATTAGGTGGTGGTGATTTTTCACATATTGGCATGATTATATCGACTAATCCCGAAATTAAAATTATTCATGCGACCACGAGTGATGATGACAAATTTCCTAATCAAGTGATTGTATCGACCTTACCCGAGTTCATAGCTCCTGAATTAGCCGAAAAATATGCTATAGCAAGACCTAATTTTTTATCTGATGTACAACAACAGCAAATTGTCGATGATCTTCTAACCAAGCAAGGTAAAGCCTTTGTCTTAGCTCCTCGCGAACAGCCACATCTTTATTGTACAACGTTACTTTTTGATTCGATAACTAAGTTTCAATCCGATTTTAATGTTGAATGGAAATATACCTATTTTCCATCATTAAGCGGTACTTATTTATTTCCAAGTGCATTTGCAAATTATTCTGATATTACTTGGATTTATAAGTATCCCGAAACATCAGAATAATTTGTTATACTATTGTAATCAAAAAATAAAAGCGCAATACATATTGCGCTTTGTTATTAATAAAAGTTAAATTAATCTTCGAGGTAGTTTTTTTGCATAGCTATGAAATCTTGCTCTGTGAACCCCAATTCTTGTTTGATGTAATTAGCTGGAGTGCCGGCAACTTCTTTCATAGTATTGAGAATTTCAATAACAAAACTTTCACGTGTATCAATTAAACTTAACAAATAACCTAACACATCTTCATTATCCGTAATTTTTCGATATGCTGCCATTTTTATTTTGTTTCGTTCTAAGCGATTTTGATGGGTTAACATATAATCATAAATAATGTCTTCTTCTGATACTCCTAACATTGTTTGTAGTAATAATACGCCATAACCTGTGCGATCTTTACCTCCTCGACAATGTTGTATACTCGGGCTGTTGTTAGGTTTTAACATTACGCGAAGCATCTGTTTATAAGCATTTTTCGATTTGTCACTTAATACGAAATTACGATATTGTTCAAGAACTTGTATGCCTTTACCATTAACCAATTCTTTAGGAATATCGTGTAGCACACTTTCAATTAGTGCACGATCTTCATCACTAGGGTCGGCAGCAAATTGAGCAGCAAGTTCAGCTGTTTGAGCTGAAGCATCTAAATTAAAAGTATTTTGCTCACCTATGAAAGTATTTGGACTAGTTTTGATTTCGTTAGCACAACGATAATCTATAATAGTCTTGATACCTAGTGATCGAATATAACTTTCAGCATTAGGTTTCAATCCATACAAGTGATTAGAACGATAAAGTTTTCCCCATTTTACTCGTTTACCATTACTGCCTAAGTAACCGCCAAAGTCACGAAAGTTATTTAAGCCTGCAATAGGTAAAGTACGTTCTCCAAATAAAAGTGAATCATGTTCTTGAGTTTGTAATATCAAATAAATTCGTCGCTTTGTTTGTAAAGGATCATCAATAGTGAAATCATTTTGTATATTTTTACTTATTAATGTTTTATTAGATGTATTGATATTGGCTTCATCTGTCCAATATAAATCTACGGGCATATTGTTGCTAATTTTAAATGAGATTTTTAATTTATTTTGTTTATTACGGATAACCGATGCTGTTTCAATTTGTTTTTTCATGTTACATCCTTATTTTAAAACTCCAAATACCGACAAAATTACACCTATTACCATTACACTTAAAATTAATGTAACTGTATATTTACCTTGAAATTTTTTCACTAAAAAGAATGTACCTAAAGCAAACATTAAGGTTAAAAAGTTAGGCATTACTTTATCAAACATTTCCTGAATTTTTACTGATTGCTCACCGACATTAATCGCCATTGGTGTAGATACTTTAACCGTTGTTGCAATTAAAGAGCCAAGAACCATAACTCCGACTACATTAGCTAGATTACTTATTCTTTGAATAATGTTTGAATTTTTGGATTGTTCAATTAGATCAACTCCTTTATTATATCCATAATGAATAAAAAAATATTTGGTTAATATATTGACTATATTGTAGATTAGGAACATCAAAATAGGGCCAATAATATTACCTTGTAGAGCAAAAGCAGCTCCAATACTGCCGCAGATAGGCATCCAAGTGAATTTTAAAAGACTATCTCCTAATCCTGCAAATGGCCCCATTAACCCCGCTTTCACAGAAACAACTGCTTCTTTTTCATCTTCTTTTGTTTTTTCTTCCATTGCAGCAGTTATACCTAAAATTAGTGCATTGGCATTGATTTGACAATTAAAAAATTCTAGATGACGATTCATTGCTCGAACACGAGTTTCTTTATCAGCATCATGATAAAGCCTATCTAATACTGGTGTCATACAGTGTGCAAAGCCGATCATTTGCATTTTTTCATAGTTATAAGAAAAAGACATCGTTTGTAAATTCCAAAAAATATGATTAAGATCTTTTTTTGTTATTTTTCTTTCATTTATCATAGGTCAAAATCCTCTTCAATGTTATTATTCAATACTGATTTATCATCTTGTTTATAATCATTATTTTTGCTGCTCATTGATGCCATATCGTACAGTACGGCAAATGCTAAGGCGATAAAAGTGATTGGGATAATTGGTAATTTTAAATAAGTAGTTAACATAAAACCAAGGAGGAAAAAAAACCACATTCTGCCTTTTAATAGCATCAATAGTAAAATACAAATACCTACAGCAGGAATTAGTTTAGAAGCAACCCCCATACCTGTGATAATACTTTGCGGGATAGCATCTAAAATTGTTTTAATAAGATCACTACCAAAATAAATGGCTATAAAGCAAGGTACAGCACGAATCAAAAACCATACAGGAGTTGAGAAATAATGAACCTTACTTAGTGCTTTATAATTACCATTTTCAACAGCTCGTGTTGCCCAAGGATTAAGGAAGCAGGCAAATGAACGCCATATAATAAGTAATTGTTGACACAGAAGTGATACAGGTACTCCTAAAGCGATACCTGTTGCAATTCCTCCTCCGGTAGTAATTCCAAGTGAAACACCAATAATTGCACCCGCTACAATATCTGGCGCAGAATAAGCTCCAACATTGCCAATACCCATCCACATTAACTCTAGTGTTGCACTGATTATGAGCCCTTGAACCATGTCACCCATGATGATACCTGCAATTGTGCCGGTCAATAATGGTCGACGTAACATTTGTGGTCCGACATCATCCATAGAACAAATTCCCGCCCAAATGGCGACAAGAATAGCCTGTGTTAACATAAGTTAATCTCCAAATTATATGAAAAATAAATAGTTAAAGTTTAATCAAGCAATGTTTCTAGCTCGATAATTGGATCTTTGGGTACCATTTGAATTTCTACTTTCACATTTTTCTCAATAATGTTTTTAAATGCTTGTTTCTCTTCAGGAGTTGCCGAGACCGCTCGTGATAGTTGATGTCGTCCTTCTTGCATACGCATTCCCCCTACATTAAGTTTTTCAATTTCTAGACCACCATCAATTAATTTATTTACATCAATACTATTTGTAAAAAGTAGCATTGTGCGTTTTTTTATAGGTGTTTTTTTTATAATGTCGATAAACTGTTGTACTCCAAAAACCAATACTTTTAATTCTGGAGGGGCTGACATGGTTAAGACTGATTGTTGAACTTTGTCCATTGCAACTTTGTCATTAATAATTAAGACTTGTTCAATATCATAATTTTTTACCCAGGTAGTGATCACTTGACCGTGGATTAGGCGGTCATCTATTCTTGTTAAATTTATTGGCATCATTATCTCCTTATAATAGAGTAGACTGTTCACGTTTGGTATTTAACACTTGTCCAACATCAATACAGCTTTGTGGAAATACTTCTTCAATAGCAATTTTAACGTCATTAAGTGTACCTTCTCGATTATTTAAAACTTCAAGTAATATTGGAATATTGAATCCACAAAAAAGTAAAACATCTTCATGTTTAAAGAGTAATTCCCCCGCCAAATTACATGGTGTGCCACCTATAATATCAACAAGGATAATTACACCATTACCTTGGTTGAGTGCTTGATAATTCTCCTCCATTTGTTGGCGTAATTCTTCGACATTGCTATCTATTTGAACGGATATTGCACGAATATTTTGTTGTTTACCCATTAGCATTTGAGCACAATCAAGTGCACCCTGTGCAAATGAACCATGGCTAGCTAAAATAACTGGCAATTGGTTATGCATAATCAATTTCCTTTTTTGATTAATTTTTTGTAATATTATTACTTTAAATTTGTGTTTATTTGGTAATAAAGTTACACCTATACTTAATTTTAGTCATCAATTTTTTTAAAATTTTAAAAAAAATGTGAGCTAGATCATGTTTGATTGTAACTATTTATCAAATAAAAATGTTTTACGAAGTTTATTAGATTTCTATAGAGTTATTAAGTTGATAGATAAAAAGAGGGAAAGCGTAGCTATTGTGTAATAAACTTGAATACTATATCGTTGTAAAGATAGTTAAAATGTTATTAATTGGCAGTGAATATATTACCGATGAGGATACTTTCGTTCTTCTCTATTTTGAGTTTGTAATAACAAACGTTCGTCATATTTGCGTATAAATAAATTAGTCACAAGAATATTGATAACTGAAATTTGCGACATTTTAGAACGAATCGGAATTAAACGTGAAACATGCTCTGTAGATGTAGTATGTAATATAATATCGGCTAGCATAGAAACTTGGCTTTGCCCCATTTTAGTTATAGCAATTGATGGTACTTTATTTTGTTGTCCTAATTTTAATAGCTCAATACATTCTGGTGTTTCTCCCGAGTGTGAGATAATTATAATTAAATCATTTTTATCGAGAGTGCTGACAATACTTTTTTGAATATGTGCATCAAAATGACAATTAACATCTTTTTTTATTTTAATAAGCTGGTATTCAAGCTCTTTACCGACTAAACCACTGCTACTGCTACCAAAAATAATAATTTTATTACTAGAAATAATTAGATCTATGGCTCTATCTAGCTCTTCAGGTTTGACCATTGAATGTGTTTCATCTATAGATGATTTTTCTATTGCTTGTACCTTTCTATTCACATCGATCAAAGTATCATTAAGATTTATATCATCTTGCAAAACATCAGTACTTAGTTTTTGTGGAGAGGATGAAATCAAGTCAACTTTAAAATCACTAAAACCGTTATAACCTAATTTCTTACACAAACGCAAAATAGTGCTTGTACTAACATGGTTAAGTTTAGCTAAGGTTTGAATACTCATATTTTTTAGTGTTTGTGAGTGGTCCATAATGTACTGAGCAACCCTTAACTCTTTTGAAGATAAGTCTTTTTTTACTTCTCTGAATTTTAAATTAATCATAATTTGGCCTATAATTGGAATATAGTTAGCTAAGTATATAAAATTAGCGTAAAAATAGAAAATATTTTTATAATGCATGTTATTTATATAATTTCAATAAGTTGTTATTATTTTTTTGAATTAACTTTCAAACTAATCATTATTTGATATGTATTGGGTTGCTAAAATTTTTTGTTAAAAAGCCGATTATTTGCAATACAGTTAAAAATGAAATGATTGCTGTATTTATAATCTATTTAATCTTGACGATTAGCCGAGCCAGTGCTACTATTTGCAACCTATTCAGATAGACCACTAAGGCGCGTTGGCAGAGTGGCCATGCTGCGGATTGCAAATCCGTCTACCTCGGTTCGACTCCGGGACGCGCCTCCATTTAAATTAATCAGTCTTTTGTCATCACATTTTTTCAATTTTGTAATCTAACTTTTCAATATTAACTATGAGCTACTTTAATTATCATGCAAAAGCGAAGAAGTTAATCAAGGATGGTTACCTTATCAGGTATGAGTTTGTAAATAATTGGAATGGTATCAAGCCTGCGTTAGTTTTATATTTTAGAGAGGCTAATCCCATGCCAATTAGAGAATATCGATGGAATGAGTATTTACCATTGTTGAGTAATGGGGAGAGTTTATTAAAATAAGTAGCTTTGCTTAATAAAGCATTAGGCTGATATGTAAGTGCTAATGCTCAAATTACTGTCTCCATAATACTTTGTGTAGCATTAGTTGAAATAGATATTGTTCGAATTAAATTGTCACCACTAGTAAACACTCTCAATTATTGCAAAAAAATAATCCTATTAACTAACCGTGCCAAGTAATGAGTTTAATCTTTGAATTTTTCCCTTAATTTATTTCCATTTTGCTAAGTTATATCCAAATTTATTTTAGTATTGTAATAGGTATCGCTCCATGCGGCTTTGCCTAAAAAGAATGATTGAAAATTAAAAGAGTGAAAAACATTCGTAAATTTGTTCGAATCTAATCTAATCATATTGATTAATAAAACACTTTTTAATGAGTGTAGTTTTTGCGTTATATAGCTTGACTATATAATAAATTTGCCAACTGATAGGCTAAAGCGTAAAATGCCCATCCTATTTTGCTTAACCTATTACTAATTAGTAATACTGACCTGAAATCAGAGGCATTTTTAATGACAAATTTATATGCAAAACCAGAATTACTTTCTCCTGCTGGTTCTTTAAAAAATATGCGTTATGCATTTGCATATGGTGCAGATGCAGTTTATGCAGGGCAACCCCGATATAGTTTGCGGGTTCGTAATAATGAATTTAATCATGAAAATTTAGCGATCGGCATTAACGAAGCTCATGCCCAAGGCAAAAAGTTTTATGTAGTGGTTAATATAGCACCGCATAACTCTAAGTTAAAAACTTTTATTCGCGATTTAGAGCCCATTGTAAACATGAAACCCGATGCCTTTATCATGTCAGATCCAGGTTTAATTATGTTAGTACGCGAACACTTTCCTGATATGGAAATTCATTTATCGGTACAATCTAACGCAGTTAACTGGGCAACGGTAAAATTTTGGCATCAAATGGGATTAACTCGAGTGGTATTATCGCGTGAATTATCACTGGATGAAATTGCTGAAATCCGTGAAAAAGTGCCCGAAATGGAATTAGAAGTGTTTATTCACGGTGCGCTATGTATGGCATATTCTGGGCGCTGTTTGCTTTCTGGTTATATCAATAAGCGTGATTCAAATCAAGGTACATGCACTAACGCATGCCGTTGGGAATATAAAGTTGCTGAAGGTAAAGAAGACGAAGTAGGGCAAATTGTTCATAAATGTGAACCGATACCAGTACAACAAGTTGAGCCAACATTAGGTATTGGTCAAACAACCAATAAAGTATTCATGCTTGAAGAGTCAGGGCGTCCAGGCGAATATATGCAAGCTTTTGAAGATGAACATGGCACATATATTATGAACTCAAAAGATTTAAGAGCTGTGGAGTTAGTCGACGATTTAACTAAAATTGGCGTACATTCGCTCAAAATTGAAGGAAGAACTAAATCTTTTTATTATTGTGCAAGAACGGCGCAAGTGTATCGCCAAGCAATTGATGCGGCAAGTGAAGGTAAACCTTTTGATCCTCGTTTATTACAAGAACTTAATGCACTTGCTCATCGAGGCTATACCGAAGGATTTTTACGTCGCCATAAGCATGAAGAAATGCAAAATTACGAACATAGCCATTCGGTTTCAGAAAGGCAACAATTTGTTGGCGAGTTTAGCGGTGAGAGGCTCAATGGCTTAGCTGAAGTTATCGTAAAGAATAAATTTTCTGTTGGGGATAGTGTCGAAATGATGACTCCCAAAGGTAATCAAAACTTCATTATCGAACGTATGGAAAACAAAAAAGGACAACCCGTTCCAGCAGGACTGGGGGATGGTCATATTGTTTATATTCCAATACCTGAAGATATAGATCTTAATTATGCATTATTAATGCGTAATTTTGATTAGTAAATTGGACAATAATAACTGTTCGGGATAACCGAACAGTTATTTTAAATCTTATTTTGTTATTGGCGAATTAAATCATCGCCATAACCAATCCACTTATATGTGGTTAAAGCTTCAAGACCCATTGGGCCTCGGGCATGTAATTTTTGAGTGCTAACAGCTACTTCTGCACCTAGACCAAATTGCCCGCCATCAGTAAAGCGTGTTGATGCATTGACATAAACTGCAGCTGCATCAACTTGATTTACGAATTGTTCTGCATTAAGTAAGTTACGTGTGAGAATTGATTCAGAATGACCCGTACCATATTCGCGGATATGCTCTACAGCCAGTTCAAGTGAATCAACAATGATTACGTTTAAATCTTTTGATAACCATTCTTGCCGTAATTCTTCATTTTTTACTGGTAGGATAGTTGCATTACTCGTTTTTAATATGTCATAACAGTTTTGGTCGGTATGTAATACGACGTTATTATCTACCATGACCTGGCAAAGTTTTGGTAAAAACTGCTCCGCAATATTTCGATGAACTAGTAACGTTTCAAGCGTATTACAAGTGCTTGGGCGCTGAATTTTGGCATTGACAATAATTGGTAGAGCATTATCAAAATCAGCAGTTTCATCAACAAAAATATGACAGACTCCAATACCACCTGTAATGACGGGTATTGTTGAATGTTCACGGCATAATTTATGTAAAGATGCACCACCTCGAGGGATAATCATATCAATATACTTATCGAGTTTAAGTAACTCATGAATATATTTACGATCAGGATTATTAATACATTGAACAGCTGTTTGAGGTAAACCAACTTGTTTTAACGCTTTTTGGATGACAGAAATTATGGCCGTATTAGTATTGATTGTTTCTTTACCCCCACGAAGTATTGCGGCATTACCTGTTTTTAAACAAAGAGCTGCAATATCAATTGTAACATTTGGTCGGGCTTCGTAAATCACACCAATAACGCCAAGCGGCACTCTGTGACGGTGTAACTTTAAGCCGTTTTCTAAAGTAGAACCATCAATGATTTGACCAATAGGATCAGTTAATGAAACTACTTTTCGAACATCATTGGCAATAGATGATAGTCGCTCAGGTGTTAAAAGTAGACGATCTAAAATGGCTTCGTTTAAACCTTGTTCTTTCGCCGCTTGGATGTCCTTTTCATTTGCAATGAGTATACTTGCGCTATGCTGTTCTAATAAATCAGCAATAACCATCAAACTGTTATTTTTTATTGAGGTAGGACATTGTGCTAGTTGATATGAAGCAAGTCTAGCTGTTTTACCCATTTGCTGTAACATTTTTATCACCACTATTTTATATTGCTATTTGATTGTTTTATATTATTTATTTCTTTTAGTAATGATTGTTTATCATCATCAGTCATATAATTTAAATCTATCAAAATTTGCTTATGAGAAGTATTTTGTTTGTAGTCTATTCTTAAAAAATTATTTTCTTCAATAATAGACTCAATATTTTTTAATAGGATACAATTCATTTTATTACTTTCATTGCTTCGCATCAAAGCATAGACAATAAAAAACAACGCAAAAAATAATAAATCAATTATTCTTAACTTACTGTTTTTTCCTACTGTTATATAGGTTTGACCCAAAATAATGTATTTTTCCGAACCGCGCAGCAATAAATAAATAATCATAAATATTATTGCTATACCTAATTGTAATGGCAGTTTTAAGGTTAAAGCAAGGCATAAAAAAATAACGAAAACTATAGATAATAGAATAATGCCATTTTTTATATATTTTCGTTGATAAAATACTAAGTCTTGATTTTCTTTTTTCCAGTTATTTGAATAACTATTAACTTCAATACTCAATTTTCTTTCTTCCCACTTTTTTTTGATAATAGTATTTTTTATTAAACGTAATTGTAATATTTTTAACGTTAATTTGTATATTTATAAATCATAAAATAATCAGGTTGATTTATTTTTTGAGAATTGGAAAATATTAGTTTTTTTATTGTCTTGCTTTTATTTATACTTTAAAACACATACGTAATTTATTTAATAATTTCTTTTTTACGTCATTTTTTTTAAAATTTAAATGGTTTTTTAAAGTGAATTTTTTACGAGTGATTTTATTGCAATATGAATAAATTCTTTTTATTCCATATTTGACCGATTAATTTTTTTCTACGGGGAAAGCCCAAATTAACTATAAAGTTATGAGAAAAAATACTGCCTTATTGTTTAATTATCATATCATCTCGATGAACAGCAACAGATCCATGTTCATAACCAATAATTTTGGAAATTTCTTGCGAATGGTGCCCAGCAATTTGCCTTAAAGCATCACTGTTATAACGACTAACACCTCGAGCAATATGTTTGCCTAAGCTATCACATATATCAATAACTTCACCGCGCGAAAAGTCCTTTTCAACTTTTAGAATACCTTTAGGTAATAGCGAACTGCCATTATTTAAAATCGCATTAACAGCACCATCATCTAATAACACTTTGCCTGCTTTGGGTGCGCCAAATAACCAGTGTTTTCGATGTTCTAGTGGCGTTTTTTGAGGAAGAAATCGTGTACCGACAGGGTGATTATTGATAATATCAATAATGACATTGGCTCTGTTTCCTGCCGCAATCACAACTTCAATACCCGCACTGCCAGCAACTTTTGCTGCTTGTAGTTTTGTTGTCATACCACCAGTACCAAGCCCCGAAACACTATCACCAGCAATGCTTAGTAATTTATCATCAATATGATCGACTTCATGAATTAACTTGGCACTTTTATCTGATCTTGGATCGGCTGTATAGAGGCCTTCAATGTCGGTTAATAAAATCAGCTTATCAGCTTCGGCTAAAATTGCGGCTAGCGCTGATAAATTATCATTGTCTCCAACTTTTATTTCGGCAGTTGCAACAGCGTCATTTTCGTTAATAACTGGAATGATATGATTATCCAACATGGCTTTTAACACATCTTGGGCATTTAAAAATCGTTCACGATCTTCGAGGTCGGCACGGGTAAGTAACATTTGGCCAATATAGATTTTATAGATAGAAAACAGTTGTTCCCAAAGCTGTATTAATTTACTTTGGCCAACCGATGCGAGCAATTGTTTTGATGCAACAGTATTAGGTAGAGTAGGGAAGTTTAAGTATTCTCGACCTGCTGCAATTGCGCCAGAAGTAACAATAATAACTTTATGTCCATCTTTATGTAAACATGCACATTGTCTTATTAGCTCAACTATGCGTGCCCGATCGAGTTGTTTTGTGCCATCAGTTAACACACTGGTACCTAATTTAACAACAACAATTTGCTGTTTTTTATTGATCATAACATTGCTCTTATTTTAAATCGTGAATTATAAAATAGACTCCATCCATTGTACTGATTGAGTTAACGCTTGATGCAAACTTTTTTGTAACTGTTTTTTAGACACTGTTACTACTTTATTTTGCTTAATTGAATGAATCAATTTTGCTTCACAAAGATTGCTTAGCTTATCATCCTCAAAGATGATATTCATCACCGGTACATGGCAAGCATGAGTTAAAAGCCCTTGATTTTTTAGTGAAAAGTATTTCAATTCTGCCGCTAATTGCTGATTGGATATCGAAGGTAATGCCAAGCGACTTGCGAGCATATCTTTGTAGCTATTAGGTAGATTTTTTTGCAGCTCATTATCAACAAAAATTTGGTGAACAAATGGAGTGAAGTTAAACAATCCTTTTATTTTATTTGGCATTAAATAGGCCAAACGTGTAGCAATATGCGAACCAAAACGAAAGCCTGCAACAAAAACACGATGATCATCAACCCATGGCACTGAGGACAATTGCTCTAATATAGCTTGATGAATTAGGCTACTATTTTGTGTTAAAGCAAAGTTACGGCTATATCCAACCGTCGGTAAGTCAACGGTTAACATAGCAAATCCATGTGGGGCTAAAAACTCACTAAAATAACGATAGTAATCGATTTGCAAATTACCTAATGCATTACAGATTAGCACAACAGGGCAAGCTTTTTCAGTTTTTGGTAGATGTAAAATTGCTTTGGCGCTACGATTATCAACCTTAATTTCAAGCTCTTTAATCAAAAACGGTGAAAAACTAAGTGCTTTTGTATAAGCTTGATAAGCACAAGTTTGGGCATACATTGCCAGTTCATCATTTTTAAAATGAGGATAACTGGCGATACTTGAAAATTCACTGGCAATAAGGTAATAATTGAGTAAATTATTTTTATCTTCGTTGGTCAGATTCGTTCTATCTATCGACTCTGCTTTCGCTTGCCAGATTGCTGCTTGGTTTAAAAATTCATAAACCCAGTTACCAGATTGATAACCAATAACCGTATCTAGCCAGTTATCATTTGTATGATGTCTAGTTGAAGCGGCAATTTTGGATAAAACCGCTTCAGCTTCTAATTTAGGTAATCCACGCCAATGCCATAAAATGGGATTAATAATGCGATACCACCTCGAATCAATTTCCCCATCTAACGCGCTAATACTACTACCATCACTACTATCGATACGATTTATGAGTGTTGATGTTTCAGGATAATCAAATTGTGGTTTAAATATCTGTGCCGTTAGATTTTCGGTAGTTGTCATAACAACCTTAATTTCCTTATTGATTATTTATGATCACAAATTGGTTTAACGAACATGACGCCAGTATCCCAAGGTTGTTCGATCCAAGTATCTTGCTCGATATCAACAACATAATCATCAACAAGTGGTTTACCTGCTGGTTTTGCAAAAATAGTAACAAAGTGTGCTTTTGGATACATTTCGCGGATAGTATGAGCGGTGTTACCTGTATCGACTAAATCGTCAACGACAATAAAGCCTTCACCATCGCCATTTGCCTGTTTTAATATTAGTTTTTCGCGTTGATGATCATGATCGTAACTTGAAATACAAACCGTATCGACATAACGAATACTTAATTCACGCGCTAAGATAGCTGCTGGAACTAATCCACCACGACTAACGGCAATAATACCTTTCCATTGGTTAGCAGGTAATAAACGTTCTGAGAGTTGACGCCCGTAGGATTGTAACATTTCCCAAGTGACATTGAATTTTTTCTTTTCAGCAATAAGTTCTGCTTTGTGTTGTTTTTTTGCTTGGATTTCTTCTTCTGTTAATAAAGTTTGTTCTGTTGACATGTGTAACCTGCAATTTTAATCGAATGTACGAATAAATAAATATTAATGGACTAAAAATAGTTGTAAAATTGCACCTTATTATAGAGTGATTAGTTAAAAAAAACCACTCATTAATTTATTACTTACTTAATAATTGAGGTTATATTATGCTTTCTACCTTAACACCTAAATTTGTTTGGCAGATTTTTAGTGATATTTGTAAAATTCCCCACCCATCTCATCATGAGCAAATGATAACCAAATATATTGTTGATTTTGCCAATAGGAATCACATTGATTGCAAGCTTGATAAAGTAGGTAATATTTTATTAACTAAACCTGCTACTAAAGGGATGGAGGCGTGCCCGTCGATTGCTTTGCAAGCCCATATGGATATGGTGCCTCAAAAAAATGAAGGCACTAGTCACGATTTTTTAACCGACCCAATTCAAGCTTATGTTGATGGTGAATGGGTAAAAGCCAAAGGTACAACATTAGGTGCAGATAACGGCGTTGGACTTGCATCTGCGTTAGCTGTGTTAATTGATCCTGCTGTTGAACATGGGCCGATTGAAGTGTTAATAACAGTATCAGAAGAAACCGGCATGCATGGTGCCTTTGGTTTACAACCAAATTGGTTAAAAAGCCACTATTTAATTAATACTGATTCTGAAGACGAAGGCGAAATATTTACTGGTTGCGCTGGCGGTGTTGACTTTACCACGACTTTTGCCATTACTTATGCAGTAATACCTGAAAAACATGATTGTTATATGAACATTTCGCTTAAAGGGTTAAAAGGTGGGCATTCAGGTTGTGATATTCACCTTGGTCGTGGTAACGCAATTAAATTAATGGCTCGTTTTTTAGCGCAATATGCACAAGATATCTCGTTTAGATTAGCCGATATAAAAGGCGGAACATTGCGCAATGCTATTCCAAGAGAAGCCTTTGCTGAAATCACACTAAATAAACAAGATTTACCTAAATTAGAAGCTATTGTTAAACAATATCAAACTATTTTACGCAGTGAATTAGGTCATGCAGAGTCTGCTGTTGAAATAATTTTATCAGAGGTTGAATCCAATAAAGTAAAACGTGTATTAACCACTGAACATCAAAATAAGATCATTAATTGGTTAAATACAGCACCTAATGGTGTGGTTAGAATGAGTGATCAACTTCATGGTGTGGTTGAAACATCACTCAATTTCGGTATTGTTAATATTGAAGATAACCAACTTAATGCCCATTTTTTAATTCGCTCTCAAGTTGATAGTGCTAAAGATGCCGTTGTATCGACATTGATATCTCTTAGTCAACTTATGAATGCCAATTATGAAATAAGTGGTGGTTATTCAGGATGGGAACCTAATTTAGATTCACAATTACTTAAACTAGCTAAAGATAAATATCTCGAAATTTTTTCTCAGCAAGCAAAAATAATGGTGATTCATGCAGGGCTTGAATGTGGTTTATTTAAACAAAGTTATCCAAATATGGACATGATTTCAATTGGGCCAACGATTGTTTCGCCACATTCACCAGACGAAAAAGTAAACATACAAAGTGTTTACCGCTATTGGGAATTATTGATAGCGATATTAAAGTCGGCAAGTTTTTTAAAATAATCTAAAGCGTGCCTGCCGATCTTTATCGGTAGGTATTTAAAGTTGTTTGCTTGTATTTACTTAAGAAAATAAAATCATAAATTAGATTCATTTAAAATATTAGGACAACCCCAAAAAAAAAAAATAAAAATGAAATTAAATTCATAAAAAGTGAATAAAAATTCATTTTAACACTTGTAATAGCCTTATAAATAACCTACTATATACAAATTATTGTATAAAAAATAGATAAGGATAGGTATGTTAAAGGCCATTATTGTAGGAGCGAGTGGTTATGCTGGTGCAAAGTTAGCTTATTATTTACATAAGCATCCGCATATAGAACTTATTGCTTTAATTGTATCAGAAAACAGCCAGGATGGTGGCAAGCTCATTTCTGATTACGATTTACATCCCCAGTTAAAAGGTGTTGTTGATTTACCTCTTATAGCCACTGCGGATTATTCCGCTTATATTAATGATGTCGATATCGTTTTTTTAGCTACTGAACATGCCGTTAGTCACACTATTGCCCCTTATTTCTTAGAACATGGCTGTACCGTTTTTGATTTATCTGGTGCGTTTAGAGTCAATTCCGCCACTTTTTATACTGATTATTATGGCTTCACCCATCAACATCCAAAATGGTTAGACAAAGCCGTTTATGGCTTAGCTGAATGGAATAGTGAACAGATCAAAAGAGCTCAACTTATTGCGGTACCAGGGTGTTATCCTACTGCTTCGCAATTACCACTCAAACCATTAATTAAAGAAGAACTACTAGACAGTTCACAATGGCCTGTTATTAATGCCGTCAGTGGTGTAAGTGGAGCAGGGCGAAAACCTTCGCATAATAATATATTTTGCGAAGTGAGCTTACATGCTTATGGGTTATTTACTCATCGCCATCAACCCGAAATTACGACACATTTAGGTCAAGAAGTGATCTTTATACCTCATTTAGGTAGTTTTAAACAAGGTATTCATGCCACTATAACTTGCCGAGTAAAAGAAGGCGTAACATCACAAGATATTCTTACGGCTTTGAATAAATATTACCAAAATAAACCCTTAATCAGAGTTTATCAAAAAGATTGGCCGGCATTAAAATCTGTCATTGGTTTGCCTTATTGTGATATTGGTTTTGTATTAAAAGATCGCCATTTAATATTAATTTCTGTTGAAGACAACTTATTAAAAGGTGCAGCAGCACAAGCAGTGCAGTGTATGAATATTCGATATGGTTTTGATGAAACCACATCATTATTATAAAAATGGATGAAATTATATTTAAATTCTGTAAAAAATTATTGAATAAATTAGCAGTAAGTTAAATTAATAGGAAACTAAAATGAAACCATTAATTATAAAGCTTGGTGGTGTATTACTTGATAACAAAGATGCCTTAAATAAATTATTTGTTGTTATTAGTGAATATAAAAAGAATTTTCAACGGCCATTAATTATTGTGCATGGTGGTGGTACAGTGGTCGATTCACTAATGGATAGACTCTCTTTACCCGTGGTACGTCGAAACGGGCTACGAGTCACCCCTGCTGACCAAATTGACGTTATTGTCGGTAGCCTTGCTGGCAGTGCCAATACCACTTTATTGTCAGAAGCTAAAAAACAGCAAATAGCCAGTGTGGGACTCTGCTTAGCTGATGGTAATAGTGTAGAAGTCAAACAAATTTCGGAAGATCTTGGTTATGTTGGCGAAGCCAAAACCGGCGATCCTACATTAATAAACCTACTTATTAATGCCGGTTATTTACCCATTATCAGCTCGATTGGTATCACTGAAGAAGGGCAAATGATGAATGTCAATGCTGATCACGCTGCGGTTGCGCTAGCTAAAACCTTAAATGCTGACTTGATATTGCTATCCGATGTGGTCGGCGTACTTGATGAAAACAAACAACGCATTGCATCACTAACGCAATCGCAAGCTGATCAACTGATTGCCAAAGGTATTATTACAGAGGGCATGGTCGTAAAAGTTAATTCCGCTTTTGAAGCAGCCAAAGCCTTAGGACGACCGATTGCAATTGCTAGTTGGAAAGAGTCTGACCAACTGATTAAATTATTTAACGAACAATCAGGTACAACAGGCACAAGAATTATTGCTTAAATATTAAGCTGATATTATATTAAGCTGGTTAGCTATATTTAACAATTTAAAGTAAAGGTCTCTAACTCATTTTTTACCGTAAGTTAATTTAGAAAGGGTGTAGCATGAAAAAAAGTGGAACAAAAAAAGTTGTATTGGCTTATTCAGGTGGTTTGGATACATCGGCGATTATTCCTTGGTTAAAAGAAAATTATGGCGGGTGTGAAGTTTATGCATTCGTTGCTAATGTAGGTCAAGATCCAAAAGAATTAAAAGATGTAGAAAAAAAAGCCAAAGCATCGGGTGCAGTTGCTTGTAAGGTTGTTGATTTACGAGAAGAATTTGTTAAAGACTATGTGTACCCTGTCTTAAAAACAGGGGCTTTATACGAAGGTACCTATTATCTTGGTACCTCGATGGCTCGTCCAATTATTGCTAAAGCACAAGTTGAGTATGCGCTAGAGGTTGGAGCTGATACATTATGCCATGGCGCGACGGGTAAAGGTAATGACCAAGTACGTTTTGAAACCACTTATACCGCACTCGCACCACAACTTAAAGTGATTGCACCTTGGCGTGAATGGGATCTACGTTCACGTGAAGCACTAATTGATTATTTAAAAGTCCGTAAAATTCCAACTACCGCAACTGTTGAAAAAATTTATAGCCGTGACGAAAACGCATGGCATATCTCAACCGAAGGCGGTGTGTTAGAAAGCACATGGAACCAAGCTAACGCTGATTGCTGGGCTTGGACTGTTTCGCCAGAAGAAGCGCCAGACAAACCAGAATTGGTAACCATTGGCATTGAAAAAGGTGAAGTGGTTTCAGTCAATGGTAAAAAATTATCGCCTTACAACTGTGTTGCAACATTGAATAAAATTGGTGCAAAACATGGTGTTGGACGAGTTGATATTATTGAAAACCGCCTAGTTGGCATTAAATCACGTGGTTGTTATGAAACACCTGGTGGAACAATCATGATGACAGCATTACGCGGTTTAGAACAATTAATCTTAGATCGTGACAGCTTTAAATGGCGTGAACAACTTGGTTTAGAAATGGCTTATGTTGTTTACGATGGACGCTGGTTTGCTCCATATCGTCGATCAATTCAAGCCGCAGCCGAAGTTTTAGCGCAAGATATGACAGGCGAAGTAGTGGTTAAACTTTATAAAGGTAATGCGACTGCGGTACAAAAGAAATCACCAAATAGCTTATACAGCGAAGAGTTTGCCACATTTGGTGAAGATGAAGTTTATGATCATAGCCATGCTGGTGGGTTTATTCGTCTATTCTCGTTATCATCACGAATACGTGCATTAAATGAAGAAAAGCAAAAACAACCTGCAAAAAAAGCTAAACCAGCTAAATCCGCTAATAACACAAAAATAGCAGCTAAAAAATCAGCAACAAAAGCGAAAAAGTAAACGCTAATGCGTAAATAAAAAAATGATAATAATAAATATATACAGGTTAAACCCTGTATATATTATTTTTATTTTTTATAAAATTTAAATTATTTAAGCAATTATTAAAGATAATATTGAGGTAATTATGGCATTATGGGGAGGACGTTTTAGTCAAGCGGCAGATCAACGATTTAAGCATTTTAATGATTCATTGCGCTTTGACTATCGTCTTGCAGAGCAAGATATCATGGGTTCAATTGCTTGGTCAAAAGCATTGGTGACGGTCAACGTAATATCTTATGATGAACAAAAAAAATTAGAAAAAGCCTTAAATGAATTACTAATTTCGGTTCAACAAGATCCCAAACAGATTTTACAAAGTGATGCCGAAGATATACATAGTTGGGTTGAACAAAAACTGATCGAAAAAATTGGCGACTTAGGTAAAAAATTACATACAGGGCGAAGCCGTAACGACCAATCAACGACCGATTTAAAACTATGGTGTAAAGATCAAATCCCTTACTTAATTAATGCGATTAATCACTTGCGACAATCTCTGGTTATAACTGCAGAACAGCATCAAAATGCCATTATGCCAGGTTATACCCACTTGCAACGAGCACAACCAATTACTTTTTCACATTGGTGCTTAGCCTATTTTGAAATGCTTAGCCGTGATGTCAGCCGCTTACAAGATACACTAAAACGCTTAAACGTTAGTCCATTAGGCTCAGGTGCATTAGCCGGAACCGCCTATCCAATGGATCGTGAGCAATTGGCGCATTGGTTAGGGTTTGCTCAAGCAACTAATAACAGTTTAGATTCGGTATCTGATCGTGATCATATTGTTGAATTATTAAATAACGCCTCAATAGGCATGGTACATTTATCGCGTTTTGCTGAAGATCTTATTATTTTCAACAGTGGCGAAGCCAACTTTGTTGAGTTATCAGATCGTGTTACGTCAGGTTCTTCACTCATGCCACAAAAAAAGAACCCCGATGCATTAGAACTAATTCGCGGCAAAGTAGGGCGGGTTACTGGTGCTCTAATGGGAACACTCATGACTATCAAAGGTTTACCTCTTGCTTATAATAAAGATCTACAAGAAGACAAAGAACACCTATTTGATGCGCTCGACACTTGGCAAGAATGCTTAGATATGGCCACACTAGTGTTAGAAGATATCAAAATCAACTATACAAACTGCCAAGAAGCCGCTAAACAAGGTTATTCAAATGCAACCGAACTTGCTGATTATTTAGTTACCAAAGGAATACCATTCCGCGAAGCTCATCACATTGTTGGCGAAGCTGTTGTTGATGCGATAGCAAAGCAAAAAGCACTCGAAGAACTCTCGCTTGCCGAACTACAAAAGTTCAGCTCCGTTATCGATAGTGATGTCTATCCAATATTATCGTTAGAATCATGCTTAGCTAAACGCTGTGCTAAAGGCGGCGTTGCACCACAGCAGGTAAAATCAGCGATTGAAGTTGCCAAGCAACAACTTTTATAATTACCTACATCAATCTAATTACAACCATGCCGGCATTCGCCGGTATTTTTATGCTAAAACACATGGTTTTCTGAAAATTTTTTACAAAAAATCTGATTGTATATCTGTCCATACAGTGTAAAAATAGAATCCTTCTTTGAATGGATTAAAGTGAATCGCAATGAATAAAAGTTATAACTTTAGTGCAGGCCCTGCAAAATTGCCTGCTGATGTATTAAAGCAAGTTCAAACTGAATTATTAAATTGGCGTAATACAGGCGCATCGGTCATGGAATTAAGCCATAGAGGCAAAGATTTTGATGCATGTGCTATTGAAGCCTCTAATGACCTGCGTGAAATTTTAAACATCCCTAATAATTACAAAATCCTCTATTGCCAAGGTGGTGCCAGAGCACAATTTGCTGCAGTTCCATTAAATATCTTAGGTAACAAAACCAGTGCAGACTATATTAACAGCGGTTATTGGAGCCAATGTGCAGCCAAAGAAGCCAGCAAATATTGCCAAATTAATGAACAAAATGTTGTTATCAAACAAAATGGACTAACAGCTATCAAAGCTATGTCAGAATGGCAATTAAATGATAATGCCGCTTATGTACACTATTGCCCAAACGAAACAATCGATGGAGTTCAAATCTTTGAAGAACCCAACTTTGGCAATAAAACCGTGGTTGCAGACTTATCATCATGTATATTATCGCAACCTATTGATGTAAGCCGATATGGCATTATTTATGCTGGTGCACAAAAAAATATTGGTCCATCAGGCATTACCATTGTGATTGTGCGTGAAGATCTTATTGGTTATGCACAAAAAATCCTACCATCAGTATTAGATTACAAAATCTTATTAGACAACGATTCCATGTTTAACACGCCGCCTACATTTGCATGGTATATGTCGGGCTTAGTGTTTAAATGGATAAAAAGCCTTGGTGGACTAAAAGCAATGCAGCAACGAAACCAAGCCAAAGCACAATTACTATACCAATTTATCGATCAATCCGATTTTTATCGAAATACTGTCGCAACAGCGAATCGATCAATTATGAATGTCACTTTTTTATCGCCAAATGAAGAACTAGATAAAAAATTTGTAAGCGAAGCAACTCAAGCTAACATTATTGGCATCAAAGGTCACCGTATTGCAGGTGGAATGCGTGCATCCATTTATAACGCGATGGATCAAGAAGGCGTGAATTATTTAATTGACTTTATGCAACAATTTGAAAAACAAAATGGTTAAATTAACTCAAGATATTACAATTGATTAATACCAATAAAAAAAGGGAGGCAAAGCTCCCTTTCTTATTTAACTAGCCTTATTTACAACTATAAACATCACCAACCATAACCGCATCTGTTGGCGCAATATCCGAAATATATTGCATAGAAGTATCTTGTGCGTTATAAATCACATTCCCCCCCATTGCAGCAGCCTTATTCATCAGCTCAGAAGCCGCATCGCGAATTAGCTCGCTATGCGTTTTAAGGCCAGAAAAGAAACTACTACGACGTCCTTCCGCTTTACCCAATAACTGACAAGAAGCCGCAGGTTTAGTATCAATAAACTGAACTTGACTACCAGCAGAAGTAGGTTGATATTTAGAACTACTACATGCACCTAAAAGCAAGGTTGCAAACATCGCAACACTAATAAATAATAATTTCTTGATAGACATAACATTTCCTCAACCAATAAAATAACTAACAGTAATAAACCAAATTATTGTATCAGTTTAATTAAACAAAAAATATCAGTAATTAAACTTGCATAAAATCCAATAAATTACAGTTTAATAAATAATCAAACCGACCTATTTTATTAATTAACTATAGCAAATTTGATTCAACTCTATTATAATCATAACCCTACTAACTCAGTAGCACACCCAAATGGCCCCTTAGCTCAGTTGGTCAGAGCAGTCGACTCATAATCGATTGGTCACTGGTTCAAGTCCAGTAGGGGCCACCATTAAAAATCATGATTTATATAATTTTTAAGCATTTCTTAGATTTTCCATTGTGCCATTGAATGAGCCTTGTGCCGTAAATGTGACGTTATTTGCGAATTCAAGCATGTGATCTGCGTTTGAATGGGCGTATTTATTTACTATCTTTAACGTCTCCCATCCGCCAAAATTCTTGAGCATAAAAAGTTCAATTTTCTGCGAAAAGCTTATAGTTATTCTAGTTACCAGCCAATTCCCTTGCAGTATGTCTTTGTGGTTACAGGAGCGATGCTTTCAAAGTTATTTTTAATCATACATTGTTCAAAATAATAATTTGTATAAAATGGAATATCAGGACCTATTTCCAGATAATGATATAATATGCCATCTTTTGGAATATAACGAGCGCACGCCTTATTTAATCTATCAACACTAGGAAAGTTGTCATTGTCGTCATAAGCTAAAAATTTGGTGAGGATTTGTTCTGTTGTACCTGTCAATTTTTCAGTGCTTTTACCAAAATAATAGTTCTCAATATAATTGTGTTGAATCCAAACAGCATCAGGTAAATATTCTTGGGATATATGCCCATCAGTACATAACTGGGTAAAAATATTAATAAGAATAATTCTTGCATTCTCTGCTTCTTGGCTACATTTTTTAATATCGAGCTTTGAAGCTTTAGATTTTTTATTATCAACTGATTGCCAATATGCATTTTTATAATCATTGAATGTCGATTTAACTGTACCAAAAAGGCAAAGCTCTCCACGACTCGAACAAGACGGAACAATAGCAACAATAATAGCAACAATAGCAATAATAGGGACAACAAAAAGCATTACTTTTAATTTAACCATTGATTATTCTCAATTCAATTTATGTGAACTCATTTTATATTACAAAAATCAAAAAAAATTAGAAAATGCCATTTTTCACCTAAATGGTGGGATTGTATATTTGACACAAAAAAATAGCAACTAATGTCATTGATGATTATAATTCTAATTGCATTAAAAAATTAATTTTATTTAAACTCAGCATCACTTTTTTAACCACAAACATGCAAAAATGATGTTGTTTTATTTATTAAATAATTAAATTAGTTAATTTTTTAAGATTAAAATTTTAATAATTTTTTCAGTCTTTTTATTCTTACCTTTTTAGGCTGATTTAAAGTTATTAAAGATTGAACGTTATTTTGTAAAACCACCATTTTTATAAGATACAAAACCTACTTAATCTCTTGCAATTCACTAGCACTACACTTAATCGTGACTTGTAATCGATCAAATTGATCTTTAGAATCGATTTCCCAGCAGCTTTTCATGATTGGGTTGATTTTTTTGACTAATTCTACTTCTTCATAGTTGTAGCTGCAGCTAACCCAACTACCTCCTTCGTCGTAAATGGTGTTTACGCTCCAAGTTGCTTGATGTTGTTTACCATCAATGATACCGGTTTCTGGTTTTTGCTGGATTTTTTTAGCGGGATTATCGGAATAGACGCCAACGCCATCAAGCAATAATAATGCATCTTTCTTTTCAGAAACCGCCCAATCGTTAGGCAGGTTATTAATATCTAAATGAGCGGATTTAATTGTTACTGAGCTTGGACAAGTTATTTCGTCGGCTTGAGCTGTGGGTAAAGCACTCATCCAAGCTAAAATGACAATACTAAGGCTGATTATTTTATATTTCATGGATAGATCCTAATAAAACATTGAACGTGTAATTATGCCAATGTCATCAATAACGTCAAGTATAAAAATAAGATTTTATTAAGGTTTTTAAAAGTATTGGGTATTTTATGGTAAATTTATAAGTGGATCGTTTTTTAACACAATAGTGATAAAAAATCAGTCAGGAAAGGTATTGATTTTATTGAATTTTTTTTGCTTTGTTATTTTTAGTAAAATCAAGGGATTATCTAATGTAGATCCCATCAATGTCTCAAATTTAAGTGATTTTTGCATAACCTATTAATTAATTGTTGAATTTGTAGTCATTGTGTTACATTATTATTTAGATAAGTACACTATGTTAATATGAAAAAGGAGTGCTAATTGAAATTAGTAACAAAATATATGTTCCAAAAAGTGCTAAACATTCGTCCCTTGCTTATAGCCTTTGCTATTTGTTATTTGTTTATGATTATTCCTATATTGGCGACTATTAAGTTTGATTCTTATCCAAATATTTACTTTCCTATTATTTATTTGTTTTTAGGTTTAACCCTATTGATCGAAGTTGTTTTATTTGTTTTGATGTTGATAAAACTGTTTACTGAGCCAAATAACTGTCAATTTACCTCGTTTTTAGGGCTGTTTTTCGGCGAACTTTTTTGTATTTTTTGGGGGGGAGCTGTTTACTTTAGTGCTGTGGCTTACAGTTTTGGTTTAAATGAACTTTTTGTCTTTTTATGTGCATTTTTATTTCCTGTTATAAGTGGCTTGGCATATGGCATACTGTTTATTATTAAGGTATTAAGATGGTTGGTTTGCTTTGTGTTAAAACAAAAGTAACGCTATTTTAACCCCCCCCAAGAGCCCAATTTTTCAAAACAATAGCAATATCAAAAGGATTGATTTTATTTAAAAAAACAATACAAAAACTTAAATAAAATCAATATTTTTCCTGACGGTTTTTTGTGTGATAAAAATAACAATTTCATTGATTTTTTGTTGAAAAATTATACTTGCTTTTTTCTTAAATCAGCGCTTATATATACATTGATAAGCAATTGGGCTTATCGCCAATTTTATCAGGAGGAAACTTATCATGGTACAAAAATTTGCTCCATATGGTAGTGATGTTTCGGCTGGTACTTATAAGTGTGCCGATTGCGGCTATATATATTCAAATCAAAGCAAAAAATCGTTACCTCCTTGCCCTGATCATAATAAAAAGCCGCATAGCAAAAATGGTTGGTATATTATGTCTGGGCAGGGTGATTCAGTTAAAGATCCTCATCCAAATAAAAAGTGATTTTAGTCACTTAAGACGATTAAAGGCAGCCATTGGGTTGCCTTTTTTGATTGTGTCGATTTTAGATAATTGCCGTTTTGATGAATATTTTATTCTGATTTATTATTTTTTTCTTATTTTTTGTGTAAAATAACAATCTAATTAGGCTTATTGAAACCAATAATGCCGTTAAAATAATATAACTGGATTAAGATTCAATGTAAGGAATACTGAAGTGAAAAAACGAATAAAATTGGCTGCGCTAGTTTCTGCTTTTTTTATGATTTCGAGCGCGTATAGTACCGAATTGCCTCCGTCAGCAAATATAACTAAAGCCTTTGCGGATAGTGCTAAAAGATCGATATTAGGCGAAGGTGGAACATTTCCGGTTAAAATCGAAGCGGGTTACGAAGTCACTAACATTTTTTATAACCTCAATAGCGTTGTTTTTGAATACAATATGCCAATCGATAGCCAAAGTGCATCAATGGTAGATATCACCGAAGGCATTAGGCTTGGTTTAAATGCTCAATTTTGTGACAAGCAAGACGTGATTGATGTGTTACGTGCTTATGATATTCGCTTCTTGTTCCGCTTTCAATTCACCGATAATCGTAATGTGCCCGCAACATTATCAATTGATGAAATTTGTCAAAAACAATAAGCAGATTATTGATTGTAGCCGTATCAATGCTGTGTTTGCTCTCTTAAAGTAGGTTGTAAAATTACTAGTAATTTTGCAACCTGAGTGTAATAAGAAGTTTTAAGTTAGCATTTTTATTTGTTCTTCATGGTTAAGTTTTGTTTTTTAATGTCAAATTTATCTTTTTATTTATTTCTCTTTACTTTAAAAAATTTAAATAGTTAGCGTAATTATATTTATAATTTTTAAGAAAGATTTTATCCTATCGAAAAACTTAAAAATCGACTAGTTTGTAGGATTAAACAAGCTGTTTATAACTTTAGATTTAGTGAATTGAAAAAGGAAATAACTATGAGCCTGAAAAATAGATTAATAGAATACGCACAGACTTTGAATGAAGTTCAAGTTGATCATCCTTTTAAAAAATTTCCTGATTATAAAGTACTTCGACATAAATGTAATGGTAAATGGTTTGGTTTAATTATGTCAGTTGAGAAAAATAAATTAGGTTTTCGAACTAACGATATGGTAGAGATAATTGATGTGAAATCCGATCCAGAATTGATTTCTATAATAAAAAATAGTTCAGGTTTATTACCGGCTTACCATATGAATAAAAATCATTGGATCACAATAATGCTCGACGGTTCGATATCATTTGAACAAATCATAAATTTATTAAACCATAGTTATAATTTAACGATCTAAACTGTATGGATATAGTTTTTAGGCAATATATAATTAAGCAGTTGGTTTATCCAATAACAAACGTGTTATGGATGACTTCTTGAGTATTTTTTATATAAACTATCTGATCAATGTTTTAGGTAGCATAAAGCCCAGATATTGAGCAGATAGTTTAGTTGAAGTGACTCAAAAATCATATTTTGAGCCCACACTTCGCTACTATAAAGATGAAGAGGCAAATCACGAATATCACGAATATCACGAAAGTTTGCAAAGGTGATATCATCTTTGGCAAAACTGTTAAGGCTAAAAGTGATAAAAGTTAGGCTATTAATACATTTTTAATTCGGTTAAATTTTAAATGCATATATAATCCAACAATAAGGCTGTTATAAGGTGCTAAAAATGTTGGATAAAATGAAGCAGTCTATTGTGAAATTATATTTACTAATATGACTCTAACTTTAGTTTCTGGTTGTAAAATAAACAGTAAATTTTATTATTGAAGATAGACAATAACAAAATAAACAGAAAATATTATGGAATTGCTTTATAATATAAGCGGACAATCCACTTTTCATTTATTTAGGAATCATTTCATGTCATTTGACTCTCTTGGCTTAGATGCTAAGATTTTAAAAGCAATTCAAGAACAAAACTACACAGACCCAACTCCCATCCAACAGCAAGCTATTCCAGTCATTTTATCCGGTAAAGATCTTATGGCAAGTGCGCAAACCGGTACAGGTAAAACCGCAGGTTTTGGTTTACCCATTTTGCAAAAATGGGTTGAACAGCAAGCGCAAGCAATCAATAAACCTGAGGCGAAAAAAGGCAAACGTCCTTTATATGCATTGATTTTAGCGCCGACTCGTGAGCTTGCTGCACAAATTGGCGAAAATATTCGTGAGTATAGCCGTTATTTACCCATTCGGTCATTGGTGGTATTTGGCGGAGTAAGTATTAATCCGCAAATGATGAAACTACGTGGCGGTGTGGATGTCTTAATTGCAACACCAGGGCGATTATTGGATTTAGTGCAACAAAATGCCGTGGATCTTTCAACGATTAAAATACTAGTGTTGGATGAAGCTGATCGCATGTTAGATATGGGCTTTATTCATGATATTCGCCGTGTGATTGCTAAATTACCTAAAAAACGCCAAAATTTGATGTTTTCGGCAACTTTTTCTGATGAAATAAAAGTATTAGCGCAATCGATTTTGCATGCCCCAGAATTGGTTGCTGTTGCGAAAACAAATAGCGCTTCAGAGCAGATCACCCAATATGTGCATCGAGTTGATAAACGTCGTAAACGTGAATTGTTGTCTTATTTAATTGGTAAAAATCAATGGCAACAGGTGTTGGTTTTTACTCGCACGAAATATGGCGCTAATCACTTAGCTGAACAGTTGACTAAAGATGGTATAAAAGCGTCTGCCATTCATGGCAATAAGAGCCAAGGCGCACGCACTAAAGCTTTGGCAGATTTTAAAAGTGGACAAATTAGAGCATTAGTCGCAACCGATATTGCTGCTCGCGGTCTTGATATTGAGTTACTGCCTTATGTGGTTAATTATGAACTTCCACAAGTGGCAGAAGATTATGTGCATCGCATTGGACGAACAGGACGTGCTCAAAATGAAGGACAGGCTATTTCGCTGGTATGCATTGATGAACTTCCTCAATTAAAAGCGATTGAAAAGTTAATTAAAAAAACGATTCCAGAATTAACAACTCAAGGTTTTGAAGTTGATCCTAAGATTAAAGCTGAACCGATAAAAAAATCATCACAAAGGCGAGCACCACCAAAAAGAGGAAGTGTAAGCGCAAACCGATCGTCGCAGTTCAATCAAAATGGTGTGAAATCATCAAGCCGACATAATCACACTAAAAATAAACAAACTAATTAATATTTAATAATGTAGAAGGAAACTATTATGGTAAATCGCAGCAGACGTTTACGAAAAAAATTACACATTGAAGAGTTTAAAGAGTTAGGCTTTACGGTTAGTTGGTCTTTTGACGAAGGCACAAGCGAAGAGACTTTAGATAATATCGTTGATCAGTTTATTCTTGAAGCTATTCAACCCAATGGTTTAGCTTATGAGGGAAGCGGTTATTTAAATTGGAAAGGGATTATTTGCACCCAAAAATTAGGGAACTGTACTGAAGAACATCGTGACATTGTCACAAAATGGCTAGAAACTCACGGTCTGAAAAATGTAAAAACTAGTCAACTTATTGATATTTGGTGGGATGAATTAGATTTCTAATTTAATTATTTGAATTATTTCAGTTAGAAAAAAAGCCACATTAGTCAGTGGCTTTTTGTGATCAATTGATATGTTTATACTAGACGTATCATTCAATTCCTTGACTACGCAAGTAATCTTCATAATTACCCGTATAATCAATTACTTTTTCTGGGGTGATTTCAACAATGCGTGTTGCCAGTGAGCTAACAAATTCACGGTCGTGCGAAACAAAAAATAGTGTGCCCTGATAAAGCTCTAATGCCATATTGAGTGATTCGATAGATTCCATATCTAAATGGTTAGTTGGTTCGTCCATAACAATAATATTAGGACGTTGCATCATCAATTTACCAAATAACATACGTCCTTTTTCACCACCAGATAAGACCTTAACTTGTTTTTTAATATCGTCTTGTGAAAATAGTAATCGACCTAGAATACTACGCACGGCTTGTTCATCGTCGTTTGGTTGTTTCCATTGGCTCATCCAGTCAAATACCGTTAAATCGCCTTCAAATTCGTACTCATGATCCTGCGCATAATAACCAATATTTGCATTTTCAGACCATTTTATATCGCCTTGCTCAGGAGTCAGTTCGCCCATTAGCGTTTTTAATAATGTGGTTTTACCAATACCATTAGTCCCTAAAATAGCAACTTTTTCGCCCACTTCAACCATGAGTTTAAGATTTTTAAAAAGAGGGCCATTGTCAAAGCCTTTGGTAAGGTCTTCAGCAACAAGCGCATTACGAAATAGCTTTTTATCTTGCTCAAAACGAATAAATGGATTTTGCCGACTAGAAGCTTTGACTTCTTCAAGTTTGATTTTTTCAATTTGCCTTGCGCGTGATGTTGCTTGTTTTGATTTTGATGCATTGGCACTAAAGCGACTAACAAAGGATTGCAGTTCACTAATTTGTGCTTTCTTTTTGGCATTGTCGGCTAACAAACGCTCTCTCGCTTGCGTTGATGCGGTCATGTAATCGTCGTAGTTACCTGGATAGATGCGCAATTCACCATAATCTAAATCTGCCATATGGGTACAAACCATATTCAAAAAATGGCGGTCATGCGAAATAATGATCATAGTACTTTCGCGTTGATTTAAGGTATCTTCAAGCCAGCGGATTGTATCAATATCTAAGTTATTGGTTGGTTCATCTAGTAATAAGATATCTGGATTTGAAAATAGGGCTTGGGCTAATAATACCCGCAACTTCCAACCTGGTGCGATTTCGCTCATTAATCCGTAATGTTGCTCAATTGGAATACCAACACCTAATAATAATTCGCCAGCCCGAGATTCGGCACTGTACCCATCCATTTCAGCATATTGGCTTTCTAAATCAGCAACTTTAAAGCCATCTTCTTCACTCATTTCAGGGAGTGAATAGATGCGATCTCGTTCTTGCTTGATCTCCCATAATTCGGTATGTCCCATAATTACGGTATCAAGGACGGTAAATTCTTCAAAAGCAAACTGATCTTGGCGTAATTTACCGAGTCTTTCATGTGGATCTAAAGCCACATTACCTGATGTAGGCACGAGATCGCCTCCAATAATTTTCATAAAGGTGGATTTACCACTGCCATTAGCGCCGATTAGACCATAACGATTACCGTTGCCAAATTTAACCGAGATGTTTTCAAATAATGGCTTACTGCCAAATTGCATTGTGATGTTATTTGTACTTAACACGAAAATTGACTCTCTTTAAAATGCGTTTTGCTCAAAAGCAATAATTAGCCTTTGCATGACGTCGCGAAAATATAAATTGGCGCACATTATGCCATAATTAATCATTTTTGAGGATCTTTGTTTTAGATAATGGCATTTAGGAAGGGTATATTTAATTTAATTATTAATATATTGTAAAGTATAGGAAAATTCCGTGATGTTTACACTTCATAATTAAAATAATCCTCTAAAGCTCATAAGACGTTTTCCCCGAAATCGCTTTATGCGGTTTAACCATATTATAATAGTTAATAAATCGCTTAAGTTTTTGTCGTCTATCTTTTGAATCTTCGAATATTTGCTGATTATGCCACATCGCCATTAAAGTTCGTATGACTCTTTCTGCTTTTCTATTCGTTTGCGGGCAGGCAGGTTTTGTAAATTTTTGATTGATAGGATGATTATTACATGTTTTAACAAATAGGTGTTCACATGTGTCTTGATATTCACGCCCATTATCGGAATAAATACATTCAATGGTATAAGGACATTGGGCTAACACATCATTTTGTAAAAAATAGTGCTGAGCTAAATTGGGATTTATCGGGGTAAATGATCGCATAGAGCTTACGTGAAAAATCATCGATACCAACGAATAAATAGTCTCTAGTTTGCTGTTTCGTTTCATTCTTAAGTAAAGGTAAACGTTTGGTATCAACTTTAGATGAAAAAAGTAGGGGACAAAGTCAAAATTGAAATTGACTCACAAACTCAAGCCATTGTTGATATGGTTGAACGAGTATTAGCCGCAAGAGAATGATAATATTAATCGAATTTGTGTCATATTTAAGCTAATTTGTGCTGATTATAGATTGAAAATTCCTTATGATGGCTTTTATTTAATAGTTAAAAGAGGCTAACATGCGTATTTTGTACAAAGCGAAAGCCATTATTTATAGTACATTATTATTGAGTACAAGTTGCAGTTATGCGGCGCAATTACAATTAACTAGCACTGATCTTATCGATAAAGGGTTTACTGCTCGGTTTATATCCAATCAATTTGGTTGCCAAGGCGAAAATATATCTCCGCAAATTTCATGGCAAAATCTACCCAAAGCGACAAAAAGTTTAGTATTAACTATGTATGATCCTGATGCACCAACGGGTTCTGGCTGGTGGCATTGGGTGATTGTTAATATTCCTGTACAAACGCCGCTTATTAAACAATCAGCAGGAAATAATCCCAATTTATTACCTAAAGGAAGTAGGTTAGTACGTAATGATTTTGGCGTGATAAATTACGGTGGTCCATGTCCTCCGCTAAATTCGACTCATCGATATCAATTTATACTTTATGCACTAGACATTGATCACATTGAGGTTGATGAACAAACCACACCAGCTTTAATTGGTTTTATTGCTAATTCGCATCAAATAGCGAAGGCAGATATGATTTACTCCTACTCACGTTGATATTGTTTAATAGGCTATTAGGATTATGGATTTTGCTTCAATTGGTCGAGTGACTTATATAACACAACGTTGTAATCAAACCCTAAAGCAGATTCAAAGCAATGATCCTATGATTGTCTATGTCATAAATGGCGAAAAACAGATTGAATGTGAGGGCGAATATTTTAAGGTAAAAACAGGTCAATTAGTCCTAATTCCAGCAGGTAATTTAATGAATATCAATAATTTTTATATTGATGATAAGGATTATCAAGCCATCTGTTATTCTTGGCATGCACAGTTACTAGATCAATTTGCTTTATCTCATCTTTGTCAGAGTAGTCAAATTCTTAAAAAAATTAAAGTTGAAACAATATTACCTGAAACTTTTATTACTCGATTGATACAGATTAAAACAGAATTATTGACACATAACCAATGCAATTCTAATCTTGTTAAACATTTATTTATTGAATTATTAATTAGATTATCTGCATTTGGTGTGTATTTTCCCCTGAATAATAACCCAAAAATTAGCCAAAAAATTCGCGAAATTATTAACCAGCAGCCAGACAAAAAGTGGCAGGCAGCAGAAATTGCTAAACAATTTGCTATGAGCGAATCAACTTTACGACGACATCTTGCTTTAGAAGGATATAATTTATCCAAAATTATCTTAGATATAAGAATGAATTTTGGTTTAATGCTGTTACAAACTACCCAAAAAACGATCCTACAAATTGCCCAAGAAGTGGGATATGAATCAGGCTCTCGTTTTGCTTTTTACTTTAAACAACGTTTTGGTTTTTCACCAAAGAGGCTACGTTAGTCAATTTTTTATCACTAACATTTAATTTTATTTATTAAATTTTTTTATGCGTGTTCATTACCGTGGTTTCTCAAATTACTGTATATAGCGACAATTGTTCTTACAGGTTGTCAATTATTTTCTCATAGTAATCAATTTTTATGATATAAAGTTTACAAGTGTTAAGCCAATTGATACGATCTGTATCTAGTTATTTTTTATATTCATCAATTATGCTTTATCTTATTTTTGTGACAATTATTTGGTCATTCTCATTTAGTTTTATTGCGGTTTATTTAAGTGGACAAGTCGATTCTTGGTTTGCTGTTGTAATGCGAGTGCTATTTGCCTTTATAACTTTTATTCCATTTTTACGTTTTAAAAATATTCGTTTTAAGCAGATGTTGCTTTTAATGGGAGTAGGGGCATGTCAATTAGGGATTATGTACTTTTTTTATTATAATTCTTTTCAATATATTTTGGTGCCTGAAGTTTTATTATTCACTATTTTTACACCAATCTATGTCACGGTTATTTATGATCTATTGCAACAACATCCTTTAAGGCTTAGCTATCTTTTAATGGCAATTATTGCAGTAGTTGGTGCAGCCATTATTCGTTATGATCATATTAGTGCCAATTTTATTATCGGTTTTTTATTAATTCAGGGCGCCAATATTGTTTTTGCATTAGGTCAAGTAGGGTATAAAAGGATTATGGAGGTTTATCCAATGCCCCAACATCAAGCTTTTGCTTGGGTTTATTTTGGAGCAGTGATTGTTGCCAGCTTTGGCTGGCTGCTGTTTGGTGATGCATCAAAATTACCAACAACTAATTTGCAATGGGGAATTATTATTTGGCTTGGAATAGTGGCTTCTGGTGTGTGTTACTTTTTATGGAATTATGGTGCAACCAAAGTGGATTCGGGCACTTTGGCTATTATGAATAATGTAGTTATCCCAACAGGAATTTTAGTGAATGTAGTGATTTGGCATCAATCCATTGATTGGGGGCGATTTTTAATTGGTAGTACTGTTATTATTTTTGCCTTAATTTTACATAATAAATTTAAACGTATTAAATGATACTCAATCAAGATTAAGCAAAAGGTAACTGCAACATAATAGATAAAATCAATGGCGTTGTGATAGAAGACAGCGTCGTTGATATTAGCAAACTAGAAGCAATAGGGCCTTGCAATACTTCAAACTGCCTTGCCATCATATAACAATTTATTGCGATTGAAACCGAACTGAGTAATACCACTACTTGCAATTCTAAAGTTGGTAGTCCGATGAGCTTACCTACAATATAAGTAACAATAGGTAACACAGTCAATTTTAATGTGCAGATAGCTGTTGTAATTAAAAGTTTATCTCGAATTTTATATTCAGCCAGCCCCATTCCTAAAACAATTAATGAAAGAGGTGCTGTCATCTCACTAACCATTTTTGTTGATTTATCGATAAAGTTAGGTAACGGTAAACCAATAAAATTTACTACAATACCTGTAAAAATTCCAATAATAATGGGATTTTTTGATACATTTTTAAAGGCTTTAACAATCCCTTTAGTTGAAAATTTTCCCATTTGCACAAATTCAATAGAAACCGTTGCAAGGGTCCATAAAATTAACGCATTAAAGATAACAATAATGGCAACAATAGGGATAGCACTATCGCCTAATAACATTTTGATAATAGGAATACCAACAAACACGGTATTGGTGTAGATGCTACCCATAGCAAACATTGTACTTTCTGAACCATTTAACTTAAATAGTTTAGATGCAATTAAGCAGCCAATCGCAAAGACGATAAATGATCCACCAAAAAAGACGAATAACAGTTTTATATCAATTTGTGAATGTTCAGAAAAATGGCTCATGATCTGAAATAACATGATGGGAAATGCAATATAAAAGGTAAATTTGGTTAAGCTATCGGTGACTGTTTTTTGCCAACGACCTAGTTTAACTGCTAGAAAACCTAATAAAATTAACATAAAAAGGGGCAGGGTAGATAAAAACTGCGCCCATAATGTAGTCAGAAATTCCATCGTTATTACTTTATTGATGATTGCGTATGAAGTACCATTCTAAGTCAGTTGAGCGTTTTGAATCAAATTGATAGCCCTCTAGATTAAAACTTTTAATATCTTCACTTTTTTCAATGCAATTTTTTATAATATATCGGCTCATCAGTCCACGTGCTTTTTTAGCATAAAAACTGATAACTTTATAGGTATCTTTGTTTTGATCTAAAAAGATGGGCTGAATAATAGTTGCGTTTAATTTTTTTGGTTTGATCGCTTTGAAATATTCGTTTGAGGCTAAATTGATTAATGTGCGATGTGATGATTTGGCTAGTTCGCTATTAAGGTGTTGAGTTAATTTATCGCCCCAAAATTGATAAAGATTAGTGTTATCGCCATTTTTTAAGCGGATACCCATTTCTAACCGGTAAGGTTGAATTAGGTCAAGTGGTCTTAAAATACCATAAAGACCTGATAATATTCTTAAATGAGATTGTGCAAACTTTAGATCTTTATCAGTAAAATCTTCAACATGTAATCCTTCGTAAACATCACCTTTAAAAGCAAGTATAGCTTGTCTTGCATTTTCAAGATTAAAATCACTATGCCAATTTTTGAATCGCTCATAATTGAGTTCTGCTAATTTTTCACTAATAGACATTAATTTAGACAAATTTTCAACACTTAATTTTTGACAATCTTGAATGAGTGTTTTAGTTGAGTTAATAAATTGAGGAAGTGTGTAAGTTTGGGTTAATAATGATGATTGGTAATCCAAAGTTTTCGCTGGTGAAATAATTGTTATCATATGTATTTGGCCTATTGTGTTTTGCAGGAAATAGGTTTATTTTACCTCTAATTCAACTCAAAGGAGTAGCAAAATGAACATCGATAAAAAAGAAATACATGATATTAAATCTTGGGCTTCAGTTCGTG
The DNA here is from genome assembly GCF_057063545.1 of Gilliamella sp. X-23. Lineage (NCBI taxonomy): Bacteria > Pseudomonadati > Pseudomonadota > Gammaproteobacteria > Orbales > Orbaceae > Gilliamella > Gilliamella sp. X-23. The sequence goes on from NZ_JBXSQG010000001.1 coordinate 148,756, forward strand.
AAACCTCGATTGAAATTGCAGAGGCGATTTTTGAGCTAGCTAACCATGATGAAAAACTTGCCGAACAAATTTGGTCGGAAGGTAATGATGAAGTATTGAAACTTGCGTTTTCTAAAACCAAAGCCGATAAGTTGTTCTGGGGTGAGCAAACTATTGAGCGTAAAAATGTTTAAATCTTTATGAATTTAACTTTTTTAGGGACAAGTGCTGGTTCCCCAACAGCAGAGCGCAATGTAAGTAGTATGGTGCTTGATCTTAGACAAGAGAGGGGTAAGTTATGGCTTTTTGATTGTGGTGAGACAACACAAATGCAAATGCAAAAAGCCAAATTTAGCCTTGCTAAACTTGAGATCATTTTTTTAACGCATTTACATGGTGATCATGTATTTGGACTACCGGGAGTTTTAACGTCTCGTTCTTTGATGCAAAATCAATCACCTTTAACATTGATTGCTCCTAAAGGAATTAAACAACTTATCGAAACGATTATTGATATCAGCTCTTCTTGGTTAACCTACTCCCTTAATATCATTGAACTTGAAGAAGACGGCATCGTTTTTGAAGATAATAAGTTTCAAGTTGAAGCAAAATTATTACAACACCGTGTACCATGTTTTGGTTATCGTATTATTGAAAAAGATCTGCCTGCAACGCTTAATATCGATAAATTAGAACAAGATAATATTCAGATTGGTTCTTTTTATAATGATCTAAAAAATGGTAAAACAGTAACCTTAGCGGATGGTCGAATCATTCATGGTAATAATTATCAAAATAAAATTAGGAAAGGTAAAAAAATAGCGATATTAGGCGACACTACCCCTTGCCAAACTTCAGTTGATCTTGCTAATGACGTTGATTTACTTGTTCATGAAGCTACACAAGAACATGCTTTAGCCGAAAAGGCGATTGAGAGAGGTCATTCTACCACAGTTCATGCTGCAACTATTGCCAAACAAGCTAATGCAAAAAGACTTATTATGACCCATATAAGCCCCAGATACAGTTTGAATGATAATAAAAAGTTAGTTGATGAAGCAAAAAGTGTCTTTGTTAATACTGAAATTGCTACCGATTTTGCAACCTTTCACGTTTAATTAATCAAATTTCTTTTATTAAACTTCGCCGAAATTATCGGCGAATTGAGATAATTGATTAAAGACAAAAATCCTTAATTAGCCTTTCTATAGTTACTTTGGTTGGTTTTAAAAAGTCCATTGAAATAAACTCATCCGGTTGATGTGCTTGTTCGATTGAGCCAGGTCCTAATACAATTGTCGGCGAGATTTGATTTAAGTATGGTGCTTCGGTGCTATAGTTAACCGTTTCGGCACTATGACCAACTAATTTTTCAATATGCTGTAATGCTGGATGATCTTTTTTACATTCATACCCCGGAATTGGCGCAACCTCATACTGTATCTCAATTCGATTTGGGTATTTATCCATAACGGGTTGTAGTGCTTCGCAAAGTGCATGATAAAGTGAATCAACATTGTTATCGGGCAACACACGAATATCAATCACAAGCTCACAACAACCACAAATACGGTTGGCCGCATCGCCACCATGAATAACACCTAAATTTAGGGTAGGGTAAGGTACGCTGAACCCGTCATTATGGTATTGTTCTTTAAATTTCTGTTTTAGCACTAACAAGCGTTCAATGACTAAATTCATCACTTCGATAGCGTTAATGCCTTTATCGGGATCGCTTGAATGTCCTGATTTACCAATCACTTTAATAGAATTAGAGATAAACCCTTTATGTGCGCGAATTGGGATTAACGATGTTGGTTCACCAATGATAGTGCAGTCAGGTTGTAGTTTGGTATTCTTGGCAAAAAATGCCGCACCAGCCATTGATGTTTCTTCATCGGCAGTAGCAAGGATATAAATGGGTTTAGTTAACTTTTTAAGATCAATATCACGCAGAGTATCTAAAATAAAGGCAAAAAATCCTTTCATATCAGCGGTACCAAGCCCATACAGCTTATTATTTTCTTCGGTTAGTTTAAAAGGATCTCTAGTCCACAGCCCATCGTCAAACGGAACAGTGTCACTGTGTCCACTTAACAATAACCCGCCTTGTGTTTTATTTTCGCTGTTTGAATAAGTAGCTAACATATTATATTTATGACGAGTATTTGGAACGGGTTGGATATCAATAACAAAACCTAAATCTTCGAACCAACTTGCTAACTTATCGATAAGTGGTTTGTTAGAATAATCTAATTGCTCGTTAGTAACGTTACTAATTGTTGGTGTTGAAATTAATTCATTATATAGTGTTAAAAAAGATGGTAGTGTCATAAATTCACCTTTAAATGACAAATCAAAGATATACTTTTAATAATGTTATAAGCATACCATTTACATTATTTTTTGCATACAACTAACCATGTGCTTTCAATTAATGTTTTATGTTTTGATAGTATTCAATATGTACATTAACTAATTCATAGTTAGCTGATTATGACTTAAATTGATTACTAAATTTGTTGATTACATCACCATATTGTTAATAAATTATTTGAAAATATAAAATGATAAGTCTGTTATTATAAGTAGCTTATCAATTAGCAACAGGTATATCACCATTATTGTGTCACGTAGTGATGTTACTAATTCCAGATCTATTAATAAAATATAAAACTATCCTTTTTTAGCTTTTATTGCGATTGTTTTATGAACAGATTTTATTTGCCATAAACATTTGATACTATCTAATCAATATAGCCAAATAACCTTTAACGATTTGTTATTTCGTTAAGATTTTCTATAAATCGTTTTAAAAAATAAGGTATTATATGAAAAATATAAGCAGGAAGTGGATTGTTATTGCAGTTGTCATTGTTGCAATTATTTTTATTTTATGGCAACAATTGAAGACAGATGGATATGGTTCGAATTTTGCCAGTGGTAATGGACGCATTGAAGCAACCGAAATTAATATTTCAGCTAAATTAGCTGGTAGAATTGAAAAAATTAATGTTGATGAAGGCGATTTTGTTAAAGCTGGCCAACAACTAGTCGTTATGCAGACTGACACTTTACAGGCACAATTAAACGAAGCACAAGCGCAATATGGGCAAGCAATCAGTAATGAGGCTAGTGCTCAATCACAAGTTGAATTAAAAATGAGCGATAAAGTCGCCGCTCAAGCCGGTGTAAGTCAACGTGAAAGTGACTTAGATATTGCATCTAAACATTTAAATAGAACTACTGCGCTTTATCAGAAAGGTGCATTGTCCATCCAACAATTTGATGATGATACCGCTAAATTTAATAGTGCTAAAGCAGCGTTAGATTCAGCAAAATCTCAAGTTACAGCGGCAGATGCTGCTATTGCTGTTGCTAAGGCCGGTGTTGATAGTGCTAAAGCCGCTATTAATGTTGCTAGCGCTAATATAAGACAAATTCAAGCTGATATTGATGATAGCACTTTAATAGCTCCTGTTGATGGTCGTATTCAATATCGCATTGCTCAGTTAGGTGAAGTTGTACCATCGGGTGGTAAAGTACTAAATTTAGTTAATTTATATGATGTTTATTTAACTTTCTTTTTACCTGAAACTGTTGCGGGTAAGGTGGCTATTGGTGATGAAGTCAGGCTTATTTTAGACGCGTTACCAGATAAAGCGATTTCAGCTAAAATTTCGTTTGTTTCAAGCGTTGCCCAATTTACGCCAAAAACCGTTGAAACAAAAGATGAACGTCAAAAATTGATGTTTAGAGTTAAAGCACAATTAAGCCCTGAATTATTAAAATGCTATATTACTCAAGTTAAAACTGGTTTACCAGGTGTGGCTTGGGTTAAACTTGACCCTAAAACGCCATGGCCTGCTGGTTTATCTGATATTGCAAAATGTCCAACCGAATAATTGGAGATAGCAAATGTCAGATTCAGACAATAAGAATTTGGTTTTATTAAACGAAGCTAAATCCATTGATGATGCAGTGGTAAAAGTAAGCAATGTCACACTGCATTACAAAAAAAATTGTGCGCTCAATAATATTAATTTAGCCATTCCACCGCGATGCATGGTGGGTTTTATTGGGCCTGATGGCGTGGGTAAATCGAGTTTATTATCGCTGATCGCTGGTGCGCATGTTATTCAAGAAGGCTTAGTGTATGTTTTAGATGGTGATATGAAAGATAAGTCGCACCGTAAAAATGTTTGTACACGTATTGCCTATATGCCACAAGGATTGGGCAAAAACCTTTATCCGACTTTATCGGTTGAAGAAAATTTGCAATTTTTTGCTCGTTTGTTTGGTAATGATGCGGCTGAGCGTCGTCGCCGTATTGATGAATTAACGCGTAGTACTGGATTATATCCATTTTTATCAAGACCAGCAGGGCGACTATCTGGTGGTATGAAGCAAAAGGTTAGCTTATGTTCGGCGTTAATTCATGATCCGGACTTGTTAATTCTTGATGAACCCACAACGGGGGTCGATCCACTTTCCAGAGCCCAATTTTGGCAGTTAATTAACAAAATTCGTAAACAAAGACCGCAAATGAGTGTGATTGTGGCAACCGCCTATATGGATGAAGCCCAAAACTTTGATTGGTTAGTTGCGATGTATGGCGGTAAAATTCTTGAAACTGGCACACCAAAATCCTTACTAGCTAAGACAGCAAAAGATAATTTAGATGATGCATTTATTCAGCTCATGCCAGAAAGCGCTAGACAAGGTTATCAAACTGTCGAAATTCCACCTTTAGATCTTAATAAAGATTTGCAAATAGCTATAGAAGCAAAAGGTTTAACGAAACAATTCGGTAATTTTATTGCAGTTGATCATGTTAATTTTTCAATTAAACAAGGTGAAATATTTGGCTTTTTAGGCTCAAATGGCTGTGGTAAATCAACCACCATGAAAATGTTAACGGGTTTATTACCGATTTCATCAGGTGAGGCGTGGTTATTTGGTAAGCCGGTTGATGCCAGTGATATTAATGTTAGGCGTCATTTAGGATATATGTCTCAAGCATTTTCTTTATATAGTGAGTTAACGGTCAAACAAAATCTAGTTCTACATGCGCGTCTGTTTGGTATTGAAGAAAGTAAAATTTCCTCTCGTGTTGAAGAATTACTGAAACGTTTTGGTTTAGAACAAGACGCAGAAAATCTGCCCGATAGTTTACCTTTAGGGGTAAAGCAACGGCTTTCATTGTCAGTTGCCGTTGTGCATAATCCGCAAATTCTTATCCTTGATGAACCAACATCAGGTGTTGACCCCATTGCTCGTGATGATTTTTGGCGTTTAATTATCGAACTTTCTAGAAAAGATAAAGTAACGGTGTTTATCACAACTCACTTTATGAATGAGGCCGCAAGATGCGATAGAATTTCATTAATGCATGCGGGTAAAGTATTAGCAAGCGATACGCCAGATAACATTATCAGCTCCAAAAATGCTAAAACACTAGAAGAGGCTTTTATTAACTATCTTGTTGATGCAGGGGCTGATGATAGTAATGCAGAAGAACATTCTGTTGAACCACCAAAAGAAATACTCAATCAAGCAACAAAAACATTACCAAACCATCACCTTCAAGGATTTAGCCTTACCCGTATGATAGGTTGTCTATGGCGTGAGACTCTTGAATTATCTCGCGATCCTTTGCGAGCATTATTAGCGTTATTAGGCTCAGCAATTTTAATGTTGGTTATGGGATATGGCATTACGATGGATGTTGAAGATCTGCGTTTTGCTGTGCTTGATCGCGATCAAAGTGTAATCAGCCAAAATTATACTCTAAATTTGTCGGGCTCTAAACGTTATTTTATTGAAAGGGCACCTATCACTGATTATAACGATATGGATGCGCGGTTACGCAGTAATGACATTGCTTTAGCGATTGAAATTCCACCAAATTTTGGTCGTGACATACAACGAGGCGATCCCGTTGATATTGCCATTTGGATTGATGGGGCAATGCCACTACGTGCCGAAACAATCAAAGGCTATGTGCAAGGCATGCATCTTGCTTGGTTAAGTGAAAAAGTAAAAGAAGTAACAGGAAAATCCTCAACTAGCTTGGCAAATATAGAAACAAGATACCGCTATAATCCTGATATCAAAAGCTTACCTTCCATGGTACCGGCGGTAATACCTATTTTATTATTAATGATTCCATCAATGCTGGCAGCTTTATCGGTCGTACGTGAAAAAGAGATGGGTTCGATTATCAATTTATATGTAACACCAGTAACTAAAGCTGAATTTTTGCTAGGCAAACAAGTGCCTTATATCATTATTTCTATGTTTAGCTTTTTATTATTGTTATTTATGGCAATCACCATTTTTGGTGTGCCTGTAAAAGGAAGCTTGTTTACTTTGTGCCTAGCTGCATTTGCTTACTGTATTATTTCAACTGGTTTTGGCTTGTTGGCTTCGACTGTCACCCGTAGCCAAATTGCTGTTATCTTTTTAACTTGCGTAGGGACAATGTTACCAGCAATTCAATTTTCAGGATTGCTCAACCCTGTCGCATCTCTAGAAGGCGGTGGCCGTTATATTGGCGAGGTTTATCCAACAACGCATATGCTAATTATTGCTCGTGGTGTGTTTAATAAAGCGCTTGGTTTTATCGATCTGCATAATTCAATATTTACTTTATTGGTCACAATCCCTATTGTGTTGGGTGCCAGTATTTTTCTTCTTAAAAAGCAAGAAGGATAGATATTATGCAAAGTTTAATTAATATTTATCGCTTAGGAATTAAAGAATTATGGGGGTTATTGCGTGATCCTATCATGTTGCTATTAATTGCCTATTGCTTTACCTTTGATATTTATATTGCTGCAACGGCCACTTCTGACTCGTTACATCATGCCTCGATTGCGGTTGTTGACGAAGATAACTCCCCCTTATCAAGGCAAATTATTACAGCCTTTTATCCGCCAATGTTTAATACTCCTGTTAAATTATATTCAATGGATGATGTCGATCGTGGTATGGATACGGATAATTATACGTTTGCTTTAAATATTCCGCCTAATTTTCAGCGTGATGTGCTAAATAATCAAAGTCCAGAAATTCAACTCAATATTGATGCAACCAGAATGGGGCAAGCGTTTGTCGGAAATGGTTACATAACGCAAATTATTACTGGTGAAGTGACTGAATATGTCAACCGTTACAGTAAGGTAACAAATTTGCCTGTTAATATACAAGTGCATACTGCTTTTAACCCTAATTTAACGCGATCTTGGTTTGGTTCGGTCATGGAAATTATCAATATTGTGACAACATTATCTATTATATTAACGGGTGCTGCCTTAATGAAAGAGCGCGAACATGGTACGATTGACCATCTTCTTGCCATGCCTGTTACCCCTTTGGAAATTATGATATCCAAAGTATGGTCAATGGGGCTTGTGGTATTAATATCAACTTGGGTAGCGTTGTTACTTGTTGTTCATAGTTGGTTAAATGTACCAATTGCAGGTTCGGTAGCTTTATTTTTGATTGGTGCAGCGCTACATCTTTTTGTGACAACGTCACTTGGTGTTTTTATGGCAACAGTAGCTAAATCCACTGCGCAATTCGCAATGTTACTTATTTTAATTTTATTACCACTACAAATGCTATCTGGAGGGAGTACTCCGCGCGAAAGTATGCCAGAAATTGTGCAAAATATTATGATGTTTGCTCCAACAACGCATTTTGTTGAATTAGGGCAGGCAATATTGTATCGAGGTGCAGGATTAAGTGTGGTTTGGACTTCGTTCGCATGGTTATTGGCAATTGGTACCGTGTTCTTTTTAATTGCTTTAAGACGGTTTCGTAGTTCAATTGTGAATATGGGATCATAACATCGCTTGTCCATGCTAATGCGACCTATGTTGAGCAAGATTATGGTAATGATAGTCGCCAAGGATTGACTTATATAAATAATAAAGCAAAGCAATTAGCATGCCTTAGAACCGACTTATAAAGTCGTTGTTCCACTATATGGTGTTTCTTTAAAAGCTAGATGAAATAAAATTGCATTAAACAATAAAAGGGACAAATATGTTGTTACTGTCTATTGCGATAAATCTGTTGATCATTCATATAAGAAGAAATGGGGGAGCAATGTTCCCGTTTATAATGAAAAAAGAAACTCTATTCTAATTATTGAATAACAGCTTTTAATCACTATCAGACAAAAAGGTGATTTTGATAAAATAAAAAGATAAAGAAGTTTTTTTTAAGATAAAATTAGTCTAAATTGCATTACGCATTTTACAATATGGCGTAAATGATTTACATTATGTTAATCATTAATTGATTATTAATAAACAAATTTTTATATATTGTTTTCTCTTTCTATCTTCATTATATAAATATCAGCAAAATATCTTTATAGCAGTAATTTGATATAAACAAATTAAATCAGGCAATTAACTGTAATTTTAGTGGTTTTTATAGCAAATAAAGCATGATGAAAACTGTTGTTTAGGGAATTTTAGTGCAATATTAATTTTTACCATACTTTAACATTTGTTTTTTGTTTTTACTTATTTGTTGTTTTTTAAAGAAATAAATTGCTATTTTTAGTAAATATCGAGCCAAATTTTCGTGTTTTTTTGTTTTTTTAAGACAGCAGGGAGACCTTGATTGACACAAGGTCTATAAGAATCAGTATAATGCTTTCAAGTTACTATATTTTCATTGAAATATAACAAAAGGTTCCTATATTAATAATATCTTTTATTAAGCATACTAAGTGTGAAATAGCGTTTAATAATATCAATTTACAACAAAGAAAAATGCTGTTTTGCATGTAATAAAAAATATTCAATTTTGTAACCCTTATTTTAGCTAGGTCTATAAATATAATCTCTAATCTGAAGTTACCGACCCATTACCGAATTTGTATTTTAAGTAATATTATTTTAGGAGTTTTAAAAAATGAATTTAATCTGGTCAGCAGTTGGGCAAGTTGTTAGTTCTTGTCTTCCGGTCTTTTTGTTAATTTTTCTTGGTTGGTTATGTGTACAACAAGGAATTTTTTCAAAAGATTCTAAAAAATTATTATCAGGACTTGTATCGAACTTTGTTTTTCCTGCATTGCTTTTTGTGCATACGTCTCATGCCAAACCATCACAAATATTCAATGGTATTTGGATGATTGCCTTTTTCTGCACTATGTCATTTTTATGGATAATTTGCTTTTTAACCAATAAATACATTTTACATAAAGAGTTAAAATCAACAGCAATGAATGCAATGCTTTGCTGCTTTCCCAATATGGGCGGAATGGGGGTGCCTTTTTTAACGTTGATGCTTGGGGCAGCTTCTACCATTTCGGTCGCGATTGCTAATTTTGTTGTCGCATTATCATTGATCCCAATGACAATCTTTTTATTAGAACTCTGTGATACTAAATTATCTGGCGGTAAAGTCACCGGTAATATGATCTTTAGTGCGGTAAAAAATTCGCTCATGAAACCGATGTTTTTAGCCGTGATTTTAGGGCTAATTGTTAGCGTTACCGATGGCACCAAATGGCTACCGCATTTTGTATTTAACACTTTTGATATTATGTCTAATGCGTGTAACTTCATTTCGCTTATTGCGGTCGGTGTTGGTATTCATGGTGTTAAATTAAAATTATCTAAACCATTGATGATTAATGTGGTTTTAAAAAGCTTCATTACGCCAATTGTTGCGCTTATTTCAGTGTACTTATTTGGTCTTACAGGTATGGAAGCTGAAGAGATGGTCTTCCTATTAGCCATGCCGACAGCATCAACAGCGGTGATTTTGGCTTACAATTGGAATGTTGAGCAAGAACAGGCATCAAGCATTTTCTTTGCATCAACAGTTCTATCTATCTTTATTTTACCAACTTTATTACTTATTATGGATTTCACCATTCCTGGTGTTGCTTAATAAATAAAGGATAAGTATTAATGCCCTCGTTTAGTTTTAAATGAGGGCATTTTTATTACCCATTATACGCTGCTTGCAAGCGACTTTTCTTTAATTGCCAATGCAACCACAGAACAAACACATCCTATTGTTATAACAAAACCCTGCCTTATTTCTTATAAAAAATCGGTCAGAAAAGGTATTGATTTTATTGGTTTTTTTGTAATAGTGGGGGATGATTGTATAAAACACCAATGTTATCAACTGATTTTATTAGTAAAATCATAAATGAACACTTTAAGTACTATTGATAGCACTAAGAACATAGCAAATTATTTAAGATAATAATTTGAAATAAATAAATTGTCGTTTTTTTTTATAAGAGTTAATTAGCTTTTTCGTTCTTTCAATCATTTCTTTACGAACATACTCAGGTTCTAAACAAATACATTGATGCCCAAAACTCATCAAAATACCATAACTATAATCATCGTCAATAAAGTTAAAATCCACAATGTATTGTTTATCGTTTAATTTATGAAGATCTTGTGCATCGAAGTAATCTAAAATACGTTTTAAAATGGAATTATCTATTAATAATTTTATTTTAAAGACTCTTTTTTTCATGTCTTTTTCGAATGAAGAAAGTGCATCAGGTGTGGTTTGTTTAATAAATTTGGTATTCGTTATTTTTATGTTAGACATTTTAGACAGTTTAAATAGCCGAAAATCATTTCTACTTAAACAAAAAGCCTGCAAGTACCACTCTTACTTGATCGAGCTCGTGTTTTGATTTGTTCTAGCGTTCTTACATTTTCATCTTTCTTTAAAATTGGTGAAGATAATAGCTACAGAGCTGCATACTTATTTACTAGGCTTTTAGTATTGGGTCATTATGGATCATGATATCTTGTGCCTTACTTGCAGGTATTGTGATAAATATTATGGCAGAAAGTTTTAAAAATTATAAATACAAAAGTGATACTCCTCAGAAATTACCACGTTCAAATCAGATTTGATAAGTCGTAAATTACTCAGGGCTGATATTTTGAATAAAAATATTACAATTAATTGTCTTCATAAGCTGATAGCGTAAAAAATGTAATAAGGTTATTCATTATTTCTGATTGCGATATATTCCATAATTAAAAATAATGAAGTTCTTATGTAATCAATGATGATGGAAGAAAATGAGAATATATGAATCTTTATTGAAATTAGACAAAATGATAGAGTCGTCATTTCATGTTTTACCAATTCAAAATATCGAAGCTATAAAATCAGAGGCCTATTATAGTAAATATAAAAAATTAATGGAAAATTTATGCATTTTTGAAAAAACCGTTACTCAACCATTTTTTGATTCTTTAGTTTTACCCTCAAATCAGATTAAAAAAAGCATGGAAGTGGCCAGTCAAATATTCAATAGTGATGCTACTCTTTTTACAACAGCAGGTTCAACAATATCTAATCAAATAGCTATTAACTCTCTATCCAAAAAATCCCGGGTGTTGGTTCAAAAAAGTGTACATCAAAGCATCCATTTTAGCTTACAGAATTATAACATATATCATGACTATATAAATGAAGAAACAATCTGTAATGAAAGATTCTTAACAGAAATAAGCTCTGATCACTTAAATGAAATTATTCAAAATGAATACGATACATTAATAATTAATAGTCAGTCTTATGAAGGTTTAATGTTAGATATGGAGCCGTTTCTTAATTCTGTTTTTCATAATAATAAGTGGATAAAAAATGTAATTATTGATGAAGCTTGGGGAGGTTGGACCTTTTTTAACAAAGAAATGCGTCACAAAAGTGCCCCATATATTGCAAAAAAATTGAATGAAGAGTTCGGTGTGAATTTCGTCGTAATTCAATCAGCACACAAATCTTTTTTTAGCCTTAGACAAGCTGGATTAATACATGTCTATGGCGATGAATTATTTTTGAAAAACATAAGAGACTCTCACTTTAAATTACATACAACTTCTCCTAGTTATCCGATACTGGCGAGTATCGAGTTGGGGATATTACATGCTAAAGATCATGGTGAATGGCACTCTATAAATGCATTTAACTTATCACAAAAACTAAGAGATTTTATCAAAAACAATACTGAGATTTTTGAGATAGATGACGTCTTCTTTAAAAATGGACTGTATTTTAGTGATCCAAATAAAGTATGGATAAAGAGTAATTTATTAACAGGTAAAGAATTGAGAGAAATTCTTTGTGATAAATATGGCATTTATCTGAGCCGTTACACAAAAAAACACATTTTGATAAATTTTCATTTTGGTGTAACTGAAGAATGTTTAGATACTCTAATCTCAGCATTATCTCAGATAGAAAAAAATACTTTGTCACGTAATTTTTCACTGAATGAAAATGAGCTGAGTGAATATTTTGTCATACCGTATCCACCAGGAGTCCCTTTTATATTTCCTGGACAAAAAATATCTAAAAATGACATAAACAATATTAAAAAGCATCAGGATGAAAAAAATATATTAATCTACATTAAGGAAGTAATATGATCCCTTTAGAAAGAATAAGAGAAATCAAGAGTTCAAGAGAAAAATGCTATGCGATCATTGATAAAAATGTGAGAGTTACTTGGGCTGAATATGAACACATTGTTACAATCTTGTTGTCTAATATAACCAATGAAATTGATGTAACAAAAATCAAAACGGTTTGTTTTTTATCCCCAAACAGGAAAGAACTTATTTATTTGGCATCAACATTTTCTACACTTAAAATACCATTTATTGGAATAAACTATACTCAGCATAATGGAAATATTTTTGACATGCTGGAAATATGTGAATGCTCAATTCTTATTATTTCTTCTCTTTTCTGTTTAGAGAATAATATAAAACTACCAGCCCTATCGTCTGAAAGAAAACTCGTTGATCTAGATTGCTTATTTTCTGGTGCTATAAATTATAATGATTTAATAATTGATCATAGTAATGAAATTGAAATTAGAAATTTTTCGAGACCATACAATGGTATATCCTTTACATCTGGAACCTCTGGAACTCCAAAAGCAGCAGTGAGGACTAAATCATTCGATTTAAGAAGATTTACTTACTTTACATTAAAGTATGGGTTCAATTCTCATGATAGGCATCTTTTGATCATGCCTTTATATCACGCTGCGGGAAATGGTTGGGCTAGGCTATTTATGAGTCTAGGTGCAACTATAATTGTAGCTGATCAAACGAATCTGGAAGACGCAACTTTAATAATATTAAATGAGCAAATAACAACATCAGCTATGACTCCTACAATATTAAAAGGAATTGTCAAAAATTATAAAAGGATAGACATAAGAAATAATTATTTAAAATTTATATTAGTTGGTGGAAAGCATTTTACATCTGAGGCTAAAATAGATGCAATAAACACCATGGGAGCAGTCATTTATGAGTACTATGGCACTACAGAAACAGGAGTTAATACCATAGCTGAACCTCGTGACTTAATAAAAAATCCTGAAAGTGTAGGTCGTCCTTACGATGGAAATGAAGTAATTATTCTCGATAAAAATAATAATGTTTTGGAAAATAAAAAAAAGGGCAGAGTGGCTATATCTAGTTATATGAATATGAATAACTATAAGAATGCTGAAAAACAATCTATAGTTTACAATGAAAAAGAATTTTTAGTCACGCCCGAAACAGGGTATCTCGATGAAGATGGTTATCTATATTTATCTAATAGAACACAAGGCATCACTACAAGGGATCTATATGGGGTTCAAAATTTAATTGAAAAAATAAACGGTGTTGTAGATTGCGCCATAATAACAGATAATACTAAGTCTAGTTCATTCATATGTGCATATGAATGTGAAGCTAATTCCAATAATGAGTTTAATAGGATCGAACATGATATTTATACTATTCTCAGAAAAAACAAAATAAATATATCTCTTGTAAAATGTGTTAAAGCAATACCTTATTCGCCCTCAGGAAAAATTAAAGTCAATGAACTTATAAATATTGTACATGAGCAAGAACCAGAAACAAAAAATAAAAAACAATCGGAATTATTAAACAACCCTAATAGATCAATATCTAACTTCATACTTGGAATATTGTTTCTAATTTTTACTGCTGTTTCTTGGGGGGCAATGTTCCCAATTACTAAAAATGCTCTGAAATATACCGATGCAGTAACTATTACACTAATTAGATATGGAGTTGCCTCACTAATCTTCATCGGAATTTTGGTTATTAAAGAAGGTTCAAAATCATTAATTCCAGATAAAAATTTTGGGAAGTTATGGCTTTTTGGAACGTTGGGTTTCGCTGGATTCAGCATATTGGCTTTTGCTGGTCTGTCCATGACAAAGGCTGAACACGGTGCAATTATAATGTCATTAATGCCCCTACTAACGGCAATCATGATTTGGATACTTAAGAAACAAAAACCACGTAAAACCACCTTCATATCAATAATATTGGCATTTACGGGAGTATTTCTCGTCATAACCAAAGGAAGCTTATCTAGTATATACGATGCGAACTTATTTGCGGGCTTAATTATTCTTTTAGGAGCATTTTGTTGGGTAACCTATACCATTGGAGCCAGTTATGTCAGCAACTATTCTGCATTGAGATACACAGCCATATCGTGCTTTTTGGGAGCTTTATCAATTCTGTTTATTGCAATCTTTTCATACAAATTTGATATAATTAGTCTACCGAACATTGATACTTTGAATGAAATCAAATACGAATTGCTTTATTTGATTATTATTGCTGGTGTATTTGCAGTTTTTGCTTGGAATAAAGGAATAACAACCTTAGGTCCTTTAAACGGGATCCTATTTATAAACCTGGTTCCTATCACTGCATTTCTAATAGGGTTAGCGAGAGGCGTATCATTTAACAATATTGAAATAATTGGCATGATGCTGACCATATTTTCAATAATAATGAACAATGTTGCTTCAAGATTTAAATAATAGTTTTCTTAAACAATAGCAATTTACATACATAGTTAATGTAAATTGCTAATTTCCCGCAAAGATCTTTTTTACTTCATCAATGACAATACTACCAGCGGTGATATTGCTTACCCTTTTAAGGTAACAAATAAGGATTTTCTTTTGTAAAACATTTTTTTCTAAAATATGTAGAGAATTATCGATTAAATAATCGGGAAGTAAGCTAACTCCAAGGTTATTTTTGATGGCCACATAAATCGAATTCTGCGTATTTGTTTCCATAAATATGGCTTTTCTGCCGTATTTACTGATTAAATAATCATTTTCTGGAAGATCTTTTAACTCAAAATTATAGAGTAACGTCTTTATCTTTTTTTTATTTAAGATATCATTTTCCATATATTGTTTAGAGCAACATAAGTGGTAATTAATATTACGTAATAAATCGCCTTCATATTCAGCATCAGTGTTAATATACCTTATTGCTATATCGCATTCTCTTTTATGAATACTCTCAATACTTGTACTTAATAAGAAATTAATTTTCATCTGAGGATATTTTTTTAATACTGGCGTTAGACCTGGTATTAATATATTTTCAGCGATAAAGGCACTAGATGATACAGTGATAGTTTGTTTCAAATGATTTCCTACGCTTAATTCTTCCTCTATATCCATCAACGAGAAGTTGATTTCCATAGCTTTCTTATATAAAGCCTTTCCTTCATTAGTCGGATAATACTTATTATCCTTAAAAAAAATTAATTTTCGCTTTAACGAATGTTCTAATCTTTCTATTTTCCTACAAACAGTAACATAGTTGACGCCCATTTTTTTTGCTGCTGCCGATGCTGTTTTATAGTCGACTATTGCAATCAAATATCGTAGATCGTCCCAATTCATACAAAGCTCTCCTAAATTATGAATATGCTATATGCAATCTATATGGTTCTCATCCAATTTTTATGTAGTAATATTACTAAAACTGGAGGATAAAAATATGATAAAAACATTATTACAGATAGCAGGTGTTGGCAAAAAATCAATTGATTGGGATAATTCTAATCTATTACTTATTGATATGCAAAATCAATATTTTGAAAGAGAATTAGATTTAAAAGATCGTGGGAAAGAGGCCGTTTTGAAAGCTAAGAATGTACTCGATTTTGCTAGAAATAGAAAAGTTAACATTTTTCACGTAATGCATGTCGGAAGTGACCGCTCTAGCTTATTTAATAGCACTAGTAGGGATATTAGAATTATAGATGAACTTGAGCCTATGGAAGGGGAAAGTATAATAACAAAAACTATTCCTAATTCATTCTACAAAACTAGTCTGTATGAATTGTTACAGCTTACAGGCAAAACGCAGTTGGTTATCATGGGTTTTGCAAGCCACATGTGTGTTACAGCTACTACGATTGAATCCTTTGAACTCGGTTTCGATAATTTTGTTATTACGGATTGCTGTGCGACAAGAAATCTCCCATTTTTTGATGATGTAATAGAAGCTGACTTACTGCATAAAACTTCAATGGCATTATTAGGGGATCGCTATGCAACACTTGTAAAATCTGAAGAATTATTAAATTAAATTCCAATTTACTTAGCTGTAAGTATTGTATATTGACACCTGCAGATCTCAGAGGATTTTGGGTGTTTTTTATACAAATAGTTATAGAACCCATTCTATTTACAATTTTTTAACTATATCCTTGAAAAGCTAATGACTTCGGACTTTGACGGATTATACCGGATGTTAAACTGGAGCGGGAAACGAGGTTCGAACTCGCGACCCCGACCTTGGCAAGGTCGTGCTCTACCAACTGAGCTATTCCCGCATAGGTAAGAAGTGGTGCCCGGGGCGAGACTTGAACTCGCACGGCCAAAAAGGCCGAGGGATTTTAAATCCCTTGTGTCTACCGATTTCACCACCCGGGCTCAAAACTGATTACTAGGAAGTAATTCGTTTTGAATGCAATGCATTTTACTGATCTTATGATTTCAGTCAATAAAAATTTTAAATTAATCGTTTAATTGTTCAATGTTTGACTGATTGACGGTTTCAATAAAGTTATTTTTAATTTGAAAGGGGATGAGTAATTTTGTTTATACGAACTTTTTGAACAAAACTACTCATATAAAAAGATGTTAAGATGGAAATATTAACCAAATGTTATTCTTCTTCTAATAAATCGCTATGTGCTATCCATAAATATTGTAACATTGATAATAGCGTTAATACTGTTGCAATAAACAACGCTGCAAGACCTGCGTAAATAACAATGTCACAAGGGCGCCAAAGTAGCCAAGTTATCGCTGTCATTTGTGCTATCGTTTTGATTTTACCAATTGACGAAACGGCTACATTGTTGCGTTTGCCGATTTCAGCCATCCATTCACGTAAGGCCGATACTATAATTTCGCGCGAAACGATAATAATTGCTGGAATTGAGATCCACCATGCTTGGTAATATTGGGTAATTAAAACTAGTGCAATTGTTACCATGATTTTGTCGGCGACTGGATCTAAAAATGCGCCAAATTTGGTTGTTTGACCTAAGCGACGGGCAAGATAACCATCTAATACATCAGTCACGGCAGCAATTAAAAAAATCAATGCAGAAAAAAAACCAGACCATTTATAGGGAAACAAATAAAATGCCAACACAAAAAAAGGGATTAAAATAACTCGAAATAGTGTTAAGGCTGTTGGAAAATTAATTTTCATGTGACATAAACTCTTTTTTTATTTTATTAATCAATGCATTAGAGATTGATAAAAAACAGTCTTTTCTTAATGGTTATGTTGCCTGAAATATGTTATTTTTTCAATGTGTTATTGTTGTAAATTTAGATAAATTTTTTCAGCTAATGATTTTGATATACCTTGGACTTGAGCTATTTCGTCAATACTGGCACTTTTTAACTCTCTTAATCCGCCAAAATGTTTGAGTAGCGCTTGACGTCTTTTGGCACCAATGCCTTCAATATGCTCTAATGCACTGTCAGTAAGTTGCTTTGTCCCTTTTTTACGCTGACCTACGATAGCATGATCATGTGATGCATTTCTAATTTGTTGAATGAGCAATAGTGCAGGGGAATGGTCATCAAGGTAATATCCCGTGCCATGAGCTTCAAAAAATAGTGTTTCTAATCCTTCTTTGCGCTCAGCGCCTTTAGCTACACCAATTAAAATAGGGTGATTTTTGTTCCAATTAACATCCAATTGCTCAAATACTTGTAGAGCTTGATTAAGTTGTCCTTTACCGCCATCAATAAAAATAATATCAGGTACTTTTTCAGTTGGTAGCTCTTTTTTACTGTAACGGCGAGTTAAAACTTGTTCCATTGCGGCATAATCATCACCAGGTATAATACCGGTAATATTGTAGCGTCGAAACTCAGATTTAACCGGTCCCTTATCGTCAAAAACAACACAAGATGCAATGGTATTTTTGCCCATAAAATGGCTAATATCAAAACATTCCATTCGATTAATTTTGTCAATCCCCAGAAAAGTTTTCAATGCATCGTAACGTTGTTTAATTGTTGAGTTTGCTAGTAGTTTATTTTTAACCCCAGTTTGAGCATTCACGGTTGCTATATTGAGTAATTTAAGATTATCACCTTTGGGTTCATCAACCAGTTTAACTTGATGATCCGCAATAAGTGACAGTGTCTCTTCCATTGGTTGTTTATCAGACAACGAAAAATTAAGTAAAATCTTTTTAGGGATATTTCTATTTTGATTGCCTTGCAAATAAAATTGTCCCAAAAAGGTTTCAATAACTTCTTCTAGTTCGGTATTTGATGGTACTTTAGGAAAATAAGAGCGATGTCCAAAGGTTTGGCCATTTCGAATAAATAAGACATATATACAAGCCAAGCCTGATTCATAATGGAAACCAATGACATCAAGATTATCATTATTATTATATATAGCTTGCTTTTCATTAATATGTTTTATTGCTTGTAGTTGATCACGCAAAACCGCAGCCTTTTCAAAATTGAGCTCTTTACTGGCTTTTTGCATATCTTCGGTTATTTTTTGTAGTATTTGGTCTGATTGACCGGATAAAAATAACCTAACATAGTTAACTTGCTCTAGATAGTCTTCATCACTGACTAAACCTGGCACACAAGGACCTAAGCAACGTTTAATTTGATATTGCAGACAGGGACGAGTTCGATTTCGATAGGTTGTATTTAAACACTGTCTTATTGGAAATGTTTTTTGCAATAGTGTTAATATCTGTTTAACTGCATAACCACTAGGGTAAGGACCAAAAAATTCATCTTTTTTACGATTAATTGCCCCACGATAAAGGGATAGTTGAGGATGCCTTTCTTTGCTTAGTTTTATAAACGGATAGCTTTTATCATCCTTTAAAAGCACATTATATCGTGGCTGATGTTTTTTGATGTATGTTTGTTCAAGTAGTAGGGCTTCAGTTTCAGTATTGGTAATTGTAAATTCAACACGATGGATATGGCTAACAAGCATATCTGTTTTTAGTGTTTTTTTACTGCTATTAAAATAGCTTTTTAAGCGATTATTGAGATCTTTGGCTTTGCCCACATAAATAATCGTCTCTTTATCATTAAACATCTGATAAATTCCCGGTTTATGTGGGACTGTTTTCAAAAAGGATGTTGAATCAAATTGGTTCATATTAGTTTTCGAATGTGAGGGCTTTTTTCTCTATAACTCTCATAATGGTGCTCAGTAAGCCATTTATCAAGAGGTATATTAGCCCTGCAACCACAAAAATAGAAAAATCATAGTAATCACCATTTAATTGATTGCTATACCCCATAATATCCATCACTTGAATCATTGATACTAAGGCCGTGCCTTTAATCACGAAAACGACTTCATTTGAATAAGTTGAAAGAGCTCGCTTTAATGCATATGGCACGACAACTTTTAATGTTTGTTTTTTATTCATACCAAGCGCTTGACAAGCTTGCCATTGTCCTTGAGGTAAAGACTTTAGTGCACCATAAAAAATTTGTGTTGTATAAGCTGCACTATTGAGTGTTAAGGCTAAGTATGCACAAAACCAAGATGACGAAATAAGTTCATAAAGGGCAGGTATTTTACTTAACGTATCACTAAATTGCGAAGGTCCGTAATAAATTAAAAATAGTTGGACAAGTAGTGGTGAACCCGTAAATAGAATAATATAAGTACGAATAACTTTAGTTAATACATTTGAATTTAATGATAATAAACATGCTAAGACGATTGCCAGTAATCCAGCCGATATAATTCCCAAAATACCTAAGCTTAAAGTATTAGGTAGACCTTGTAGTATGATTTTAAGGTAATAAATAAAATTATCAGACATAATACGACCTTATTAACTTTTTGCTGATGTTGGTTGTTCAAAATAAGTTGAACGTTTTTCAATTCGTGATATTACTTTTTTGCTTAAAATAGAGATGATGAGATAAATAATCATTGCGATGATATACCATAAAAAAGGTTGGTTTGTTCGAGCAATAATGGTTTTAGTTTGCATCATTAAATCATTAATTGCGATGGTCGAAACCAGTGCGGTATCTTTTAACAAAATTAACCACTGATTACTTAATCCAGGTAAGGCATGACGCCACATTTGTGGCATTATAATACGGAAGAATGTGCGTGATTTACTAAGCCCAAGTACTTGGGCAGCTTGTCTTTGTCCGTTGGGAATTGCCTTGAATGCACCGCGAAGCGTTTGTGACGCATAGACTGCATATAATAGTGAAAGTGCAGCGACACCACATAAAAAAGGATTAATATTAAAATTTTGAATATCGAGTTGTATTGTGAATAAGGCGAAGTAAAAATTAATTGTAAATCCATCATTTAATAATATGAGCAATAAGGGTAATCCATTATAAATGGCGACGACAATTAATAGTTCAGGTAAAGCTCGAATCGTTAAATTAAACAGAGACATTAACCATGCAACTGGTTTGAATGGAGCCGATTCTAATAGAGTAAAAATAAAGGCAAAAAACATTCCTACAACTAACGATACCAAAGCTAATGATAATGTAATTAATGTAGCTTGCATTAGTGGCAAGATATATCCATCCATCAAAGATAGAATCCAGTTTGTTCCATTTGTTAGAAAGTCTGACATAAAAAAACCGTTGTTAAATTAAAAAATAAACTCGCCGCAAAGCATGCGGCGAGATCATAACGAAGTCGAGTTTTACTGTTTAATAATTATTTATTAAACCATTTTTTATAAATAGCATCTAATTCACCATTTGCTTTGAGTTTATCCAGAGCTTGGTTAAATTGATTTAGCAATTGATCATTGCCTTTACGAACTGCAATACCTAAACCTTCACCAAAAAATTCATGATCAGTGATTTTATCACTTAATGGTACAATATTAGAATCTTTACCTAGCCATTCACCAGCGACAATTGAACTTGATACGATTGCATCAATTCGTTTTGCTTTTAAATCTAAAAAAGCAAATTGATAACTATCGTAACTAACTTGTTTAATATCAGGGAATTTTTCATTTAGATATTTTGGATAAGTTGTCCCTTTTTGAACACCTACAGTTTTACCTTTTAATTGTTCAAGGTCAGTCAATGTATCTTTTAATGTAATGAATTGAATTGAGCTATCATCATAATAAATTTTGGTAAAATCGACTTGCTTTTGACGTTCTGGCGTAATATCAATTCCAGCTATAGCTGCATCAATTCGACGAGTTTTTAAACTAGGAATTAAGCCATCAAATGATTGATTGACAATTTTGCATGAGACTTTTATCTCATCACAAATTTTATTAATCACATCAATATCAAAGCCAATAATTTCATTTTTTTCATTAGTAAATTCAAAAGGCGCATAAGTTGCTTCTGTGCCGATTGTTAAAGTGTCTGTTGCTTGAGCTACAAACGCTGTTCCTGCAAGAAAAATGGCTAGTAACGTTTTTTTCATATATCCACCTAATTTTATTTTAATTAATTAATGTGACAAATAAGCTTTAAACTCTTCAGTTTGAGGATGAGCAAAACACTCCAGTTGTCCTTGCTCAATAATTTTACCGTGCTCCATATAAATGACTTGTGAAGCAACTTTACGAGCAAAATCGACTTCATGTGTAACAATAATTTGTGTAATTCCCGTTTCAGAAAGTTCATTAATAATTTCAGCAATTTGTGATGTGATCGCAGGATCTAATGCTGCTGTTGGCTCATCAAATAATAATATTTGAGGTTCCATCATTAATGCTCTAGCAATAGCGACACGTTGCTGTTGACCGCCTGAAAGATGAAGAGGATAACGCTTTGCCATATCATCAATTTGTAATCTGTTTAAAATAGCCATTGCTTTATCGCTAGCTTCTTTTTTAGATAGCTTTAATACTTGGCAAGGCGCTTCGATCAAGTTTTCTAGCACAGTCAAATGTGGCCATAAATTGTAATTTTGAAATACCATTCCTACATTTTTACGAAGATGACGAATTGTTGATTCACTGATTTTTTTAGAAAAATCAAAATGTGAATTGGCGATAGTCATCTGTCCTGATGTCGGTATTTCAAGTAAATTAAAAACTTTTAATAAAGAGCTTTTTCCAGCACCACTCTGACCAAGTAATACAATAGTCTCACCAAGTGAATAGCAGAGAGAAACATCATTTAAGGCCTGATGTTTACCATAAAAACAGTTAATATGGTTTAATTCAATATTCATTGTTAGTTATCAATTTTTCTGTGACTCTAAAATTGATTAAATATTACTTTTTTTTGCATAAAAATGCAATCTAATTTCTTAGACTATCAACTTTTTTGCTTTGTTTTTATACTTAAATGCAACTTTCTTAAAAATATTTATTGAGCAGTAGAAAGAATAGGAATTACAGGGCCAAGGTATTTCGGTTCTTTTTTTAGAACGTAAAGATCAATAAAAGCACCAACACGAGCAAACATTTCACGAATGCGAACTAGCTTCATGCTTTTAGGAGAAGGTACGGCGAAACATTGTGCTTGTATGCCTTGTGCAAGGGCTATAAAAATGGCTCGTTCACAATGAAATTCTTGAGTGATGATGGTAAAATTATTTGCATCAAAAACTTTATTGGCTCGAATAACTGAATCAAAAGTACGGAACCCTGCATAATCTAAAACAATTGAGTCACTAGGAATGCCTGCTTTGACTAAGTCCTTTTTCATGGTGATGGGTTCGTTGTAACTTAAAAGAGCGTTATCGCCACTTAATAATAGATAATCAACTTTATTTTGCCAATAAAGATTAATTGCCCCATCAATGCGATTACGATAAAAATCATTTAAACCACCACCTCGAACATATTTTGATGTACCAAGTACAACACCAATTGCTCGATAGGGGAGTTTGTTTTCATCATGGTAAATATAAGGCGCAGTTTTATAACTAATCCAATAATCCAAACTGACAATTGCAATCATTGAAATCAAGCCAAAAGTAGCAATGCAAGCAATAAGCTTTTTTAATTTCATGCTAAAACCAGTTAAAAATAAATACCATTATTGGAAATAAAAATGGAGCTGTCAATGATGTCATGATGCCACATAAAACTAATGATAACGAACTATACGCACCTTCATTATAATCCACCTCAATACAACGAGCAGTACCGACTGCATGTGATACAGCGCCAATAGATAATCCTCTTGCAGGTGCTGACTTTATTTTTACTAAATTTAATATTTGGTGCCCAAATATACCACCTAGTGTACCAACAAATATTACACATAATGCAGCTATTGATGGGACACCACCTTGGCTACCTGCAATTGTGACCGCAATGGCTGTAGTAACTGATTTTGGTAATACTGATGCAGCAATTTCGTTATTTCCCCCTAACCAAAATACAATACAAACACCAGTTATCATTGATGCAAGTGAAGCGGTAAACGTAATAATCATTATTGATTTCCATCGCGCTTTAATTTGTGGAATAAGTTCATATAGAGGGTAGGCTAAGGCAACAACAGAATAAGGTAATAACTCATTAATAATTTGAACGTTATGGACGTATTTTGTGTAATTTGTTTTGGTTATTAGCAAAATTGGGATTAAAACAATAACCGTAATCACTAAGGGATTAAATAGCGGATTTTTTATTTTAAACGACATTCTTCGAACAATGAGAAAAACACAAAGCGTTAATGGTAGCATCCATATCATGGCTGATTATCCTCATTTTTTTGTGATTCAATTGAATTTTGTGGGACTGTTTTATGAAAATGTTCTGTTAAAAAAGCAGTAAAAAGCAATACGATAAGAGTACCTACAACACAGCCAAATATAATTGGAATCCAATTTTGCAATAAAAGTGAATAATTATCCATAATACCCATTGCAGCAGGGACAAAAAGCAATGTCATATAGCGCATAAAAAGATTACAACTATTTTTAATCCAACAAGTGGGTATTAACTGAAAAGCCAGTAAAAAAAATAGAATTAGTAGTCCAATAATACTACCAGGAATCATTATCGGTAATAATTTAGAAATTATATTACCCGCCCATAAACAGAGAGTTAAAACGAGCAAACCTCGACCATAACTAAAAGCAGTATAGTAGAAAGAATAAAGTCGATGTTTGATTGTAGCGTGCTTAGCTAAAAAATGTTTCATTATGTAAATGCTAATTATCTTAATCTTTAATTATGATTATTATGCTTACGTTAGGGTAAACTAAATTTGCCCATATAATACGCCCGCTAAAATTAATTATCCAACTAAATAATGGCAATAGTTATAAAGTTCTTTAATTATTGCTAATTTTTTTGGGTGTTGAATATAAGTTTCGGCAAGTTTTTCTAATGTTAATAAGTAATCTTGTACTTTTGATGTATTAAGTTTGTCACGACAATAATCTAACCAGATTATTTGTTCTTGCTCTGTTAATGTTTGTGGGTAATTCCGTGCTTTGTATCTAAAAAATAGGTTTGCTAAACGAGGATCATCAAACGTTAGTGATAAAGTATCTAATAAATTAACAGGTGTTGTTCGGATTGTTTCACAACGTAAATTATCTTGTTTGTTTAAAAATCCAGCATATATTTGAGCATCAACATCGGGATGAGGCGAGTAATTATCATCTATTGTGAATAATTCTCTCATTTTATTTTGTAATATTTTTTGATTCTGCAATAATTTTTGTTGCTTGATTAAGCAGTGGCTTATATCAATATTAAACCTTTTGGCATTTTCAGGTAATAGTGTTTTTATTGGGGCAACAATAGGGCATTTATTAATATGAATTAGTTTTAAAGGAATTCGTGATTCATTCAGCTCAAGATCTTCTGTTTTGGTATAAAGCTTTTCTTTAATTCTTTCTACAGGCAAATCAATAATAGAATTGATATCACCAGTTAAATCACAAACAATTACGGCATTATTTTGTAATGGATGCCAAGCAATAGGGCAAACTAATGACATATTACCACGATAGCTACCAAGCATACCCGATACGTGAACAATGGGTGTCATATTAAGGGTATCAATAAGTTCTGCTACTTTATTTTTATTGCGTAATGTAAAAAAATAATTAAAAAGTTTAGGTTGTTTTTCTTTTATTAATTTGGCTATTGCAATAGTTGCATAAACATCAGACATCGCGTCATGCGCATGTTCGTGCTCAATATTATTTTCTTTTGATAAATGTTCTAAACGAAAGCTGGGTAGATTTTCATCATTGATTGGCCAATTAATTCCTTCTGGTCTTAGTGCATAACAAGCTCGAACTACATCAAGAAGATCCCATCTGGAATTTCCATTTTTCCAGCTATAGGCGTAAGGATCATAAAAATTACGATATAAAATATTACGAGTAACTTCATCATCAAAACGAATATTGTTATAGCCAAGAATACATGTATTTGGTTCGCTAAAAGCTTGATGAATTAGGCGAGTAAATTCTGCTTCACAAACACCCTTTTTATTGGCTTCTTGCGGGGTAATTCCTGTAATTAGTACGGCTTCTGGACTAGGTAAATAATCTTGAGCTTGTGAACAATATATAACTAGTGGTTCTTCAATAATATTAAAATCTTTATCAGTTCGAACTCCAGCGAACTGTGCAGGCCTATCTAAAGAAGGGTTAACGCCAAAAGTTTCATAATCATGGAAGTAAAAAGTCTGTTGTTCTTGATCGTTTTTCATTGTGTCATTTTGCTCGTATTGTTTTATTCTATTCCCGACGCTGTTATGTTTATTCTTGAACACAGATATGGTACTGAGAAGATTTTACCTGAATATTGGACTCTAGAAGACCTTACTTTATTTATTTTTTATTAGTTGGTAGGTGCGCTTTCGATAATATTGGCCAGTTTTTCAAGTGTTAGTCTCAAAAATTTGGGCATGGTTTCTAATTCGATTGAGTCCATAAGGTTTTTAACATAAAGGCCCAACTCAGTATCTCCTTCAACAATTAAGCGGCGTTGAAAAAATAAGGTATCGGGATCTTGACGTCTAGTTGCTATCATAATTAAATCATTAGCATTACCGATAAAGCTCACATCAGCAATTTCTTCCCGGCTAACAACTAATTTATTTTCAATCAAACTTACAAACCAGATAAGCCCTAGATCAGTAACTTCAATTTTAAGCCAACGATTTTCTAAAAAATCAAGATCACCATCCTCTAGAGAATGTTCAAATTGTAGCTGTAATAATTGTTCTATGGCTTGTTTTTTGATACTAAAAGGAATGCATCGTAAGGTAAGCCCCAAAACATGGGGCGCATTATTGACAAACTGTGAATGAATCTTGTTTAAAATTTGGCTTTTTGCTCCAATCATTTATGCATCCCCAGAAATCATTTTTTCATAAATATCTAAGTCAGTATTCAAATGCTCAAAAACCTCTTCACTAACCTCATTACGAACTTTCATTTGTAAAAGAGCAGTACGTTCTGCACCTATAGCAACTAAACGCATACGTCTTTCTAGATTTTCTGCTTCAAGAGCTTTTTGTTCTAAATCTTTAAGGCCGGTTCTACGTCTTAGCGAACCGATAACACGTGAGCCGACTTCATGAATAATTTCTTGATCTACTCGGTCTTCAGCTGTTTCTTGCAACAAATTATTTTGCATTTTTTCCAGGCTTACAATTGCCTCTTCAGCCATATGACCTTTTACAGTTAAAATTTCATTTGTTTGTTCTGAATTATCTAAAATAACACTACCTCGTAATAAGATAGGTAATATGATCACTGCAACAATCAATGAAATTAAAATAATACCTGCAGCAATAAAAACAAGTTGATAACGACCACTAATTGTCATTGGAATAGACAATACACCAGCTAAAGTGATGGCACCTCGAACTCCTGCAAATGTTGAAATAAGTAGGTCTCGGTTTGAATAGGATCTGAATGCAAGAGGTCTTTTGGTTCCAAATGGCATTGTAGGCATATGTTTCATCGCCCATAACCAAGCAAATCGAGTTCCCATCAATACAGCAAAAACGAATAGAACAATTAAACATAATTGCCATACTTCAATCGAGGTGTCGATCTGGTTTTCAGCAAAAGTATTGTTAAGAATACTTGGTAACTGAATACCTAATAAAACGAATACAAAACCATTAAAGACAAACGTTAACATTGACCATGTGCTATCTGATTGTAAACGCGCAGTTAAAGGAGCATTTCGCATCATACCAGAATGATTGACCGTCATACCTGCACTTACTGCAGCCAAAATACCAGAACAATGACATTCCTCAGCAATAATATAAGCAGCAAACGGAAGTAAGAATAATAATACGATTTGGATTGCAGGGTCATTGTGAGTCAGCTGATTTATTTTACGCAAAATACGTGCATATAACCAAGTAAATAAAACGCCAATAGCCAAGCCACCAATAGCAACTATAAAAAATTGTACGCTAATATCAAAGATGTTAAATACTGCATCACCAACTGCAATAGCAATAGCAAAATTCAAAGACACCAAACCTGAAGCATCATTCATTAATGCTTCACCTTCAATGATTTCCATTTTTTCTTTTTCGATACGGCCTTTACCAACAATTCCACTTAATGCAACCGCATCGGTTGGAGATAATACTGCAGCTAAAGCTAAACCTGCAGCTAATTCAACATTTGGTAATATCCAATGTAGAATATAACCTAATGCTATAATAGAGATAACAACTAAAACTAAAGCCAATCCGACAATTTCTCTACCATTGTATATAAAGTCTTTTACTGATGTTTTGCGTCCATCAGCAAAAAGTAAAGGAGGAATAAATAAAACAAGAAATAGCTTTGGATCAAATTCTACATAAACATTAAATGCCGCCAATATGCAACCTAATAATATTTGCATTAGAGGTAGTGGAATTTGAATTGGTAACATTTTAACAACGACACCAGAAAGTGATACAATTAACACTAGAAGTAAAATTATTGAAAAAAGTTCCATAGCTTGTCTTTTATTTATCCTATAATCCTATTGTTTGCATTGATTATATCGGATCTTTAGTTAAATTTCAGGTGAAAATTTCATAGAATTATTTAAATTTTGGTCAAATGCAATTATTAATCAAAAAATAATGATGTAATTAAAAGGCATTTTGAATGGAAAATTGGCAAAGAGCATTTATACTACATACCAGATCTTATACAGAAAGCAGTTTATTAGCCGATCTTTTTGTTGAAAATGTCGGAAAGATAACAGTATTAGCCAAAGGGGCTAAAAGAAAGGGTTCAGCATTGAAAGGCATGTTACAACCATTTACTCCACTCATTGTACAATACTCGGGTCAAAGTGAAATAAAAATATTGCGGCAAGTTGAGGCTATGTCACTTACATTACCGTTGGTATCTGTTTTCTTATATAGCGCATTTTATTTAAATGAACTATTGCATCGAGTTTTAGTTGCAGAAACTGAAATACCAACTCTTTTTGATGACTATTTAAAAAGTTTACAACAATTAGCTCAACAATTACCTGCTGAAAATGTATTGCGTACATTTGAATTATCGTTATTAGAAAATTTAGGTTATCACATTGATTTTTTTCATTGTTATGTTACTGGTAATGATGTTGTTGAATCTATGTATTATCAATATCAATCAGAAAAAGGGTTTATGAGTAGTTTATTGCAAAATAGTACTAGTTTTACAGGTGAGCAAGTTTTAGCTTTAGGAAAACGTCAATTTGATAATGACAATACATTAAAAGCAGCTAAACGATTTACCAGAATGGCGTTAAAACCTTATATAGGATCAAAACCATTTAAAAGCAGAGAACTATTTTTAAAAATTTAGTTTTGCTAATTTTGTGTCTTGGTTGTAACAGATTATCAAATTTTTTTTGATGATTGATTAAGTAACATATCAAGTTGATTAGCAAATTTTTCTCGGTCTTTGCTGGAAAACGTAGTTGGGCCTTTAGACTGTATTCCGCTAGCTCGCATCGTTTCCATAAAATCTCGCATAGTTAATCGTTCTTTAATTGTATCAAGTGTGTATTGTTCTCCTCGTGGCGTGAGGACTAAAGCTCCTTTATTTAAAACCTCTGATGCAAGAGGAATGTCAGACGTAATAACTAAATCATTTGTTTTGACTAACTCAATAATTTTATTGTCTGCAACATCAAATCCTTTTTCGACTTGTAAAAGTTTAATATAAGGAGATAAAGGAATTGTTAATCGTTGGTTAGCAACTAATATTGTATTAATTGCTTTGCGATTAGCCACACGATATAAAATTTCTTTAATTGGAGAAGGGCATGCATCAGCATCAATCCAAATATCCATGACAGTTATATTTATATTATTAATAAATAATAATTATAACTATTATTTTAAAAAGCAACTATTTATTTTGTAAGATGTTTGAGGTGAATATGCCTTTTAATTTATTTTCTAAATTTATTTAGAGTAATATGATAGTTATTTTTTCTATTCAAAATTCTGATGATAAGTGGTAGTATATTTGGTCTATTTTTTATATACGACGCAAGTGCGCTTTCGTGTGGCGCACCACTGTTATAAGGATTTATTATGCCAATTATTACTCTTCCTGATGGAAATCAACGCCAATTTGATAAACCCGTTACCGTTTTAGAAGTTGCACAAAGTATAGGAGCAGGACTTGCAAAAGCTTGTATAGCTGGACGTGTAAATGGTGAGCGTAAAGATGCCTCTGATATCATTGAGCAAGATGCAACATTAGCCATCATTACTACTAAAGACGAAGATGGACTTGAAATTATACGTCATTCTTGCGCGCATTTATTAGGTCATGCGATTAAGCAATTATGGCCTGATACACAAATGGCAATCGGTCCAACCATTGATAATGGCTTTTATTATGACGTTGATTTAGATCACTCATTAACGCAGGAAGATCTTGATGCATTAGAAAAACGCATGCATGAATTGGCTAAAAAAGATTATGAAGTAAAAAAAGAAGTCGTTAGTTGGGAACGAGCTAGAGAAATATTTTGGGAGCGACGTGAACCATATAAAATTGCGATTTTGGATGAGAATATCCCTAAAGATTCAAAACCAGCACTTTATCACCACGAAGAATATATTGATATGTGTCGTGGACCGCATGTACCTAATATGCGTTTTTGCCACCATTTTAAGTTGCAAAAAGTTGCAGGTGCTTATTGGCGTGGTAACAGTGATAATAAAATGTTACAACGTATTTATGGAACAGCATGGGCACATAAAAAACAACTTGATAGCTATTTACAATTTTTAGAAGAAGCGGCTAAACGTGATCACCGTAAAATAGGTAAACAGCTTGATCTTTATCATATGCAAGAAGAAGCCCCCGGTATGGTGTTTTGGCATAATGATGGATGGATTATCTTCCGTGAACTTGAGGTTTTTGTTCGCACTAAATTGAAAGAGTACGATTATCAAGAAGTAAAAGGTCCATTTATGATGGATCGTGTTTTATGGGAAAAAACAGGGCATTGGGGTAATTATAAAGAGTTAATGTTTGTCACTTCATCTGAAAATCGTGAATATTG
The DNA here is from genome assembly GCF_057063545.1 of Gilliamella sp. X-23. Classification (NCBI taxonomy): domain Bacteria; kingdom Pseudomonadati; phylum Pseudomonadota; class Gammaproteobacteria; order Orbales; family Orbaceae; genus Gilliamella; species Gilliamella sp. X-23. The sequence continues at coordinate 179,611 of NZ_JBXSQG010000001.1, forward strand.
TATTAAGCCAATGAACTGTCCAGGGCACGTACAGATTTTTAATCAAGGTTTAAAATCTTATCGTGATTTACCATTACGTATGGCGGAATTTGGTAGTTGTCATCGAAACGAGCCATCTGGATCTTTACACGGATTGATGCGTGTTCGAGGTTTTACCCAAGATGATGCACATATTTTTTGTACTGAAAGTCAAATTCGCAGTGAAGTTAATAGCTGTATCAAAATGGTTTATGATACTTATAGCACTTTCGGTTTTACAGATATTACTGTTAAGTTATCCACTCGTCCAGAAAAACGAATCGGTAAAGATGAAACATGGGATCTTGCTGAAAAAGATTTGGCCGAATGTTTAACTGAAAATGGTATTGATTTTGAATACCTACCAGGTGAGGGTGCCTTTTATGGACCAAAAATCGAGTTTACTCTACATGACTGTTTAGGACGTGCATGGCAATGTGGTACTGTTCAACTAGACTTTATGCTACCAGAACGTTTAGATGCAACTTATGTTGGTGAAGACAACGAACGTCATGTTCCTGTTATGATTCATAGAGCCATTTTAGGTTCAATGGAGCGCTTTATGGGAATCTTAACAGAAAACTGCGCAGGATTTTTCCCTACATGGCTTGCTCCATTGCAAGTTGCAGTAATTAATATTACCGATAATCAAGCTGAATATGCAAAACAATTAACCGCGCAACTACAAAAAGTTGGCATTAGAGCAAAAGCGGACTTGAGAAATGAGAAAATAGGGTTTAAAATTCGCGAGCATACTCTTAAACGTGTTCCTTATATGTTTGTTTGTGGAGACAAAGAAATGGAATCAGGAACAATTTCAGTTCGAACTCGCCAAGGTAAAGATCTTGGTAGCTTTGAAGTGAAACATGTTATAGAATTGTTGCTTAACGAAATTCATAGTCGTTCATTAGAACAAATGAATTAATGATAAATTAATTTGGAGGAATGAGATATTAAAGTCAGTAAACGAATTCAGTCAACACGAGCACATAAGATCAACGATGAAATTACTGCTCGTGAGGTGAGATTAACCGGCGTCGATGGTGAACAGCTCGGTATAGTAAGCTTAGATGAAGCTTTAAAACAAGCGGAAGAAGCAACGTTAGATTTAGTTGAAATAAGCCCTAATGCAGAGCCACCTGTTTGTCGAATTATGGATTATGGCAAGTTCCTCTATGAAAAGAGTAAAGCAACAAAAGAGCAGAAGAAAAAGCAAAAGGTTGTTCAGGTTAAGGAAATTAAGTTCCGACCTGGTACAGACGAAGGCGACTATCAGGTAAAACTCCGCAGCCTGATTCGCTTTCTTGAAGATGGCGATAAAGCTAAAGTCACATTACGTTTTCGTGGTCGTGAAATGGCTCACCAACAGTTAGGTTCTGAAATGCTTGATCGTATTAAAGAAGACTTAGCTGATTTGGCGATCATTGAGTCTTATCCAACTAAGATTGAAGGTCGGCAAATGATTATGGTGCTTGCGCCGAAGAAGAAATAATGGTTTTACAAGCTAGTTTTTGATTTATTGAAAATTACACCATTATTTTGTTGTTATTAACAATGCGAAGTGGAAATTAATAAAATGCCTAAAATTAAAACTGTAAGAGGCGCAGCAAAGCGCTTTAAAAAAACAGCTTCTGGTGGCTTTAAGCATAAGCAAGCTAACAAGAGTCATATCCTAACTAAAAAATCAACTAAACGTAAACGTCATTTACGTGGTTTGACAACTGTGTCAAAAGGCGATTTAGGTTTAGTTACTGCGTGTGTTCCATACGCTTAATTCATGGTTAATTATTTAGAGGATATAGTTTATGGCTCGTGTTAAACGTGGTGTTATTGCTCGTGCACGTCACAAGAAAATTTTAAAACAAGCAAAAGGTTATTATGGAGCTCGTTCACGTGTATATCGTGTTGCTTTCCAAGCTGTAATTAAAGCTGGACAATATGCTTACCGTGACCGTCGTCAACGTAAACGCCAATTCCGTCAATTATGGATTGTTCGTATTAATGCTGCAGCTCGTCAATGTGGTCTTTCTTATAGCCGTTTTATCAATGGTTTAAAGAAAGCATCAATTGAAATTGATCGTAAGATCCTTGCTGACATTGCTGTATTTGACAAAAATGCATTTGCTGCATTAGTTGAAAAAGCAAAAGCAGCACTATAATAACTTGATAAAAGCCGAGTTACCTCGGCTTTTATCATTCTAATTTTGATATTTTTAGAGAGTAAATTTTAATTATGAACATAGCTATTTTTCGTTTCTTTTTTGGTTTCTGTTGCAATACAAATTCGTGAGGCAAAGAAAAAACGAAAAATGATTATAAAAGCCTCAAAAGAGGCTTTTTTTATGCAATGAACAATAAGCAGGAGAACTGTATGTCTCAATTAGTTGAACTGGTTAATAATGCCAAATCCGCTATTGAAAGTGCTAATGACATTAATACGATCGAACAAATTCGTGTGGAATATTTTGGTAAAAAAGGCTATTTTACAGTGCAAATGGCTTCATTACGTGATGTTCCTGCCGATGAACGTCCAGCTGTCGGTCAAAAAATCAATGATGCAAAACAAGATGTCATTGAAATATTAAATCAAAGGCGCAATCTTTTAGAGCGTCAGGCTCTTGATGTAAAGCTGGCAAACGAAACAATAGATATCACTTTGCCAGGTAAAACACTCGAATTAGGTGGATTACACCCAGTAACCAAAACAATCAATCGATTAGTCGATTTTTTTGGTGAGTTAGGTTTTGTTGTTGAAACTGGTCCAGAAATTGAAGATGACTACCATAATTTTGATGCACTGAATATTCCGGCTCATCATCCTGCACGTGCTGATCACGATACATTTTGGTTTGATGCAAAACGATTATTAAGAACACAGACGTCAACTGTGCAAATTCGCACCATGGAAAACCAAAAACCGCCAATCCGAATCATTGCACCAGGTAGAACTTATCGCAATGATTATGATCAGACTCATACGCCTATGTTCCACCAAATGGAAGGTTTACTGGTTGATAAGGATATCAGCTTTACACATTTAAAAGGGTTATTACACGATTTTCTTCATTGTTTTTTTGAAGATAATATGGAAATTCGTTTTAGACCAGCCTATTTCCCATTTACAGAACCTTCAGCTGAAGTTGATATTAAAGCTAAAAACGGTAAATGGTTAGAAGTGTTAGGTTGCGGAATGGTACATCCTAATGTATTACGTAATGTGGGCATTGATCCTGAAATCTATAGTGGTTTTGCTTTTGGTATGGGTATAGAGCGATTAACCATGCTACGTTACGGCGTCACTGATTTGCGTTCTTTTTTTGAAAATGACTTACGTTTCTTAAAGCAATTTAATTAATTCTGGAGATCAAAACATGAAATTTAGTGAAAATTGGCTACGTGAATGGATCAATCCAGAAATTAGTAGCGAAACGCTTGCCAATCAATTGACAATGGCTGGTTTAGAAGTCGAGGATGTCGAAAAAGTAGCGGGCGATTTTACTGGAGTAGTTGTTGGTAAAATTGTTGAATGTATGCAACATCCGAATGCAGATAAACTTCGCGTAACAAAAGTTGATATAGGTAAAGCCGAATTACTTGATATTGTTTGTGGTGCGCCAAATTGCCGTCAAGGTTTAACTGTTGCTTGTGCAACAGTGGGGGCAGTATTACCTGGCGATTTTAAAATTAAAGCGGCTAAATTACGAGGCGAACTTTCAGAAGGAATGCTTTGTTCTTATTCTGAATTGGGAATTTCAGATGATCATAATGGGATCATTGAGTTACCAGATGATGCACCTTTAGGCATGGATATTCGTGAATATTTAAATCTTAATGACGTTATAATAGATATTAGTGTTACACCAAATCGAGCGGATTGTTTTGGAACTGTTGGCATTGCCAGAGATATTTCTGCAGTTAACAATATTACTATGAAAGAACTAAAAGTTGACAGTGTGTCTGCAACAATTAATGATACATTACCAATCCAGGTAGATGAACCGAAAGCAGCACCACGTTATTTAGGTCGTGTAATTAAAGACATCAACGTTAATGCCGCAACGCCATTATGGATGAAAGAAAAACTACGCCGTGGTGGAATCCGCTCTATTGATGCAATCGTTGATATTACCAACTATGTATTATTAGAACTTGGTCATCCAATGCATGCGTTCGATTTGGCTGAAATAGAGAAGGGTATTATTGTTCGTTATGCCCAAAAAGAGGAGAAACTTGTTTTACTTAATGGTAATGAAGTTAAACTTAATGATAAAACCTTAGTTATTGCCGATCACCAAAAAATCTTAGCATTAGCAGGAATTATGGGTGGTGAAAAATCAGGTGTAACGCAATCTACTAAAGATGTGTTTCTTGAATCTGCGTTTTTTAATCCATTAGCAATAACAGGTAAAGCTCGTGAATATGGTTTACATACAGAAGCATCACACCGCTATGAGCGTGGAGTTGACCCATCTCTGCAATTTGTAGCAATGGAACGAGCTAGCAAATTATTAATTGATATCTGTGGTGGTAAAGCTGGTCCAATTATTGATGTAACACATAAAGAAGAACTTCCTGTACAAGCAACTATCCAGTTACGTCGCAATAAAATTGATCGTATTATTGGTTATGCAATCGAAACACAAAAGATCACTGATATTTTAGTTAGACTCGGTTGTGAAGTTGAATACAAAGACAATGTGTGGGTTGTAAAATCACCAAGTTGGCGTTTTGATTTACAAATTGAAGAAGATCTAGTTGAAGAAGTAGCTCGAATTTACGGATACAACAATATCCCAAATGCTAACCTGAAAATTGAATCAGTGATGAAACCAAAACCAGAAAGTCAAATATCATTACGAAGAGTAAAAGACTTATTGGTTGATAAAGGGTATCAAGAAGCAGTTACATATAGCTTTGTTGATCCAAAAGTTCAGCAAATCCTTCATCCTGAACAGCTTGGAATCAAGCTACCTAATCCGATTTCAAGTGAAATGTCAGCTATGCGTTTATCACTATGGTCAGGGTTATTAGATGCTGTTTTATATAATCAAAATCGTCAACAAACACGTATCCGATTATTTGAAACTGGTTTGCGTTTCATACCTGATGAAAACTGTGAATTTGGTGTACGACAAGAACTAATGTTGTCGGGTGTTGTTTCAGGTAGCTTATATGAAGAACATTGGCAGCTTCCCAAAAATAATGTGGATTTTTACGATATTAAAGGTGACCTTGAGACAATTTTTTCTCTTTTAGGGTGTACCGAGCAAGTGCAGTTTAAAAGATCCAAGCTCTCGGCCTTGCATCCAGGACAAAGTGCAGCGATTTGTTTAAATGAAGAGCTAATAGGCTATTTGGGAGTCTTACATCCAGAAATTGAAAAAAAATTATCTTTAAATAGTAAAACGCTTGTTTTTGAAATAAATTTAGCTAAAATTAGTCAAAAAAGAGTACCAGTTGCTCATGAATTATCGAAATATCCGTCTAATAAACGAGATATTGCTATTATTGTTTCAAAGACAACACCTGCAGCAGATATTATATCAGAGTGTAGAAAAGCAGGTGGTGAGCAACTTATAAAGGTTAATCTTTTTGATGTTTATACAGGTGAAAATATCAAAGAAGATCAAAAAAGTCTTGCTATCAGTTTGATTTTGCAAGATAAATCGCGTACACTTGAAGAAGAAGATATAACAAACATTGTAAGCAAGTGCGTCATTGCTTTACAAAATCGTTTTAAAGCCCTATTAAGAGAATAATAATATGACATTAACTAAAGCAGATATTGCAGATCGTCTTGCCGAAAAATTTAACATTGATCGTCAAGAAGCTAAAGTCCTTGTTGAACTCTTTTTTGAAGAGATTCGTGTGGCTTTAGAAAAAGGGGAGCCAGTAAAGCTATCTGGATTTGGTAATTTTGCAGTGCGTGATAAAAACTCACGTCCTGGGCGTAATCCAAAAACAGGTGAAAGTGTAGATATTTCAGCTCGTCGCGTTGTTACATTTAGACCTGGAATAAAATTTAGAGAACGTGTAGAAAAGAACTTAGTTATCTAAATTACTAAGGTTATATTGCACATTACTCAATGTAATAGCCTTTCTTTTATTGGTGATACTAGAAAGGCTAAGTTCCTTTTAAAAAAATAGTTGTGTTAATTCCTTAAATAAAGCATAATATCTCCTCCTCAATGGAGTCTCTATGGGTCCTCTTGCAACATTTTTTTGCTCATCAGGTCAGGTCCGGAAGGAAGCAGCCAAAGTGAAAAGTATGTGTGTGGGATGTGGCTGATAGAGTCTCCTCCAAGCCTTTCAGTGATTATCTAAATATTATTTCGATTGTGTTTAATAAATCAACAAGTGTCATTTAATCTTAAAATATACTTATATTTATAGTTGTATCTATGATTTATTTTTGCGATTATATACATTGTGTACTTTTAATCGAAATATTATGATTTCATTTAATTATTCAAAAATTGATATATACCGAAAGAGAGAAAAATTATGATGCGAGTAGGGTTGTTTATTCTAACTAACTTAGCAGTTATGTTTGTATTTGGAATTATCCTAAGTATTTTAGGTGTTGATTCACATAGTACGATAGGTTTACTTATTTTTGCGGCAATATTTGGTTTTGGAGGATCGTTTATATCTCTTCTTTTATCTAAGAGAATGGCTTTAAGATCAGTAGGTGGACAAATTATTACTCAACCTAGTAATAACCAAGAACAATGGCTATTTGATGTAGTTCGTCGGTTGTCGGCGGATCTTAATATAAAAATGCCTGATGTTGCTATTTATGATGCTCAAGACGTTAATGCTTTTGCAACTGGCGCTACTAAAAATAGGTCACTTGTTGCTGTGAGTTCTGGTTTATTAAATACTATGACTCAAGATGAAGCTGAAGCGGTAATTGGTCATGAAATGAGCCATATTGCTAATGGTGATATGGTTACAATGACCTTATTACAAGGTGTGCTTAATACTTTCGTTATTTTTATTTCTCGAATTTTAGCATCTGTTGTAGCCCAAGCATTGGATGATCGTAATCGCGGTTTATCACAATTAGCATATTTCTTGATAGTTATGGTTTTTGAAACAGTATTTGGTATTTTAGCAAGCCTTATAGCTATGTGGTTCTCTCGTTATCGAGAATTTCACGCAGATGCTGGTTCTGCTAAATTAGTTGGTAGTACAAAAATGATTGCAGCTTTAGAAAAACTAAAAACCAGCTATGAACCTCATGAAGATGCTTCCATCTTAGCATTCTGTATTAATGGTGCAAAAAAAGCGAAATTTTCCGAATTATTTATGTCTCATCCACCATTAGAAAAACGTATAGAAGCGTTACGAAATAGAACTTACCAAAACTAATATATATTTTAGAATAAAACGTATTGTTTTCCTGAAAATTTTGACAATTATTATTCAATTAACAATAATAATTGTCAAATAAAGATCAAACTATCAATTAGTTATATCTTAAAAGAGTTTATAATGCCACCATACAATTGCTCCAATAATAAATTAGAATTACTTAGCCCAGCCAAAAATATCGAAATTGCAAAGCAGGCGATATTACATGGTGCTGATGCTGTATACATTGGTGGACCAAACTTTGGTGCTAGGCATAATGCCGGAAATTCGGTAAGTGATATTGCCCAATTAGTTGAGTTTGCTCATCGTTATTATGCGAAAGTTTTTGTGACCTTAAACACCATACTTCACGATAATGAACTTGAACCAGCAAGACAACTAATATGGCAGTTTTATGATGTGGGTATTGATGCGTTAATTGTGCAAGATATGGGTATTTTAAATCTGGATATTCCCCCGATAGATTTGCATGCTAGCACTCAAATGGATATTAGAACACCTGAAAAAGCCAAATTCTTGTCTGATGTTGGTTTTTCACAAATAGTATTGGCTCGTGAACTTAATTTAGCTGAGATAACCAAAATTAATGAGCAGATTGATGCAAAAATAGAGTTTTTTATACATGGTGCGCTTTGTGTGGCTTTTTCAGGACAGTGTTATATCTCTCATGCACAAACAGGGCGTAGTGCGAATCGGGGAGATTGTTCACAAGCTTGTCGGCTTCCTTTCACCTTAAAAGACGATCAAGGTCGTATTGTTGCTTACGATAAACATTTATTATCAATGAAAGATAATAATCAATCAGATAATTTGAGTGATTTAATTCAAGCCGGTGTGAGATCTTTCAAAATAGAAGGACGTTACAAAGATTTAAGTTATGTCAAAAATATTACCGCTTTTTATCGTCAAAAATTAGATAATATTTTAACCCAATCTCCGGATCTACAACCAGCATCAAGTGGTAGAACAGAACACTTTTTTACACCAGATCCTAACCGAACATTTCATCGAGGAAGTACAGATTATTTTCTGCACGGAAGAAAACCGAATATAGGCGCTTTTAATTCACCTAAATTTATCGGCTTGCAAATTGGAGAGATAACCAAAATTACTCCTAAAACCATCGATATTAAATCCGAGAAAATGTTAACTAACGGAGATGGTTTAAATGTACTGATAAAACGAGAGATTTTTGGATTCAGAGCCAATAAAGTAGAAAAGCTTTCGGTCAATCAATACCGAATTTATCCAAATGAAATCCCTAAACCACTTTTTTCAGTTAAATTACCTTATGTGGTTAATCGAAATCTCGATCACATGTGGCAACAAAATTTATTAAAAGAATCAAGTAACCGCAGAATTGGTGTGTCATTTGAACTATATGATATCGAAAATGGTATTGAGCTAAAAGCAAAAAGCGAAGAGGGAATTTGTGTTAAATTAAAACTAACGGGCTCATTCGATCTTGCAGAACAACCAGATAAATCATTATTAAATATTAGAGATAATTTATCTAAACTAGGTCAATCTATATATTATTTAACTGATTTTGATGTAAATCTATCGAAAATTTATTTCATTCCAAGTAGCCAATTAAACCAATTTAGACGGGATGCTATTGATAAATTGACTGCCACAAGATTAGCGAATTATCATCCCCAAAAACGTAAACCTGAACAGAAGCCAGCTCCAATTTATCCTGAAAATCATTTAAGCTTTTTAGCCAACGTTTATAATCATAAAGCAAGAGAATTTTATACACAACATGGAGTTGAATTAATCGAAAGTGCCTATGAAGCTCATGAAGTTAAAGATGATGCACCATTAATGATAACGAAACATTGCTTACGATTTGCATTTAATTTGTGTCCAAAACAAGCAAAAGGGATTCAGGGAGTTAAAACCAAAGTTACACCAATGAAATTGATTCAAAATAATGAAGAATTACTTTTAAAGTTTAATTGTAAAGCTTGTGAAATGCAAGTTTGGGGTCAAATCAAAAAACACATTCTAAAAATGCCACTTCCTGGTAGCGATGTTATTTTTATGGAAAAAAATTAGAATACCGAATGAAATTATAGCTATAAAATCAAAATATATCCAAACATATTATTTAACATAATATACATTATGCGCATCACGATAAACGTACGTGAATTCTGTAGATACAAACCATAAAGTCATGCCGTCAATTTAAATTAAGCTACCAAACCCACTAACCCTATAATTAATCTGAAAATTAATAATATATTAACAATAAAATTAATGTATTATAATAATGTATATTATGTTAAATAATATGTTTGGATATATTTCTGATGAAATAAATAATTATGAGTAATTTTTGTTTTATTTATAAAATATGATAACCTAATCAATTAATAAACTATGATCATTTTTTTCCATTAATATGCAAAACATTTTTAAGACATTATTACGTTCAAAAAGTTATTCCGTTCCATGTGAATTATGTAGTATCGGATCTCTTTGTATTCCTATATTATACAACAATAAGTTAGGCAACATATTAGACCGAAAAATATCTTATGCCAAAGATGAAATTATAGTTAAAGCAAACACTCCTTTTACAAAATTCTATATTATTCATTCGGGAGCATTAAAGACTTTTGTGACAACTCCAGATAATAATCAACAAATTAATGGTTTTTATTTACCTGGCGATATTGTTGGTTTAGATTCTATTTCAACTAAAATATATAACAATAATATTCAATCACTTACTAATACACTTGTTTGTGAACTTTATTATGACGAACTTATGTCACTAGTTGATACTCAAAAAAATGTTAGAGACATGGTATTTAATTTGCTAAGTTCCAGTATTGATAATTATCAAAAATTAGTATTATGCTATTCACAGAAAAAAGCAGATGAAAGACTAGCCACTTTTATATATTCTCTTTATCGACATTATGAACAACGAGGTCATTCCTCATTAAATATCAAACTTATGATGAGTCGAGCTGATATTGCTAACTATTTAGGCTTAAAAATCGAAACTATTAGTAGAAACTTATCAAAGTTTCAAGAACAAAATATTTTATCAGTTAGAGGAAAATATATATTTATTAAAAACTTAAATGCTTTGATAGATTTAGGCAATTAAATTTATTTATGTTAAAATAATCACAATAATTTATTGTAAGGTCTTAATATATGACAAGTTTAAAAACGACATTTATTGCAGTAACAATGGCTCTATTCCCTCTTTCCTCATTTGCTGCTCAACAATTAACTGAGGAGCAAGCTAAAAACTTGCAGTCATTTAAAAGTATAACTATTCGTGGAGCATTTTATACCGATAATGATTATGTTTTAGCTATGTCAAAAGCGGCAGATAAAGAAGGTGCAGTTTCTTTTTTCATAACTACCACCAATATTAGCCCTTCTAATGATACTTTACGTATTGTTTATGCTAAATTATATAAAGCTGATGCACCTAAGACTGAAGAACAAACTGAAAATTTGCGCAAATTTGAAGGTGTATATGAATATCCAAAATCTAAAGCAATTCGTTTAGAACCTTTTGATATTGTGCGTATTCGTGGATATTTTCCTAATGAATATGATATAAATCAGGCCATTGCTAAAGAGGCTTCATCAAAAGGTGCTTATGCCTATTATATTGATTCTCGGTCTGAATTAGGTAGTAATATACAAATTGCTGCTTATTTGTTTAAGAAAGATGCTCCAGAACGTAAACTTCAACCAGAAGATGCTATCCCATATGATTCAGAAGCTGGACAACAAGCTCTTGCTCAAGGTGGTGAAGCAGCAATGCAAGTTGAAAAACCTGGTTACTACTCTCCTTCAGCTTTTAATGAAAAGTTTTATGCGGATAAATTTAATAATAAAGTAAAAGTTATTGATCAATCTAGTAGTAAAACGACATCTGTTTTAACGACAAATACATCTTCATCTGAAACAACTTCCGCTACAGAGCCTCAACGTGCTTCTCGTTACACTGTCACTCTTTCTGATGGACGAAAAATTCAAGAATTGAATGATGCAACTGCAGCTAAAATGGTGGCGTTTGATACAATTAAATTCAGAGGTTATTATGTTACCGATCAGGAAATTTCTTATCAGGCAGGTAAACGAGCTATTGATGCTGGTGCCAAGTATTATCATATTGCTAGAGTAGCTCATGATTCAAATGGTCCGAATATAACTGTTTTTGTCGATCTTTATCGATAAATTTATATAGATAATTGGGCGCACAAGCGCCCTATTTTTTTTATCAAACAAATATCTTCATTCAATTAACTGTTACAACTCAGATTTTACTTTGTCGATTTGTTGCTTAATACGTTTTGCTGAAATTGGATATGCAGTACCTAACTGCTGTGCAAATAGATTTACTCTAAGTTCTTCAATCATCCAACGGATATTTATTACTTTTTCTTGTAATTTTGAGTTTTCCGATAAGCTATTCACCCATTTTTTATATTGAATTTCAACCTCTTCAATTATATTCATCGATTGTCTATCTTTAATGGAATTCAACATTAGTTTTTCAATTCTTTTTTCAATCGCCAATAAATAACGATTGATATCTGGCAGTCGTTTATAACCCGATTTTGCAACAAAACCTTTATAGATAAGATGATCTATTTGCTTTTTTATATCAGATAAAGCAAAAGCTAATGATATATCAATGCGTCCCTTTAACTTTTTACTGATGTTGTAAAATAAAGTCAAAATGGACTCAACTTCTTTGGCAATATTAACCACAACATCATTAATATGACTTTTGGTATAATCCAATAATGCCTCATAATCATCTTGGCTTTGAGTGACCTTACCATTTTTTTCAATCAAATAGTCAACACCACAAGCAATGCAGTCATCAATTAAACTCAGTACCGTACCAAAAGCATTGAAGTATAAGCCTAATTTAGATTTATTTGGTAATTTTTCATGTAAATACTTGATTGGTGATGGTATATTGAGTATAAGCAAGCGTCTTAACCCTAGTTTTGTAAGTCTTTGCTGCTCATCTTGATTATCGATTAACTTAATGCTTACAGAATGTTGATTGTCAATGATTGCTGGATAAGCTTTAATCGTATAATTTTTATGATTTTCTTCATAGGTACTAGGCAAAGAGCCGAAATTCCACTCAGTTAAATTATTTTGTTCAATTTGAACCTTTTTCTTAATTGTTAAAGATGACAATGCTTGTTGAAGTTCATTTTTGAGTTGTGCTTTTAGTAAAACCAGATCTTTACTTGCAGCAATTTCTTTATTGTTACGATCAACAATGCTAAAAGTCATCTTCAAATAGTCAGGAATTTGCTCCAATTGCCAATCTTCTGGGGAAACTTTTACACCTGTCATTTTGTGAAATTCGGTTTCTAAGCTTTCAAGTAAAGGTTGATCCGTTGAAATACCTCTACTCAAAAATGCATCAGCATAATTTGGCGCTGGAACAAAATTTCGGCGCAATGATTTAGGTAATGATTTAATTAATGCAATAATTAAATCTTTTCTAAAACCGGGTACCAGCCAATCAAATCCCCTATTTTTAATTTGGTTTAATAGATTAAGAGGTATTTTTATCGTGACGCCGTCACGTTTGTGTCCGATATCAAATTGATAATTCAGTGCTAATTTCAAATTATCTTGATTCCAAAAATCAGGAAAGTCATTTAAATTAACTAGTTGTGCCGATTGTTTGATCAACATCTCTTTCTCAACATTAAGAAAGTCAGGCTCTGATTTCTGTTTTTGTTTCCACCAAGCATCAAAATGTTTAGATGACACGACTGATTTATCTATTCGCTTATCATAAAAATCAAAAAGTTCATCATCATCTATTAAAATATCTTGCCGACGAGATTTATGCTCAAGATCTTCAACCTCATTAATCAATTTTTTATTTTTTTTATAAAACTGATGATTGGTAAACCAATCACCTTCAACCAAAGCGTGACGAATAAATAGAGAACGACTTAATATAGGGTCGATTTTACTATAATTCACTATTCGGCTAGCAACAATAGGTAAACCAAATAATGTCACTTTTTCGTTTGCAATAGTTGTACCCTGTTTTTTGGACCACCTTGGTTCGTTATAACTATATTTCACCAAATGTTTTGCTATAGGCTCAATCCATTCAGCTTCAATTTTAGCTGCTGTTCTTCCCCATAGCCGGCTAGTTTCAATTAATTCACTAGCGATACACCATTTAGGTTGATTTTTGAAAAGTGCCGAATTAGGAAAAATTGCAAACTTAATATTTCGTGCCCCAATATACTCATGCTTTTCAAGTTCTTTCATTCCAATATGGGATAATAAACCGCTTAGTAATGAAACATGTAATGAATTATAATCTGCTGCTTTACTATTTATAGGGAACGCTAATTGTTTAATGGTTTGTCTAATTTGTGTATAAACATCTTGCCATTCTCGAATCCGAAGGTAGTTTAAAAATTCTTTTTGACACAATCGTCTAAATTGATTTACGGATAATATATTTTGTTGTTCTTTAATATAATTCCATAAATTAATTAAAGATATAAAGTCAGATTCCTTATCAACAAAACGACGATGTTTTTCATCAGAGATTTGCTGTTTATCAAAAGGTCTTTCTCTAGGATCTTGGATAGACAAAGCTGCAGTAATTATCATCACTTCTTTAGTACAACCCAATCGCCTTGCTTCAACCAGCATTCTGGCCAATCTTGGATCGATGGGTAATTGCGCTAAAATTCGTCCTATTTCAGTTAAATGATATCGATAATGTTTAATAAATATTGCACCAAGTTCTTCTAACAATCGAATGCCATCACGAATATATTTTGCATCAGGTGCTTCAACAAAAGGAAATGCTGCAATGTCACCTAAACCTAACGAGGTCATCTGTAATATCACCGATGCTAAATTTGTACGTAAAATTTCAGGATCGGTAAATTCAGGACGAGATAAAAAATCTTGTTCATCATATAACCGGATGCAGATTCCATCTGAGGTTCGTCCACAGCGCCCTTTTCGTTGGTTGGCTGAGGCTTGAGATATCGGTTCAATCGGTAAACGTTGAACTTTAGTGCGATAACTATAGCGACTAATCCTAGCTAAACCCGTATCGATAACATATTTAATTCCAGGCACCGTCAACGATGTTTCTGCCACATTTGTTGCTAGAATTATTCGCCTTTTAGTATGCGACTGGAAAATCCGATTTTGTTCTGATGCTGATAGCTTTGCATATAATGGTAAGATATCAGTATGACGAAGATCCAATTTATTAAGTGTATCGGCAAGATCTCTAATTTCTCTTTCACCAGTTAGAAAAATAAGTATATCACCATGGCTTTCTGCTGAAAGTTCATCAATCGCATCTATGATGGATTGAAAATCACTATTTTTATCGTTGCAATTATCATCGTCACCTAATATTGAAGGACGATATCTAACTTCAACAGGATAGGTGCGACCAGATACTTCAATAATCGGTGCTTGATTGAAATGTTTAGAAAAACGCTCCACATCAATCGTTGCCGATGTTATTATAACCTTCAAGTCTGGACGTTTAGGTAATAATTGTTTAAGGTATCCTAAAATAAAATCAATGTTTAAGCTACGTTCATGAGCTTCGTCAATAATAATAGTATCGTATTGTAATAAAAGTTTATCTTTTTGAATTTCAGCAAGCAATATACCGTCAGTCATTAATTTAATCAGTGTTGTTTCACTAACATGATCAGAAAATCTGACTTTGAAACCAACTAATTGCCCTATTTCTGTTTTCAACTCATCAGCAATACGATTAGCCACTGAACGCGCGGCTAACCGCCTTGGTTGGGTATGACCTATAAATCCCTTTACGCCTAAGCCCAACTCTAGACAGATTTTAGGAATTTGCGTGGTTTTTCCTGAACCTGTTTCACCTGCGATTATGACCACTTGATGATGCTTAATTGCGTCATAAATTGTTTGTTTTTTTTCAACGACAGGTAAATTATCAGGAAAATCAATGCTCTTTGGTAATGAATCTATTCTAGCTTGGTAATGTAACTTAGCATTTTGTATGGCTGAATCTATATTAGTTATAGTTTGACTTTTCTGGGCAAATTTTATTATTTTGTGCTTATCTAAGAAAGTCATTGAATCAAGGTTTTTTAATTGTTTTTGAGATAACATAGAGAGTCAGATATTTTTAATTAACATCATAATTAGATTTAATTATAGCAAATTTAACCTATCATTAGGAGTTCATATGAAAAAAACATTATTGCTAATTTCTCTATTTACTGTTGCTTTAGTTATGTCTGGATGCCATAAATCGAGTAAGATACAAGATACTGATCTTATGCATCACCGTTTTGTATTAATTAGTGCAAATGGTCAGCACATTCCATTAGATGATCAAGCCGAGCTTATATTCAGTGAAAAAATGACTATCACAGGCAAAATGTGTAACCAGTTTTCAGGTCAAGTTATTTTAGATAAAAACAACATTAAAGGCACAGTTGCAATGACCAAAATGCTTTGTAATGATGATCAATTAAATCAATTAGATTACATTATTGAACAATTAATTACTAATGGTGCTGAAATCAATTTAACCAATAATCAATTGATCTTAAAGAACCACGAAAACGAGCTAATCTATCAACTTAAGGATCTTATGTAACTCAAATGTTTCGTTTTTTGAAACATTTGACACAAATCGTTTTGCTAAGTTGCTATAATTCAATTATTTTAACAAACAATAAAATAAATTTAAGATAAAAACCTTTATTTAAAATACCGTTAAGAATATAATAAGAACAATTTTTAAAGGATTTAACTTATTGATGAAATTATTATATTCTTCAAATAACTTGTGCAACTTTGGTAGCTGTTTAAAGCTACAAAACACTCTTTTACCAATAATATTTTACCAATGCTTTGTCATTGGTTTTTTTTTGCGTAATACTGGTTTATCGAATTTTTAAATTGATTAAAAACTTTAACATTAAATAAATTACTAAGTAGATACTATTATGAAAAAGACAAAAATTGTTTGTACCATCGGGCCAAAATCTGAATCAAAAGAAATGTTAGCAAAATTATTAAATGCAGGCATGAATGTTATGCGTTTAAACTTTTCACATGGTGATTATGAAGAGCATGGCAACCGTATTAAAAACTTACGCGAAGTAATGCAAGAAACAGGTTTAAAAGCGGCCATCATGCTAGATACCAAAGGGCCTGAAATCCGTACTATTAAACTAGAAGGTGGTAATGATGTATCACTTGTCGCAGGTCAAACATTTACCTTTACAACAGATAAAACAGTTGTTGGAAATGCCCAACGAGTAGCTGTGACTTATGATGGATTTGCTCATGACCTTAAACCTGGTAATCGTGTACTTGTCGATGATGGCTTAATTGCCATGGATGTTAAAGAAATCATAGGTAATGAAGTTATCTGTACAGTTTTAAATAATGGTGATCTTGGTGAAAATAAAGGTATCAATCTACCGGGTGTTTCAATTAAGTTACCAGCACTTGCAGAAAAAGATAAAAACGACCTTATTTTTGGTTGTGAACAAGGCGTTGACTTTATTGCTGCATCATTTATTCGTAAACGTTCTGATGTTGAAGATATTCGTGCCCACTTAAAAGCTCATGGCGGGGAAGACATTAAAATCATCTCTAAAATCGAAAACCAAGAAGGTTTAGATAATTTTGATGAAATTCTTGAAGCTTCTGATGGTATAATGGTTGCTCGTGGCGATCTAGGTGTTGAAATTGCAGTTGAAGAAGTTATTTTTGCTCAAAAAATGATGATCAAAAAATGTAATAAAGCCTCTAAACCAGTCATTACTGCAACACAAATGCTTGATTCAATGATCAAAAATCCACGTC
Source organism: Gilliamella sp. X-23 (assembly GCF_057063545.1). Classification (NCBI taxonomy): domain Bacteria; kingdom Pseudomonadati; phylum Pseudomonadota; class Gammaproteobacteria; order Orbales; family Orbaceae; genus Gilliamella; species Gilliamella sp. X-23. The sequence goes on from NZ_JBXSQG010000001.1 coordinate 196,885, forward strand.
CAACTCGTGCTGAAGCTGGCGATGTGGCTAATGCAATTATTGATGGTACTGATGCGGTGATGTTATCTGGTGAAAGTGCTAAAGGTAAATATCCACTTGAAACAGTCAATGTTATGGCAACTATCTGCAAACGCACTGATAAAACAATTCCTGCCTCATTAGAATTAACATCCAAAGAAGAAAAATTAAGCATAACAGCCGCTGTATGTTGTGGTGCTGTCGAAATTGCTGAGCGCTTAAATGCGCCATTAATTGTTGTTGCAACTCGTAGTGGTAAATCAGCTCGTGAAGTTCGTCATTACTTCCCAAGAGCTCGCATTTTAGCGCTTTCATCAAGTCAAAAAACGGTAAATCAATTAGCCGTTACTAAAGGCGTGGAACCTATTTTGATTGATTCAATTAACTCAACGGACGATTTTTATCGTTTAGGTAAAGAGATGGCTTTAAAAGTGTGTGGCTTAAAACAGGGCGATATCATTGTGATGGTTTCTGGTGCGCTAGTACCGAGTGGAACCACTAACACAACATCAGTTCACCGTATCTAAACATTAAATTTCCAATCTATATAAAATAAAAGCTAGCTATCTGCTAGCTTTTTTTTTCACATAAGTTATTCTGTATAAAATATTATTAATAACGTTTAAAAAACTAACATGATTGAAGAAAAAGTCTATTTACCTAAAGAACTTAGCTGGTTATCTTTCAATCAGCGAGTTTTACAAGAAGCTGCAGATAAAAGTAATCCTCTTATTGAGAGAATACATTTTTTAGGCATATACTCAAGTAACCTTGATGAATTTTATAAAGTACAGTTTGCTAACTTAAAAAAATATGTACTTATAGAACAAGAGCAAGCTCATTCTTCGTCTAATGCTAAAAACTTATTACGCCAAGTCAATCAAAAAGTTATACAATTAGAATTACAGTTTGACCAACTCTATAATGATTTGTTATTGGAAATGGCTAGAAATCAAATCTTTTTGATTAACGAAAGGCAGCTTTCATCATACCAAGAAAATTGGATAAAAAATTATTATAAACAAAATCTTAGACAATACATTACCCCTATTTTACTTGATAGTCACACTGAACTTATTCAATTTTTAAAAGATGATCATGCCTATTTAGCTGTAGAAATTATTTGTGAGGATAGCATCAGTTATGCACTACTTGAACTACCGACAGATAATATTCCTCGTTTTGTATTATTACCGTCAGAAGTATCAACTAAAAATAAGTCCATCATCTTTCTTGACAACATATTGCGCTACTGTTTATCCGATATTTTTAAAGTGTTTTTTGATGCCAAAGAATTAAATGCTTATTCAATTAACATCAATAGAGATGCTGAATACGAATTAAATACAGAGTTAGACAGTTTACTTGAACTGATGTCCCAAGGCCTAAAACAACGCTTAACCGCACAGCCAGTACGTTTTACTTATCAAAAAGACATGCCCAAAGCGTTGTTTGAATTATTGATCAATAAATTACGATTAACTGAACAAGATGCAATGCCTGGAGGCCGTTATCCTAATTTTAAAGATCTTGTTAAATTCCCTGATTTTGGACAAAAGAGCCTATTAAATAAAAAAATTCCAAACTTAAGTTATAATCGATTTAAACAATTTCGTAATGCATTTGATGCGATTAAAGATCGAGATGTATTGCTCTATTATCCTTACTACTCTTTTGGCCATGTTCTAGAAATCATGCGACAAGCCTCGTTTGATCCTTCAGTTACACATATTCGAATGAACATTTATCGAGTAGCCAAAGACTCGCGCTTTATTCACGCTGCAATTAATGCGGCCAATAATGGTAAAAAAGTTACCGTAGTTGTCGAATTACAAGCACGGTTTGACGAAGAAGCCAATATAAAATGGGCAAAACGACTAATTAGCAGTGGTATTAAAGTTATTTATTCACAACCAAAACTCAAGATTCACGCGAAATTATTTTTGATCGATCGTAAAGAAAACGATGAAATTGTTCGCTATGCTCATATTGGTTCAGGTAACTTTAATGAAAGAACTGCACGAATTTATACAGACTTTTCACTGTTAACGGCAGATCCTGCTATTACCGAAGAAGTCAAAAAAGTCTTTAATTTTATTGAAAATCCATTTAAACCAGTCGCTTTCAATCATTTACTTGTTTCACCACAAAATACGCGATTACGATTCAATGAATTTATAGAACGCGAAATAAGCAATGCCAAAGCAGGTAAAAAGTCAGGAATTTATCTAAAACTTAACGCACTTACCGATAAAGAAATGATCGACGAACTTTACCGTGCATCGTGTGCTGGTGTGAAAATTAGAATGATTGTGCGAGGTACTTGTGTATTAGTGCCACAAATACCTAATTTAAGCGAAAATATTTATGTTACCAGTATTGTGGATCAATTTTTAGAACATGCTCGTGTGTATATCTTTGAAAATGAAGGGAAAAAAGACACTTACATCTCCTCTGCAGATTGGATGCCTCGTAATATCGATAATCGTATTGAAGTGGGAGTAAAAATCTTTGACTCAATAATAAAATCAACTATTCATAGTATTTTTGACATACAGTGCAATGATAATGTCAAAGCTCGCATTATTGATAAAGACGCAACAAACAATTATGTGCAAAGAGGAAATAAGAAAAAGATCAGAGCCCAATATGCCATTTATGATTATTTGAAGCAGTTGGAATCATTTGCATAAGGACTTTAAAATGAATAAATTCAATGAATATGCGGTAGTCGATCTTGGTTCAAATAGCTTCCATATGGTAATTGCCCGGATCATTAATGGTGCAATACAGATTATTTATAAAAATAAAAAAAATATACACTTAGCAACGGGGCTTAATGCTAATAATAAACTGAGTGAATCAAGCATAATGCGAGGTGTGGAATGTCTTGCATTATTTGCAGAGCGATTAAATGGATTCCCTCCTGAGCATGTTCGGGTTGTTGCAACTCATACATTACGAGTTGCAAAAAATAGACATGAATTTTTAACAGCTGCAGCTAAGGTATTCCCTTTTCCTGTTGAAATTATTTCAGGTCAGGAAGAAGCTCGTCTTGTTTATTTAGGTACAATGACTGCTGAATCAACATCGTCAACTGATACAAAATTTGTCATTGATATTGGCGGTGGATCGACTGAAATTGCAATAGGAAAAGGAAATGATTTAAACCCCGTGATCGTTGCTAGCCGCCCGATGGGTTGTGTTACTTACGCGAAACGTTTTTTTCATGAACAAAAAATTAATTCTGCTTCTTTTCAACAGGCAAAACTTGCTGCCGAACAACAAATTGAAGGTATGATTAATGCAATAAAAAAATTGAATATTACTGCCGCATTTGGCACATCGGGAACCATAAAATCGATTTATCAGATATTATTAGATCTTGGTGTTAGTGATGGCATTATTACGCCTAAAAGGTTGGATGATTTAATTAGTTATGTTTTAGAATTCGATTCTTTTTATGATATTGACTATCCTTCACTTTCCAAAGAAAGAAAAAACGTATTTGTTAGCGGACTGGCTATATTTAGTGGTGTTTTTAATGCGCTTGGATTAGAGGCTTTACAATTTAGCCCATGTGCATTACGAGAAGGCGTATTTTATGAATTAATCGACGGTCCTAATTACCAAGATATTAGGCAAAACACCGCACAATCACTTTCTGAGCATTACAACATAGATAAACGTCATGCCAAGCAAGTGGTTAAAACTGCAAAATATTTCTTTTCACAATGGCAACAACAAGCATCAATGACTATTCCTCCTAATCTTGAATCTATTTTATATTGGGCTGCTCAGTTGCATGAAGTTGGATTAAAAATCAACTTTTCTTCTATCCATAAGCATTCAAGTTATATCTTACAAAACAGTAATTTACCTGGATTTAATGAAGAACAGCAGTTACTGTTATCTACTCTTGTCCGTTACCATAGAAAGTCGATCAATATTGATGCAATACCTTATTTTAGTTTATTTGAATACAAACATATCATATCGTTAATGCAGATTTTAAGATTGTCTATACTAATCAATAATCAAAGAAATCCTGAGATTGATTTACAGGCATTTCAATTAAAATTATTAAAAAATAAACTCACTAATGTGACTTTAGAAATTAATCAAAATTTTGTTGAAAATAACAAATTAATATTGCTTGATTTGGAACAAGAACAAAAATATTGGAAAACAGTTAATGATTGGAAACTATCGATTGTAATTAGTTAACAATGAAAATACATAAAAATACCGCCAACTAGGGTGGCGGTATTACAATATTAAGAATAGAATTATCTACTTGTTATTAACCAAGACCAATGATCTTCCACCACAAAATACCGACAGTAAAGACAATTATTAGATTCACAACACTACAAATAAACCCCACTTTCCACCATGTTTTTACTGGCACAAAGCCTTCTGCAAATAATAATGGATTTCTCGCATTTGCAAATTGAGTAATTGAACCAAAGTAATTAGTACAAATAACTAATGCAAAAATAGCTATGAGTTGTGGCACACCAAGGGCAATGGAGACAGATAAAAATACGGGAAATAATGCGGCAATATGAGCATTCCCACTCGCAAAAAAGTAGTGTAAATAAACATAAGCAACACATAAAATAATTAAGACCAACACCCAACTACTTTCACCTAGATGACCTTTTACAGCACTACCTATTGTGTCACCAAGCCATTTAGTTACACCCAATTTATTTACTTGGTCTGCCATCATAAGTAATGCCGCAAACCAAATTAATGTGTCCCAAGCCGCTTTTTCACCTTTTACATCATCCCAACTTAATACTCCAGTTAAGATCAAAATAGTCAAACCAATAAAGGCTGTAGTTGTTGAATCAATACCAACATTTTTGCCAAAAATCCAAAGCACTAATAATAAAAGAACAGTGCTCCCCATAATAATTTCTTTAACTGTAATTGACCCCATTTTTTTTAATTCTTCAGCAGCTAATTTTGGTGCTTCTGGGGTTCTTTTGAGTTCTGGGTTAATTAGAAAATAAATTACCAAAGGAATCACAACAAATGAAACTAAACATGGCACAATGGCTGCTACAAACCATTGCCCCCACCCGAGTGTAATACCTAGCGATGTGGTGACTAATTTAGCAGCTAATAAGTTGCCAGTAAATGCCGTTAAGAACATTGCCGAGGTGATATCATTCATATGGCTAATTGTTAACATTAAAAAGGTACCAATGCGATTTCTTGATTCATCTTTAGGATTTGAATTAAAGTTAATGGCTAAAGCCTCTGCTATTGGATATATTACACCACCAGCACGAGCCGTGGTACTTGGAATAGCGGGTGCCAATGCAATATCAGTGACAGATAAACCATAAGCAAGCCCCAATGTATTTTTACCTAACATTTTAACAAGATAATATGCAATGCGTTTACTTAAACCAGTTTTGATAAAACCACGAGCGATCATGAAAGCAATAACAATCAGCCAAATAAGACTACTATTTAATTCGCTTAACGAAATTTTTATCGATTCAGTTGCGGAGGTTGCACCAGATGGTTTTAATACGGCAAAAACGGTAATTGCTAATAAACCAATTGCCCCAATTGGCATTATTTCAGCCACAATGCAAGCTATGGTGGCAACAAAAATAATACTCGTTTGCCAACCTTCTTGGCTAATACCTTCCGGTAGTGAGACATATAACCAAAGTAACGCGGAAATTGCCGCAATAATGATGAGCGCAGGCCATTTCACTGGAGGTTTCTTTGCTAAATTCATAGTATTTTCCTTTTAAATTTAAATATTTTAATAAGTTAAGATTTAATTCTGTTACAATTATGCTACTACTCATACTATTATTGGCCAAATTTATCGCACTAACATCAGTATAAAAACTTCAATAAAATCAATACCTTTTCTGACAACTTTTTATTGAAATTAGTTTACCTTTGAATTAAAATACATCAAACAAATCCAAGAAAAAAATCAATAAAATCAGTATCTTTTTTGAAATATTTTGAATCAAAAATTTAATTCTAATCAGTCTTTATTTGATATTGAGTATCAATTTGTTGAAAAATAAAATTATCGGGGTTTACTAATATGGCTGTTTTATTTTTTAACAAAAAGATAGCCGACAAGTTTTGATGCTTTTGCAAGTATTGTCTGCTTTTATCAACTCCCCATCCATAAAAGACGGTTGAGTAAATATCACCCTCTAATGAAGAATCTGAAATGATAGTTACGCTTTCTAATTCATTATTTAATGGGTAACCTGTTTGAGGGTTTAATAGGTGATGATAAAGACGATCATTTTGTATAAAAAAACGCTCATAAATGCCGGATGTGACAACTGATTTATCTTTAACTTTTATAATTCCAGATAGTTTTCCATTAGTGGAAAAGGGTTTTCTTAATCCTATATGCCAATAGCCGTTACCATCTGTTAAAGATGAGTCTAATGTTAATACATTACCACCTAAGTTAATGATACCTTTGTACACTTGATGTTGGTGTAAAATTGATTTGACAACATCAGCAATATATCCTTTAGCAATTGCACCTAAATCAATTTCCATTCCTGGTTTTTTTAAAAAAACAGAATATGTGTTTGCATCAAGTTCAATATTTTTAGGATCAATTAACAACAGTTTTTCTCTAATTAACTTAGCAGATGGAACTTGATAACCATTGAAACCAATTTTCCAAAGTTTAACTAAGGGACCAATAGCAAAATTAAAGCAACTATTAAAATATAGACTTATTTTTTGCGCTTGTTCAATCAAAGAAAAAACAGAACGGCTCACTATAACGGGATGGTGTCCTGCAGCTAAATTAATAGACATAACTTCTGATGATGACCTGTTAACGGTCAGTTTATCCTCAAGCATTTTTATGGTTTGAAAAACAGCTTGCACTGCGGTTTCATTAGGCTCAAAAAGCATTAATGAAACCGTTGTTCCCATCAAATGTTGAGTGTATTCATAGTTTACATTTACCATGCTAAACAAACTCAAAATAGTTGTAACAAATTAGTGTTTAATATAATCAGCCGCTTTTTTACCTGCTTGCATACCAAAGATAATGATATCGGCGACAGCATTGCCACCAATACGATTAGCTCCATGAACACCACCTACGACTTCGCCAGCAGCAAATACACCTTGAATCACATGTTTATCGGTATTCAACACTTGTGTTTGGGTATTAATAGTGACCCCTCCCATCGTGTGGTGCACACCTGGTGCAATTTTTATTGCATAAAAAGGCCCTTTTTTGATCGGATGGCGCATGCCTGTTATTCTGCCAAAGTCTTGGTCATGCTTAGTTGACGTAAACTGATTGTAACGTTCAATTGTTTTAACTAATGCGTCGCCATCAATCGATAACTTTTGTGCTAATTCTTCAAGAGTATTTGCTTGAATAACAAGCTCGTTTGCAACATACTCTTCAACGGCTCTGTTTTCATCACGAACTTGCTGATCAAACAAAATATAAGCATAATGTTCAGGTAATTTAATAATTTCAGCTGATACTTTATCCCTTGTATCAAGTTCATTAACAAATCGTTGACCTTTTTTCGATACCAGAATCGCTCCACCACCACGGATGGATTCAGAAATTAAATAAGACGTTGTCTGTTCAACCGTTGGATGGATTTGAATTTCACCCATATCGACAGTTCCAGCGCCCAATTTTTCTAATATCTCAATTCCAGAACCAGTTGCACCCTTATGATTAGTGGTCACAAATCCTTTAAGGTCAGGACGATATTTTTCAACCATTGCGGTATTGGCACTAAATCCACCAGTTGCAATAATAACTGCCTTAGCTTTTATAAAATGGATCGAACCGTCTTCTTCTGAAACTTTAACACCTGTCACTTTATGATGTTCAGTGACAATTTCAGTCACAGCAGTATCAAGTATAACTTCAATACCTCGTTTATTAATATTTTTAACTAGACCACTAATTAAAAAACCACCAACAGCAGCACCACTTTCTGGTCGATGAGTCCGATCAATGCTCATTCCCCCCGTTGTAGTAATCCCACTAAGTTTAATGTAATTATCATCTAACCAATTAATTGCATCTGGTGCATTTTCAACAAAATAACGAAGTAAATCAGGATTATTTTTGTTTTTACCTCCGGTCATGGTTTCTTGATAAAATAGATCTTTACTATCAACAATCCCTTTTTGTTTTTGGAATTTGGTTTCAGCCGCATTCATACCCGCTGAAGCTTTATTGGTATTACCACCTATTACAGACATTTGTTCAACAATAACGACACTTGCACCAAGATCATGAGCTTGAATCGCAGCAGTAAGCCCTGCTCCACCACTACCAACAACCACAACATCAAAAGCTCGATCATTAGGATCACCACCTTCGGCAATAATCGCCTCTTTATTAGATTTTGCCATCGCTTTGGTTACGGCTTTTTTAAACGCTTCACATTGTGTTGTTGCGCCAGAAATTGCATCAACATGTGAGCTATTTGAGTCAATAATCCTATGTTTAATTTCAGCAAAATTATCCAAAACTTCATTATCAAAATTTTGGGCATTAATTAATTGCATATCTTTTATAAAATCTTTACCCAGCTCAACGTTAATTAAAAACTCGTAAGACTCATCATTAACTTTTTCTTGATAATGACCTGGTTTGAATTTTTTTACATTAAGATTCACATCACGAATCAAACTCTCGACAAGAGAAAAGCGCCATAAAGGTTCTGGAATATTAAGCGTTTCACGCTTATCACTATTAATAAATAATTCTAATTTCTCACCTTTTTCAATACGGTCAACCCAATCAGGATAAGCTATACAAGCACGTCCTACAGCAACTAAATCATAACCATGCTCAATCGCATCATCCGCATCACTTTGATTAACTATATTACCGACGCCTACAACGGGAATTTTTGCTAATGTTGCAGAACGCATTGTCACATATTTTTTAATTAATGGAGTCGGATCTTGTGTATCAACAATTGATGGTCTAAGCGTATCGCCCATTGAAAAATGGATATAATCAAGTCCTTTTTCAGCCAATTTTTCAAGCAAATACATTGAGTCATCAAAACGAATTCCCGGAACTTCTAACTCTTCAGGAGAAAAACGGTATCCAACAATAAATTTAGATATTGCATATTGCTTAACCATATTATGGGTAATATCTAAAACAGCAAGCGCGAATCGCGTACGATTATCACGGTTCCCACCCCATTTATCGTTTCTTTGATTTGAATTAGGTGAATAAAATTGCTGAATTAAATAAGTATTAGCACCATGAATCTCTACACCATCAAAGCCAGCTTGAATCGCTCGACGTACAGCTTGACCAAACTTATCAATTGTTTCTTCTACCTCTTCTGCCGTTAATTCAATTGGAGTGGGCGAATTTGGGCGAGGGGCTGCAATAGCACTAGGTCCTACTGGCAATTGACCTCCGATAAGTTTAGGCTCCACCATTCTTCCACCATGATAAACTTGAATAACCGCTTTCGAACCTTTTTCTTTGATGGCTTGCGCTATTTTTGCTAACCCTTCAATCTTATCATCACTATCTAAACCAATAGCTCCAGGAAAAGCCAATCCTTTATTATCAACAAATCCACATTCGACAATAATGGTGCCAATTGATCCTGATCTTGCTCGATAATATTCAATCAAGTCATGCGTAACAGAACCATCATAAAAACCAGAACAAGTTGTCATTGGTGCCATCATTATGCGATTTTTTAGTTCAACACCATTAGGCAAAGTGAATGACTTAAAAATATTTTCATTTCTCATTTTTTATATCTAACCATTATCATTTAATCTTTATAGTTATCAACGATAATAACATTACCAATAATCATTCTCCACTTACATTAGTTTCATTAGTATTGAACAATGATAAGTATCATTTTTGCGACAGAAATTTTTTTAGCTTTATTAATCAATTAGAAAATTATCGATATTAATAAAATAAGATTTTACCGATTTTTGATATCTTATCGTTTTTAAAGTATCGGATATGTCATTAAAAATCTAAAAAAAAACACTGTAACTTTTTCATTTAGTTATATATTTTTTGTGTTTTTTATGTTGAACTTTAAATTTGTTGAGATAGAATGCTTTGAAATATAACGCAAAGAGAACATCGGAATGTTTGTAATACCAACTAACAGATTAAAATCAACTTTCGATTTTCTATTTATTCTATTTTTTAATCCTCCTTCATGGAGGATTTTTTTTGGTTTAAAAATCGTTTCTTTTATTTCTCATTGCAAGGTTAATAATAAATTCTACGTTGATAACACGTATAATTAGGAGGCAGTATGAAATCTTTAACACCTTTTTATGATCCAAGTATAAGCTACGAAGAAAATTATGCTCAAGGACCATTTGGACTTTTTAGACAATTAGATAAAGCACAACAAGTATCAATAAAACCTTCAAAATTTTTAAATGTTGAGGTTAATTTACCATTTGGTCAACCTGCAGGTCCACTATTAAATGCAAACTATATCAAAGCTGCTTTTGCTTATGGATTTGACTTATGTGTATATAAAACAGTAAGAACTAAGCTACATAAATGCCATCCATTACCTAATGTTTTATCAGTTCATCCTAACGGTAAATTATCATGTAATTTAGATACGGTATTAGCTGATACCAATTACAGCCAACCATTATCAATAACTAACTCTTTTGGCGTTCCTTCTTTTGCTCCAGATGTCTGGCAACCTGATATGGCTGATGCCGTCAAATCAGCAGGACATGGTCAATGTGTTATTGGTAGTTTTCAAGGTACACAAGGTAACGGTGAAATTGCAAAAGATTATGCTTTAGCGGCAAAATTAGTTCGAGAAACAAATGCTCCAATTCTTGAAGCAAACCTAAGTTGCCCAAATGAAGGTGCTAGCAAATTACTTTGCTTTGATATTGATAAAGTTGAACGAATTGTTAATGAAATTAAAACTGCTGTTCCCGATCGTCCACTTATTTTAAAACTAGCTTATTTTGCTGATGATGAAAAAATTATATCATTACTCAATCGAGTAGGATCCATTATTGATGGTTTAAGTACTATTAACACGTTATCTGCAAAACCTGTTGATGCTCATGGCCATCCTGCATTAGGCGAAAATAGAAAAGAAGGCGGAGTTTGTGGTGATGCAATCCGTTGGGCGGGTTTAGATATGGTGAGCCGTTTAGCTAAGTATCGTAAACAAATGGATCTAAAATTTGCTATTGTAGGCGTTGGTGGTGTTAGTTCTAGTGAACATTATCATCAATTTATAAAAAGTGGTGCTGATGCGGTTATGAGTGCAACTGGTGCTATGTGGAATCCGCTCCTTGCGATAGAAATCAAAAAGAACCTTTAATTTGATAAGCATTTCCAGTACAGGGTACTATGCCCTGTTTTTTTATTTAAAAAATCAAGAGTAGTTTAACAATAAAATTTAATAATAAATGAATAAAATCAAAATACCAATAGCAATAAAATTATAACCAATACTCATATTTGCTTAGTAGCATAGAAATAAAGAACACTCAAATTCTTACTAGTATAGGAAATGCATTATCAGAAAACACCACAAACTTGATACAAAAAGTATTGCAATAAAAAAGCACTTTCATGAAGTGCTTTAATCTATTGAAATTGGCGGAACGGACGGGGCTCGAACCCGCGACCCCCTGCGTGACAGGCAGGTATTCTAACCAACTGAACTACCGCTCCGCTTTTTTGATAGCTTTAATGTTAGAGCATTAAAGTAGGCATGATATTAAAGATTATTTTTATTCACGTCAATAAAATTCTATAAATAAATGTTCAACTGAATATAAAACAATCATTAATTCAAATTCCACAATGCTCCACCACATTTTTTATCAATTTTTTTTAAAACCGATTCATGTTCAGAAAGTTCATATTCTGTTGCCTTAATTACTTTTAAAGGCACACCATTGCGTTCAACTCTTTTTATTACATTAAATTCGGATGTAGATGAGTTATTATCCTCTGAACTAAAAGATAAAGTTGTCTGCCCACCAGTCATTGCTAAATAAACTTCGGCTAAAATTTCGGCATCTAATAATGCACCATGCAATGTTCGGTGAGAGTTATCAATCTGGTAGCGTTCACATAATACATCTAAGTTATTACGTTTTCCTGGAAACAGACGCCTTGCCATAGCTAAGGTATCAGTAACAAGACAATGATCGGAAGTTTTAAAATCCAACCCACAAAGACGAAACTCATAATCAATAAAACCCACATCAAACGAGGCGTTGTGAATAATTAATTCAGCACCGTCAATAAATTTGATAAAATCATGTGCTATATTCTTGAATATTGGCTTATCCTTAACAAATTCATCACTGATACCGTGAACTTTAAATGCACCTTCATCAATTAAGCGTTCTGGATTAATGTAGACATGAAAATGGTTACCCGTTAAACGACGATTAATGACTTCAACGGCACCAATTTCAATAATCTTATGTCCTTCATAGTGATTATTGCCACCTTGGTTCATACCTGTTGTTTCAGTATCTAAGACAATTTGTCGCGCAGAATTATGTATCACTTTCTTCTCTTTTTATATCAACAATTGGGGAAAAATGTTTTTAATGGTATAGTTTAGCACTAAAAACTTTTAATGTTGATACCTACATAAATGAAAGTAGCAGCCAATTCAATTAATTTATAGAGTAATTATAAATTAATTAGAGGCTACTAACTTGCCGTTTAATTGAAATTTAATTTAAATAAGAAATTTAATTTACATAGTTATAAAAGAAATAAAAAATATGCTAAAAAAAATCGAAATATATACTGATGGTTCATGTCTTGGTAATCCCGGCCCTGGTGGTTATGCTGCTATATTAAAATATAAGCAAACCGAAAAAGTATTATCGGAAGGTTTTTTTAAAACAACAAATAACCGTATGGAATTATTAGCTGCGATTGTTGCTTTAGAACAATTAAAGCAACCTTGTCAAATTGAATTCTATTCCGATAGTCAGTATTTACGAAATGGAATTATCAATTGGATACACGGTTGGAAAAAAAATGGTTGGAAAACAGCTAGCAAACAACCAGTAAAAAATGTCGACTTATGGAAAAGACTTGATGAATTAGTACAGATTCACAAAATTCAGTGGATTTGGGTTAAAGGTCATGCTGGCCATATTGAAAATGAACGTTGTGATATTATAGCTAAAACACAAGCTCAATCCCCTACTTTGCAAGACACTGTATTTGAACAATCCATACAGGATTAACTAGTGAAATAAAAATACTTTTTATGTAACTTATATAATTTTGTCTACTTTTAAATAGGTTATTCCTAAATAATGCTAAAACATAATAATATGTATTATATTGCATTCTAGGCTTAAAGATAACTATATTTGAATTTTAATCAACTCAGTTAATATTATTGACTCTTAAGAGGCCAGAGCTGAAATTAATTATATTAACAAATATAAAATATTTCCTCTTGCAATTTTACTTATCATCACCATATTGATCACACTGATGGGGTGAGTACGAATTAAAAGCACAATATCAAAACATTGATGTTTTTGCCCCTAATGAAATCGATTTATTGATTAATTATCTTATTAATCAAGCTAAAATCTATATTGATGATTTTAGCTTTGATGTAATAGCAGTACCTAGGCATAACTCTTTTAATAATGCTTATTTTTTTGCAATATTTTAATTTACACAGGTCATGAAAATATCTTATTAAATTTAGCATTTGTGACTCACAATGCTACCCGATGATAAAAATATTAAAGACTATTTAAATGTGATTTCAACAAAATCAGTAACATTACCGTCTATTTTGTCTAAAGAAAAATAAATAAACTTATTTTTACGATGCATAAGCATTAACTAAAAAATAAATTTAAATTTAACAATTAATTATATTTGTTTATTTTTTTTTAGGAGCCAAAAAGACATTTTTTAGGTATAATGCCAAACTTAATTTGAGTAAAAGTCACAAACTAATGAAAAAGTTATTAATATTTACAATGTTATGTTTATCTTTGAGTGCTTGTCAGAACCATGGTTCTCAATACAATAATAGCGTCTATAAAAAATCTAACTCAAAATCAATAGTTACTAGTAGCATTAAGAGTGGCGGCATTAGTCGCACATCTGTCACGCAAAATCCTTGGCAATTTATGCTAACTCAGATCAATGTGAAAGTACCTGAAAATAACCGCATCAAAGCAGAAAGAGAGCGTTTGTTACGTAACCCGCAAGGATTTGAAACTGTTGCATTACGCTCGGAACCTTATGTTTATTACATTATTAATCAACTAAGAAAAAACGATCTACCTGTTGAGTTAGCCTTAATTCCATTGATTGAAAGTGCTTACGATCCATTGGCAACTTCGCCTGCGCAAGCGGCTGGTTTATGGCAATTTGTGCCAATTACCGCCAAAGAATATGGCATTAAACAAAATAGTTATTTTGACGGACGACGAGATCTTATTGCTTCAACAAATTCAGCTATTTCGTTATTGCAAAACTTAAATAATCGTTTTAATGGTGATTGGCTATTAACATTAGCCGCTTACAACGCCGGCGAAGGTCGAATAAGAAAAGCTATCGAAAAAAACCAGGCAAATGGTTTACCCACCAATTATTGGTCTCTTGATTTACCAACTGAAACAATGCATTATGTGCCTAAAATTTTAGCCATTATTGATATTGTAAAAAACAACAAACGATATGGTATTAAATTGCCTGATTGTAATTATGAAAACTCGCTTGTTCGTATTGATATGTCTAAAAATATTTCATTAGCTAAGGTTGCTAAATATACGGGCCTACCATTGAATGATTTAATGACATATAACGCTGGTTATGTGCAGCAAAAAGTCAATGGTCCGTTTCATTTGCTAGTACCATATGTTCATGCTCAAGAGTTATTTAAAAAACTGAAAGCAGAAAACTTAGTAGTAAATCAAGTTACTGAGCTTTTACAAGATGTACCGCATACCAATATGCCATTTGAAGTTAAATCAACGACAACCATTAAATATAATGCAATTGATAATAGAAAAACGAATTCTATTTTTACTGCTAATGCAAGTTCTAATGGTAAAAAGCAGATAACTTATCAGGTTAAAGTTGGAGATAATTTATATTCTATTGCACAAAATTATAGAGTTAAAATAACGGATATACTTCAATGGAATAATCTGAAAAACGCTCGTGTCCAAGAAGGCGATATTTTGACGATTAATATTGTGGATGCAAATCCAATCTAAAATTTACTAATATAGGATTATGATCTGATGTAGTTGTGCTAATAATTTCCGCTGTATCAAGTCGTAATCCTCGGTAAAAAACGAAATCAAGTGGTCTACCCATAAATTTTTTTCTAATATCAATAGAGAAATCAACAGGCTTAAGTTCAATTGAACGAACAAGGTTATACAACAAATCAAGTCGCCGTTTACTCCATGCATTAAAATCCCCAGCCAAAATAACTGGACCATTATGTTCTTTTATTCGGGTTAATAACATGCGTATTTGTTGACGGTATACTTTTACACCAATACTAAAATTTACAGCATGAATATTAGCAACTAATAATTGTTGCTTAGAATCTCTAATCGGATAAATAGTAATTAAAGCAGATTTAGGAACACGAATTAATGGTTCTTTCTCTCTAAAAGAGAAAAGTGAAGTTGGTAACGAGTCAGAGATTGTCATGACCCCAGCATAAATATTGTTAAAACAATATGCAGGGACATGATCGGCAATTTTATTATGCTGTGAAATAAAATGAAGTAAAGGTAATGTTGTTTGTGCTTCTTGTAATAAGATTAGTTTAGCTTTATCAGCATATTGTTTGAGTACAGTGATACAATCAGATTTCTTTTGTTTAAAAATATTCCAAACTAAAACAGTAAATGATGTTTGATCGATTAACGGTTTATTAACTGTAATTTGTTGATTAGGCAATAGCAACTCAACTTCGTTGCTTGCCTGATAACGTAAAGTATAACATCGATTTTTAAACATTTTTATCGTTCAATTTTTTCTGTAAATATTGATCAAAAGTTAAAGTATCACTCTGCTCTTTCTTCCTCTGTTTTTCAATAGATAAATTGCATTGTTGAACAAAATCACTTTCAGTTAATAATGTTAAAGGTTCTGCCATAAGCTGTTTTTTATATTGGCTTGCTAAAGCTAAACCAAATTTTGCTGTACCTAAATCGCTTATTGCTTGTAGTGTTCTTGCTGATAAAGTTAATTCAGGTTGATCAAACATCAAATCTAAACGCTCACAAACATTACGATAACCCTGCTTGTCATCTTGATGATCTAAAACATCAGCAACACGTAATAAATCTTTGAATAATTGGTGTCCAACTTTGGACAAAGGTTCTCGATAGCTATTGCAACCAATACCAATCTCAAGCCCTGGTTTTCGTCCTTCCATTATTACCCTATTCCAATTTAATTTGGCACACTCAAGTTCTTGACTGCTCATTTCAGGCGCTGGTGCTAGTGCACACCAAATTAAAAATAGATCGATAAATCGTATCTGTTCTTCAGTAATCCCCACCGGTGAAAATGGATTAACATCTAATGCGCGTACTTCAATATATTCAATACCGCCACGTAAAAGTGCATCCGACGGCGACTCCCCAGTCATTGCAACTCTTTTAGGTCGAATTGGCCCGTAAAATTCATTTTCAATTTGCAATACATTATCGTTTAATTGACGATAATGACCATCAACTTTGATGCCCAGTTTAGCAAATTCCGCTGATTTTGTATGCGTTGCTCGTTTTAATCCTTCAACATAAGTATCTAAATGATTAAAAGTAATGCCTAGTTGCTTTTGTGCATTATTAGTATACCCAATATCGCTTAACCTTAAAGAGGTTGCGTAAGGCAAATAACAATTACCATTTGTTTGTTCAATAAAGGCTTTTGCTTTTTGTGGATCTTGAATAAATGAGGAGCACATCGATGGTGATGACCCAAACAAATAAGGAATAACCCAACCAAAGCGATAATAGTTACGAATCAATGTAAAGTAGCCTTCAGAAATAACAGCTTTACCCTCTTCTGTATTTTTCACACCATCTCTTGCTTGCCAAAATGCCATGGGTAATGAAAAATTATAATGAACGCCAGATATGGTTTGCATCATTGCACCATAACGGTTTTTTAGACCTTCTCGATAAACCGTTTTAAAACGCCCTTCATTTGATGAACCATATTGAGCTAAAATAATATCTTCTTCATTGGCAACAAAACATGGCATACTTAATGGCCACATCATTTCGTCATCAATATTTACACTAGCATAACGATGCAGATCGCGTAAAAACGTTAGCATATAATCGATATTGGTATTAACCGGTGTAATAAATTCTAACATTGATTCAGCAAAATCAGTTGTTATCCAAGGATGAGTCAACGCTGCGCCAATTTTTGCGGGGAATGAAGTTTTCGACAATGTCCCGTCAGGCAAAATGCGTAAAGTTTCACGTTCAACACCGCGTTGAATACCTTGTAAAATGGTGTAGTGTTTTTCTAACCAGTTAAGCGCTTTAGAAACATCAGGAATCATATTTTGCCTTCCTTAAATGAAATTATTTATTTTTTTATATTAACATAATTTGATATTAACAATGGTCTAATTTATAACAACCTTTAAAATAAAAACTAAATATAATTTGTAATTTAATGATTAGAAAATACAATTCACTATTTTTATCACAGATAATTGAATATTAGCAGATTTTTAAATATAACAACTACCTCATAGATTGAAGATAATATTAGGGTTTGATAATTAAATTATCTATCTTTTCTTTGTAATAAAACCAAGACTTCCATATGTGAAGTATGGGGAAACATATCAAACAGTTGCACTTTCATGATTTGATAGTTGGATAACAACATCAAATCTTCGACTAACGAGGTTAAGTTGCAACTTGAATATAAAATATAGCTTGGTTGTACATTTTCTAAATACTGCATAAGCACTTTACCAACCCCTCGTCTTGGTGGATTAAGCAGCACTAGATCTGGAATGTATTGTTCAGCAATAGCGTATTGGGTAGCATCAAGTGATTTAAACGTTAACCGCTTAAAACCTAACTTGTTAGCTGATTTTGTTGCACATTCAATCGCATCTGGACTAATTTCAATTCCTGTCAGCTGGATTTGATTTTCAATAGCAAGACTAACACAACTTAAGCCAAAACCACCTACACCACAAAACAAATCCCAAATTGAGTGAATAGATAAATTTGTGACCCAGTCACTTGCAGTTTTATAAAGATTGCTGGCAACAACACTGTTTGTTTGAAAAAAACTTTTAGGCTTAATGAAAAGAGGAACTCCATTTAATATTATTGGTAAAAATGAGGTGTCGGTTAAAACTAACTCTTCTTTCCCTTCTAAAATAGCTGCATGATTAGGTTGGATATTTATTGAAATTACCTTTAAATTTTGTATTTTATCTTGTAATTGTTTAAAAGAATTATTTATTTTTTCGACAAATTTGTGCGATTTTAAAACAAATCGCAGCATAAAAAAGCTTGTATTATTCTCTTTACTTTCAGTAACTATAACAAATTTCAACTCTCCTTTTCGCTTATTAATATTATAAGGTACAAGTCCCTGTTTACGGATGAAAGTTCGAACAAGTTTTAGGATGTTTTGCATACTATTTGAGTAAAGAGGACAATCACATAAATCGACCATCTCATTATCGGTTTGTATCCCTAAAATAGGTCTTTCAACAGTACCTAACACCGCCATTTTTGCTTTATTACGGAAAGCGAATTCATTACTAGCAAAAGGTTCTAAAACGTCATTAGGTTTAAATTGAGTTAATTGTTGTAACAGATTATTTTGTTTTTCTGCTAGTTGTGCATGATAGGGTTTATCCATCCACTGACAAGATAAACATTTTTTCTGCTGATAAAAACGACATTGCATTGCGATAAAACCCTTTTTTATAATAAGTTATTATATATAAAACCGTATTAAAATAAGTATAATTTTTTATTTTATACTAAAACATATACTTTCCTGAAACTTTTTTACAAAATTTTATAAGAATATAAGCAAAATGCATAATTAATCATCCGGTATGATTTGACGAAATAACGGGGTATGATAGGATATTGTCATTAATATTACAGGAAAAATTTAATGTCTATAAAGTTAAAAACCCCCGCCGAAATTGAAAAAATGCGAATAGCTGGAAAACTTGCAGCTGAAGTATTAGAAATGATTGAACCTTATGTTAAACCGGGCATTAGTACTGGTGAACTAGACAAAATTTGTTATGAACATATTGTTAATGTTCAAAAAGCTATTCCAGCTAATATTGGCTATAGTGGCTATCAACACACTAGTTGCATTTCAATTAATGATGTGGTTTGCCATGGTATTCCAAGTTTTGACAAAAAGCTAAAAGATGGTGATATTTTAAATATTGATGTAACAGTTATCAAAGATGGTTATCATGGTGATACTTCTAGAATGTACATTGCTGGCAAGCCAACTATCGCAGGTGAAAAATTATGCCAAGTTACACAAGAAAGCCTTTACGAGGCGATTAAAATTATCAAACCCGGTATACGTTTAAAGGAAATTGGTAAAACGATTCAAAAATATGTCGATAAATTTGGTTTTTCTTCAGTTCGGGAATATTGTGGCCATGGTATTGGTGAAGTCTATCATGACGAACCTCAAGTTTTACATTATGACGCTGATGACGGCGGTGTAATTTTAAAACCAGGCATGACTTTTACTATTGAACCTATGATAAATACAGGCGATTGGCGTACCCGTACCATGAAAGATGGCTGGACAGTCAAAACCAAAGATCATGGGCTTTCGGCTCAGTATGAACACACTATCTTGGTTACTGAAAATGGTGTTGAAGTCTTAACATTACGTAGTAATGAAGATTTTCCTCGCATTATTGAACACTAAATAAAAAGATTCAACAATAGTTTATTGTTGAATCTTTTCACTTATAAATTTCTATCTATAATTTTTATATTCGAATTTTTTTGTGCTAATTTTTTATTTAGTTCATCGATTTTACTTCTATGTATATCTTTTTTTAGAGAACGAACATAAGAAGCACATAGAATAGCAAACCTACTGTTTACACTTAGCAAAAATAATAAACCTATAAGTAAATGCTTAAAAATTCGTTCCAGTTTAAATTTCATAAAATCTTAATATAATAAAGTATACAATTTACGTCGATAACTACTAGCTAACGGGTTACTTGTTCCTAATGCTGCTAGTAAATCAAGTAATGTTTTCTTCACTTGTCCATCACCAACATTAAGATCTTTTGTCAGCGGTTTAAATAACAACTCTAATGCTTCCTCATGACGCCCTACATGCATTAATTGAGAAGACAATTGAATCATTAATTCAACGTTATCAGGGTGTTGAGCAAATTCTGCTTGTAATTGCTGTAATTCAGGAGAATTAGCGGCTTGTTCAAGTAGTTCTATTTCGGCTTGTAATCCATGATAACTTGAATCTTGATCTTGTAGAGGAATAGTTGCAAGCACTTCTTTTGCTTCATTTAGCTGTTTAAGTTCAATTTGTGATTTTATTAGCATTAATGCAATATCTGTTCTTGGTTTACCCAAATGATCAGTAAGTGATTTCCAAGTTTGCCGTAACAGTGGTAATGCTTCTTCATATTTGGCTTCATGAAATAAATTTTGTGCTTCAATTAATTTAAGCTCATCTTCATTTGGTAACACTTTTTCTAAAAAATTTTTGATGGTTTCTTCAGATTGAGGTCCTTGAAAACCATCTACAGGTTGACCATTTTGAAATAAATAAACCGTTGGGATAGCCCGTAAACCAAATTGAGCAGCTAACATTTGTTGTTCATCACAATTAATACTGGCTAAAATAAATTGCCCATGATGTTCATTAGCCAATTTAGTTAATGTTTGAGTCATTACCTCATAATTTGGACTTCTAGCTGACCAAAAATAAAATAACACTGGGGATGTCGATGATCTTTCAATCACATCTTGAATATTTTGCTCACTAACATCAAAAATAAATTGATTTTGCATATTATGTCCTAGGGTATAATGATTTATTATTTATTATTTATTCTTTAAAATTTTATCCATTAATCTATCAGGAAGCAAACGTTTAGCAATAGCTGCTATTTTTGTTATTTTTGTTACCCTGTAACGTATTTTGGGTTTGCCGTGTTCAAGGGCATGGAATAAGTAAGGCAAAACAGCCTCGGGTGGTAAAGTAAATCGTTGAGCTATAGGTGGATTTTTTACCATATTCTTTTGCTCTGTTTGATTTACATTGTTTGAAAAATATGTCTTTAATGGACCAGGTTCAATTAAACAAACCTTGATATTGGTTTGTGCTAATTCCAACCTTAACACATCAGACCAAGCTTCTAAGGCATATTTGCTGGCTGAATAAGCCCCTCTCCCCGGGGTTGCAACAATACCAACAATGGAACTTGTTTGAATAATGCGCCCTTCATTTTGTTCTAGCATGGCTGGAAGCAGTAATTGCGTCAACTGATGGACACCAAAAAAATTGGTGGAAAATTGAGATTCTAACTGATCCCGACTGATCGTGCTTAATCGCCCATAAACACCGTAACCTGCATTGTTAAATAACGCATATAATTTGCCTTCAGACAAAACGAGAACTTCTTGAGCGGCTTGCTTGACTGAGTCTGGATTGTCAAGATCAAGAAGCACAGTTTCAAATCCTTGCTCGATAAGTTTTTGTTGGTCCAATGATTTGCGACACGAAGCAATAACACGATAGCCACGTTTTTTTAAAGCAATGGCCGAGATTAGCCCTATTCCACTTGAGCAGCCTGTAATAAATATTGTTCGCAATTTCAGCTCCGATTGATTCATATATTGTCAAATTTATTTTCTCAAACTATGATAGCACATCTAATTTGAAGTTACCCAAACTAAGCCAAGAGGATCGCATGAAAATTGCTATTATTGCTGCAATGGAAGAAGAAGTAGCCATATTAAAAAGTAAAATCACTCATTATCACGTTGAGCGTTATTTAGGTTGTGATTTTCATTTAGGTCAAATTGCTGGTTGTGAAATCGTACTGCTTCAATCTGGTATTGGTAAAGTAGCTGCATCATCAGGTACTACCTTATTATTAAATAATTATAAAGTAGATGCTGTTATCAACACTGGTTCGGCTGGTGGGTTATCGTCCGACCTTAATATTGGTGATATTATTGTTTCAAAAGATGTTTTTTACCACGATGTTGATTTGACTGCTTTTGGTTACAAGCCAGGTCAAATGTCAGGTTGTCCTGTAGCATTTGATGCTGATCAAAAATACCAATCATTAGCAAAAATCTGTATCAAAAAGCACGGAGTTAATGCGATTGAAGGTTCGATTGGTAGTGGAGACGCTTTCATAAATGGTAAAAGCAATTTAGCAAGAATAAAACAAACTTTCCCAAATGCTATTGCTGTTGAAATGGAAGCCGCAGCTATTGGTCATGTTTGCTGGTTATTTAAAGTACCATTTGTGGTTGTTCGCGCTATCTCGGATAATGGAGATAATGAATCTGCAGTTGATTTTCAATCCTTTTTAAAATTAGCTGCAACACAATCATCACTCATTGTTGAATCAATGCTAAGTGAGCTTGCGTGAGTTATCTTTTTTGGTTTGACATATTAGGTACCATTGTATTTGCTATTTCTGGTGTACTACTAGCAGCTAAAAAAGAAATGGATCCAATCGGGGCCTTAGTGTTAGCGGTCATCACCGCTATTGGTGGTGGTACAATCCGCGATATTGTTTTAAATCATGGTCCGATCTTTTGGATCACTGATTCCACTGATCTGTATATTGCTATCATAACCTCGTTAGTCACCATGCTCTTATTACGTTACTCATCATCAATTACAGTCCCTAAATGGTTATTTTCTGTATTAGATGCAATTGGCCTTGCTGTATTTGTGGGTATTGGCGTGAACAAAGCGATTTATTCTGACGTAAACAGCTTAGTGGCGGTTTGTATGGGCGTGATGACAGGAGTAGGTGGTGGTATTATTCGAGATGTACTTGCTCGAGATATTCCAATGGTATTTAAAACCGACATCTATGCCACTGCTTGCGTCATCGGCGGAACAATCCATGTTATCGCTTATAATGCATTTAAACTACCTTTAGAATATTCAACATTCATTGGTATTTTGGTTACACTGGTTATTCGATTATTAGCTATTTATCGTAACCTGACTTTACCTATTGTTGGATTAAAAAATCATTAAATGCACAAACTACGCCTACACTTAACCAATAATCAAAGACAATACTGCTCAAATAAAGGTTTACGCCAACCTATTAATAATTCTGGTACCTTTCCCTTTTTATCGATTTTCCACTTTATGTATTGATTAATTAATCGACGTGAAAGCAATAAATCCTCACTAAGACCTGTTTGTGAAGAAATAGTCAGTGCTGCTTGTTTTAACTCACTAGTAATTTTTTTATAATCTGGATAGCTATTAACTCGGCGAATTGGTTGAATTTCGGGTATGGGAGTAGATAAAAGATCCAAAATTATTTGACCATACAAGCGAATTTCTTTCCCTTTCATACCTAACTTATCAAGTTCTCCTAATGATGTCGGTGAAAAGCGTGCAATTTTCAATAATACTTCTTCATGTACTACAAAATTTATAGCAATATCTTGTTCTTTTGCTAATCTATATCGCCAGCTCGCTAATTTATACAATTGTCCTAAATTTTTCCCTTTCAATTGCCAACTATTTTTAATATTTAGATAAGCATCATTTGGATCCATTAATTCCGATTTACGGACAACCGCCATTTGGCACTCTTGATAAGCTGCTTGTAAATAATGATTAGTACTTAACTGTGATTTTAAAATATTAATTAATGGGAAAAGATATAACACATCATTAATAGCATATTTACACTGTTTTTCAGTTAATGGACGTTTTAGCCAATCTGTTCGGGTTTCACTCTTATCAAGTTCGACCTCTAAATATTTTTTTACTAAACTAGCATACCCACTACTTAATGGATTATCTAGAAAAGAAGCTAATATTTGGCTATCGACAATCGGTGTTGGAACACAGCCAAAATGATAAGAAAAGACCTCAATATCTTCACTACACGAATGAAAATATTTTTCAATAGTTGGATTATTTAATATAGCCAAAAAAGCCTGCCAATCAGTAATATTAATTGGATCAATTAATGCTGCATGTTCACCATTAAATACCTGCAGTAAACCCAAATGAGGGTAAAAGGTTCGAGTTCTAACAAATTCAGTATCTAAAGCCAAAGCCGAGCTATTTTCGATTTTTGAACAATAATCAGCTAACTGATCATTACTAATAATAAGTTGATAAGACAAAATCAAATTCCTGTTCAAATATATTTATTCATTGTGTGTATTTTTATCAAAAACGATATCCATTACCACGATTTCGGAACGAGTCATTAAGCGAATTGGTGGTCCCCAAAATCCATATCCACTACTCACAATGCTGCTAAAATGATGATCTTCGTTTCTATATAATCCATAAGTATTTTTATATATTAATTTTTCAATAATATTAATAGGAAATATTTGCCCAGCATGAGTGTGCCCAGAAATCATCAAATCAACTCCCAATTTTTCTGGCTCATTAAGGTCTTTTGGTTGATGATCTAATAAAATAATTGGTGAATCAGTATTAGTAAACATAATAAGATCTGACAGTGAAGCCCTATTTACATCATAATGAAATGAAGAAAAATCATCTCGGCCCACTAATGTAATCCCTATATCATCAAAATAAATGATATCATCCTTTAATACTTTCATACCTGCTTGCCTAAAAGCATTAGCAATATCTTCTTCTCGGTTATTTTCTTGGTTAGTAGCTAAGTATTCATGATTACCAAAAATAATATAAGTACCATATTTTGATCTTAATTGTTGAAATTGCTTATCAAAACCATTTTGTGTAAAAGGTTTTAAACGTTTATCTAATGTATCCCCCGTAATCACAATAAAATCAGCATTAAGCTTATTCACTTCATCGACCATTTGTTGAATAAATCGATGTGTCGTTAGTTCATTAAGATGAATATCAGAAAGTTGAACAATACGTAAACGTTCAACATTTGCGGGCTTATCTATTTTAACTTGGTAATTAACGATCTTTGGATTAATTGCCATTTCATGACCAAAACAAAACAATACTACGGAGACAATAATATAAACAATTTTAAGCCATAAATTGGGTTTAACCTTTTTTTTACTAAGCCAACGTACAGTGTCAAAAGTAAGCGAAGTAAAAACGCAGCAGATCATCAAACCAGTAATAACATTACAGCATAATGGCAACCAATAAGTTGATATATTATTAAATATTTTAGAAAATATTAGCGATAATCCGGCTATAAAAACAACGATCCAATAAATAAATCGATGACAGCCAATGAAATTAAAATCAAACCAAAATAGCCATCGTTTTCCTAGATAGAAAGTTATTAAAACACTAACAACAATCGCTATAAAAATAGTAATAAAATCGACAAAACTCATAATTATCCGAGCAATTGAATATAAAAAAATGATATGATAACAGAATTAATTTCTATAGTACCAATTAGTTTTATGGATACCAAAAAAGACCAGCTATTCTCGACACCAATAGATAAATTAGGCGATTGGACATTTGATGAAAAAGTCGCTGAAGTTTTTCCTGATATGGTGCAGCGTTCCGTACCTGGTTATTCTAATATCATCTCAATGATCGGCATGTTAGCAGAAAGATTTGTACAGCCTAATTCAACGATTTATGATTTAGGCTGTTCCTTAGGTGCTGCCACATTATCTATTCGTCGTCATGTTAATCACGAAAACTGCCATATTGTTGCAGTAGATAATTCCCAGCCCATGGTTGATCGCTGTAAAAGGCACCTTGAATCATATAAAGCAAATACACCAGTGGATGTAATTTGTGATGATATTTGTAACCTCAATATGCAAAACGCGTCAATGGTAGTACTTAATTTTACTTTACAGTTTTTGACGCCAGCAAATCGCCAACGTATTTTAAATAACATTTACAGCGCATTAAATCCTAATGGTATTTTAGTGCTGTCTGAAAAATTTAGTTTTAGTGATTCAACTATCGACGAATTGTTATTTAATATGCACCATGATTTTAAACGTGCTAACGGCTACAGTGAACTTGAAATCAGCCAAAAACGTAACATGTTAGAAAACGTCATGCTAACAGATACAATCAAAACCCATAAACAGCGACTATCTGAAGCTGGTTTTAAACATATTGATACATGGTTTCAATGCTTTAATTTTGGCTCTATCATTGCCATAAAATAACTGATTGATTTAAGCTTAATTGATAAGGAAAACAGAATGATTGATTTTGGTGATTTTTACCAGATTATCGCAAAAAATAAACTAAGTCGCTGGCTAGAAGTCTTACCAGCACAACTGGCAAACTGGCAAAACCAAAATATTGATAACCGTTTTAATCAATGGCTCAATAGTATTAAACACTTACCAGCTATCCCCCCTTATCAAATTGATTTACTGCATAGTGTAACTGTCAATAGTGAAAAACCTATCTCGATTGGTGAACAGCAACGAATTACTCAACTACTGAAAAACATGATGCCATGGCGTAAAGGCCCTTTTCACTTATATGGTATTGATGTTGATACAGAATGGCGTTCAGATTGGAAGTGGGAACGCTTAATTAATCATATTGATAATTTAGAAGGTAAAATTGTTTTAGATGTGGGTTGTAATAGTGGTTACCATTTATGGCGCATGATTGGCGCTGGAGCAAAACTTGCTGTTGGAATCGATCCTATGGCACTTTATCTATGCCAATTTGAAGCTATTCGCAAATTATTGGGTAACGATCAAAGAGCGCATTTATTACCACTTGGTATTGAGCAGTTACCCAAACTTGGTGCTTTTGATACAGTCTTCTCAATGGGCGTTTTATATCATCGTAGGTCGCCACTTGATCATTTATTTCAATTAAAAGATCAACTCGTTGAAAATGGTCAATTAGTACTCGAAACATTAGTCATTGATGGTGCTGAACATACAGCACTCATGCCGGGTGAACGCTATGCTCAAATGCGGAATGTTTATTTTATTCCATCTGTTCCAACGATGATTAGTTGGTTAGAAAAATGTGGATTTTCTGATGCAAAACTAGTTGATATATCACTCACCAGTTTGGATGAACAACGTAAAACAGAATGGATGACATCTGATTCTCTTGCGGACTTTTTAGATCCGACCGATTCAACAAAAACCATTGAAGGCTACCCAGCTCCAATGCGAGCGGTTTTTATTGCTAAAAAATAAAGTAAATTGATAATTATAAATGCCTATTTTTTCAACTGGTTATCCGATCCCTTTAAATATCTACATTTTATATTTGTAAGTGGCATTATTATGTAAAGTGTTATATTATAAAAAATTAGTATTTTTAAAATAATATTCACTATTAAAAATAAACGATAAAAAAGCTTGTCGAAATTTTGAAAAGTGTGCGTATTGAAATACAAAACATAATAAAAAAATTGATTTTTAAATTTTATATAAGGAATAGGAATAAATAATGGGATTACTGAAATTAATCTTGCAACTACCTTTCTATATTTTGCAAAAGGCTTGGGAAATAATCAGTTATTTTTTGCTTTTTTTACTAATTTTAGCAAAAGGATTTTTTTGGTTATTTAGTCCAATTATCGGTGATATAAAATGGTCAACACCAGATTGGCTACCTAATGCAAAAAGATTTTACTATGCAGTAGGTTCTACATTAAAAAAAATAAAAACTTTAATTGGTGCAAGTATTATTTTGGGATTTATTGCTTACTTTTCTGGTAATTACGCCTATCATTGGTATTTAAATCGTCCAAAACCGATTGAACCAGCACCTGTAGTAATAAATACCTATTCAGCTGAATTAACCCCACCAAGTACAAGTGACGGTATAATATATATCCAATTCATCGGTGCTAAACGCCCACCAATTCCCCTAGAATCAATCAATAAAGATGAAATAACAGAAGGTATTACCATTTCACCAAACATTGAGGGGAAATGGACATGGTCAAATGATTCAATAATAAGATTCATACCAAAAGAGAGAAAGTGGCCACTTGGTATTAAATATACAGTCGTATTGGATAAGTCAAAATTATTGGCTGAAAATAGCGAACTAGAAAAAAATAGTGAAATCTTATCCTTTATTTCTCCTGATTTCGAATATAATTTCAAAAATCGAGGTGAGCTTTATTCCAATCCTACAGAAACTAATGTTAGGAATGTCATAAATACAATCAAATTTAGTCATCCTGTTGATAAACAAAGTTTTGAAAAAAATATTGTTTTATCACTTTATGAAAAAGACAAGAAATATGACAGTTTTTACGGAAAAAACTATGATAAATTTTTAAACCATGTCGATTTTACTATAACCTATGGTGATAATGACAAAATTGCATATATAAAGAGTGCACCTATTCCCTTACTTGATAACGAAGGTTATTTAAAAATAAGAATTAACAAGGGGGTTAAGTCAGCTTTAGGTGGTAGCCCAATAAATTACGATATAACTAATAATGTAACTGTACCGGATAAATATCATTTAAGCGTTACAAAAACAGAGCTTACATTGGTCGAAAAAAGCAACGAAAAAATACAGCAGGTATTAGTATTATCATTAAGTCATGCTGTAAGATCTGAAGATGTATCAAAAGCAATCAAAGTTTGGCAATTACCTGAAAATAAAAATGGTTCGTATAGTGAAAAAGATAGCAATAGCACTTCTGGTAGATACGAAATAAAATATAATGTAACTCCAGAAATACTCGAAAAATCGACTCCAATATCAATGAAACCAATTGATACTGAACTTACTTATCAGAATCAAATTAGCTTTGAATTCAAAACCGAACAAAACTCAAAATTATATATTGAGGTTAATCAACCTTTATCTTCTCAAGATGGGTATTTTTTAAAACAAGATTATCAGACGATATTGACAGTTCCTAGTTACCCAACTTATCTTGATTTTGCTGCATCAGGTTCTTTACTATCCTTATCAGGCGAAAAAAAATTACCAATCGTTTCACGTAATTTAGAACAAATGAAGTTAGAAATGGATCGCGTTATTCCTTCACAATTGCAACATCTAGTAGCGTTTAATCAAAGCTATGAATTTAAAGATATGGATTTTGGTGAACTTGATAATGATCATTTTGTTGAAAAATACAGTATAACTAAAGATTTTACAGGAGCTCCAGAGGAAGTAAAATACACCAATGTCGATTTAACTCGTTACTTAACAGCCGATACAAACGGTAATAAAAATCGAGGGGTCTTTTTATTAAGACTTTATGGGAAAAAAACGAAAGATACTCAATATGAGTTCATGGCTTCTCGTTTTATTGTTGTGACTGATTTAGGAATTATAGCTAAAAAATCGCTTGATCAATCAAATGATCTATTTATTCAATCGATAAGCTCAGGTGAACCGATTAGTAATGCTAAAGTTTCAGTATTGGGAATGAATGGAATCACTATTACTTCACAAAAAACTGATAGTAACGGTCATGTCCACTTTTCACCATTATCTGAATATTATCAAGGTATTAAACCACTTTTATATGTTGTTGAAAAAGGACGTGATTTATCATTTTTACCAATCAAAAGTTATGAAAGAAATTTAAATTTATCTCGTTTTGATATAGGTGGTATCCGTGAAACCATAGAAGGTGGAGAATTACGTTCACATATTTTTTCAGATAGAGGTATTTATCGTCCAGGTGATACATTCCACATTGGCACCATAGTTCGAGCTCAAAATTGGGAAAATTCCTTGGAAGGGATCACTGTAGAAGCAGAAATTTATGATCCAAAATCCAATTTAGTACTAAAACAACCAATTGTGCTAGATAAATCAGGATTTAATGAGCTTAGCTATAAAACCAATTATGAGTCCCCTACTGGTGATTGGTATATTAATTTATATTTAAAAAATGATGATGAAGAGTCTCGGGTACTGTTAGGTTCTAGTTCGATTGTGGTTCGTGAATTTGAGCCCGATAAAACAACCGTATCGCTTAAATTATTACCAGAGATAAAAGATGGGTGGTTAAAACCTGAAGATATTCAGGCTGAAATCAAAGCCAAAAACTTATTTGGTACAGATGCTGCTAATCGACGAGTAACAAATACATTGATTCTTGAACCTTCAACCCCTTATTTTAAAAAATATGAGGACTACTATTTTTATCAAAACATTTCAGGGGGAAGAAATAGTTTTAAAGTTGAATTAGATGACGAAACAACAGATGAAAATGGTGTAGTAAAAATCGATCTTAATGACAATATGCAAAGCTTTGAAGGCAACTATACATTAAGAATGTTAACAGACGTTTTTGAACCGGATAGCGGTCGAAGTGTTGCTGCAACAGCAAGCACCTTTGTATCACCAAATGATTATTTGGTTGGTGCAAAAGCTGATGGTACTTTAAGATACATTAATAAAGATTCGGTTCGTCATATTGATTTTATAGCTATTAATCCTGCCCTAGAAAAAATAGAGTTATCTGATCTAAAACTTGTTATAATGGAAGAAAAATATCTTTCAGTATTAGTCAAACAGCCTTCGGGGGTTTATAAATACGAATCACGCCGTAAAGAATCAGTACTATTAGAACAGCCATTTAAGATTAGTTCTGAAAAAACAACATACGAATTAGATAGCAAAAATCCAGGTAATTATATTATCCAAATTAGAAATAAAAACGATGAGTTACTTTACCAAAGTAAATACTCTATTGTAGGTACAGCTAATATTACTCGTGATTTAGATCGTAATGCAGAATTAACATTAAAGATTAAAGATGCACAATATAATCCAGGTGACGAAATCGAAGTTTCAATCACTGCACCGTATGTAGGTAGTGGTATTATTACCATTGAACGCGACAAAGTGTATGCTTGGAAATGGTTCCATACAGACACAACAAGCTCAGTACAAAAAATAACACTTCCTAAAGACATTAGCGGCAATGGTTATATTAATGTCCAATTTATTCGTGATCCAAATTCAGATGAAATTTTTATGAGTCCACTTAGTTACGGTGTTATACCATTCAAAATTTCAAATGAGCAATTTAATGATAAAATTGTATTACAAGCACCATCACTAATAAAACCTGGAGATACACTGCCAATTACTTTACATACAAATACACCACAAAAAGCGGTTGTATTTGCGGTAGACGAAGGAATTTTACAGGTCTCAAATTATAAACTTAAAGATCCATTAAATAACTTCTTACGCAAAAAAGCACTATCAGTAAGAACTTCGCAAATTTTAGATCTTATATTGCCAGAATTTCGTCATTTATTGACAGCATCCGCTCCTGGTGGTGATGGTGATAATGATGATGTCTTATCAAATCATTTAAATCCATTTAAACGCAAAGTAGACGAACCTGTATCCTATTGGTCAGGTATTATTGATGTAGATGGCGATAAAACTTTTGAATATAAAGTGCCTGATTATTTTAATGGCAAAATTCGTATCATGGCTGTATCGGTTGGTGATAAAACAATGGGACATACTCAAATGTCAACAACTGTACATAATGATATTGTTTTACAAACTAATGCTCCATATTTTGCTGCACCAGATGATGAGTTTGAAGTGTCACTAAATGTAACTAACCTGATTGAAAATATTGGAGATAAAGTCGTTCCGATCAATATTAAGGTTTCAACATCCCCTAACCTATCAATTATTGGCGACAGTAACAAAGCTATTGAATTAGCTAATGGCAAAACTGGAGTTTTAAAATTTAATTTTAAGGCAACCGACAAACTTGGTAATAGCGATCTTCACTTTTCAGCCAACTATAATGATATTACAATCACACGTGATGTTAGCCTTTCAATAAGGCCATTAACTGAATACAGATTAATCACAAAAATGGGAAGAATGGAAGATCATAAACAAACGTTTACTGATTTTAGAAACATGTATAGTAACTTAAGTAAACGAGAAGCTACCGCATCTTATTCACCATTTATACTAAGTAAAGGCCTAAGTACCTATTTACAAGACTACCCACACTATTGTTCTGAACAGATTGTAAGCCGAGCAATTCCTGTTTTAATAGCGAGTAAATATCGTGATTTTGATCTGGCTTCGAAAGAAGGGATAGCACCATTATCAGAACTATTCCAAGTGTTGCAATCTCGTCAAAATAGTGAGGGTGCAATTGGTTTATGGTACTCAACTTACAATGTTAATCCTTTTATTACATTATATGCAGTAAACTTTATGCTTGAAGCAAAAGAAATGGGCTATAAAGTACCTAAAAAAATGCTTGATAATGCTAATAAATATCTGCAAACAATTGCTGTATCTAGAGATAATAGTACTTATGGTTTAAGAGTCCGTGCTTATGCTATCTATTTATTAACAAGGCAAAATAAAGTAACAACAAGCTATTTAGCCTCTACCATGAGCGATCTTAATCGAAAAGAAGATTCATGGAAAAAAGATATAACGGCAATGTATTTAGCTTCATCTTATAAAATGTTAAAAATGGATAAAGAGGCAAATAAATTAATCAAACCTGTTTGGCAACAATTAGAAGCTGCATATGATCGTGCTTGGTGGCTAAACAACTATTATGATCCACTAGTCGTTAATGCAGGAAAAATCTATTTAATCGGCAAACATTTTCCTGAAAAAGTAAAAGATATTCCTGCGCAAGCATTAGAAAATATGGTTATCATGCTGAATGAACAAAAATATACTACTCAATCATCAGCAATGACAATATTGGCTTTAAGTAGTTATTCGCAGAGCATTGAACAATCAAATTTATCTAAAGATACCCTTCAAATTAATGCAATATCAAAAGATGGAGAAAAACAAAGAATTATTGCAAGTTTAAATGGAATTTTGACTAAAGGTAGGTTTAATGTTCAAGATACGCAATTAAACATAACTAATAAATCAAGCTTACCTGTTTGGTATATGTTTTCTGAACAAGGTTATGACAAAGATATCCCTAAAGAGCCAATTAAAGAGGGGCTTGAAGTATATCGTGAATTTACTGATCTTGATGGCAAACCTGTTGAACAAGTCAAACTTGGCGATAAAATTAACGTAACAGTTAGAATCCGAGCACTAGCAGATGAAGGTGCAACTAATATTGCCATTGTTGATTTACTACCAGGTGGTTTTGAAGTAGTACAACAACCAATAGATTCTCAGGAAGAAGATTCTGACGAATATATTCAAGATAATGAAGAATACGATGACTATGAAGAAGATGATTATGATGAAGATGATTATGATGAAAATTATGGTTGGGTTTCACCAATTGGTATAAAAACAGGAAAACATACTTGGTATCCTGAATATACAGATGTACGTGAAGATCGTGTTATTATTTATGGTTCAACTTATAATAATAAAATACAAGAATTCACCTATCAGATCAAAGCAACCAATATAGGAACTTACAGTATTCCTCCTGCATTTGGAGAAGCAATGTATAATCGTGAGATTCAAGCTGTATCAAAAGGTGGACAAAAGATAAGCATCATCCCACAACAATAGTTATTTACAACTAGCCATTCACTAAAACGGGCTTATGCCCGTTTTTCAATAAAATAACCCTTATAATAATGAAAAAAAGGCCATGTCCTAAAACACAGCCCTTTATGTTTACCACTCGTTTTATACTTATACGGCTAAAATGCTAGCTAAATAACAATTTTGCTGACACTAAAAGTATTTAATTTATTTACTGAGTAACAAAAAAATTGATTTGTTTAGTTTCATCGAATGCCTCCTCAAGTTGTCTTGTCGCCGATTGATAACTTTGATTTTTATCCCCTTCTGATGTGCATTCTTTTATAATGGCATGTTTTTTCTGAAAAGTTTCATTCGATGTTAACTGTTTATATAATGATGCTAAGTCTTTACCGGTCGAGGTAAAAAACTTATTCCAATCATTTAATTGAGTTTCTACAAATTCACGCCCTTTCTTACAAACAATAGCATCTAACTGAATATTTGGAATCGTATATTTCTTTATCTCAGAAAATGTAGGATGCTGATTTATGAAGTTTACTTTCTCATTAAATCCTTCTGCTTTCAAAGATTCAATAAAACTATCTTCGCGGAATAATTTGATTTTTTGAGATTGGAACTGTCCTTTTCCTCGTAAAGTAACTTCAGCTGGATAAGGCTCATCAACTGAATAATCCCAAAAATCTTTTTGACGCTCAATAAAAACATCATTAATAACTTTAACCGGCAGTTCAAGCTCTTGTTGTTCACCGTTAATAATTACAGGAACTGAATTTAAATGTTTAGCTATCAACTTATCGTAAGTTTCGTCACTTACATTCGAAGTTGTATAGAAAGTTGTTAACAAATAATAGTTACTTTGAGTAGGATTAATTAATCCAGAACTATCAGTTGTTGAAGGCTTAGCGATAAAATTTAACGATTGATTGCCGTAAGACAATGTATGCTTACCGTACTCAAATGTATAATTTACACTTGATTTTGCTGGAATGGTTAATTCTTTTCCATCAACAATCACTTTTATTTCATTCGGAGTTGGATTGTCAATCATACGATCAACTGAGCTAGACGAAAAGGTATCTGAACCAAAACAACCAACCAATGTTATATTGCAAACTAGCAACAAAGAATATTTTATTTTTTTCATCGCATTAACTTTTCAAGGTTTTAAAGGGGACCAAATATTATCATAAATTTAATAAAACAACTATTTTAGCTATCATTTTTAATATTATTTGTAGTAATACCATAAATTTGAAATGCTGTAGAAAAACCTAACTATTTACTGATTATGCTACATCTGCATTAAAGCACGAATCACGCTTTCAGCTACACATTCATTTGACAACTGGCAAATTTTTTGAATTTTTAATTGCTACGATAGTGATCATACCTTTTAACAATGAGGAGACAGCAAAGTCTCAATCAATCACTAAACGGTATAGAATCCTGAATATTTTTTACAAAAAATAACCTAGACAGAATCAATCCTCTTCTTTAACTTCCAAATACACAAAAAAAAGGATGCGATCATTTTTTTAGCAAAAAAATCAATGAATGCTTTAAGTCTTTTAGAGTTTTATATGTCGAAGGATAAAGAAAGCAAACTTGCCAAGTATTTTCTTTATTATACTCAGGCGAAATTCCAACTAACTGTTTTCTCTTTAACTGTTGTTGTACAGAGAAACTAAAAAGTTGAACGATAAACTGGAGTTCTTTTTGTGGACTTGGTGCCAGTGGTCGGACTCGAACCGACACGCTTTTAAGGGCGGCGGATTTTGAATCCGCTGCGTCTACCAATTTCGCCACACTGGCATTAAAAGTGTAAATAAGTAAACGTTAGCATTATACTTAGCTTTGCAATATCTGCAACAACTATTATCATAAAGTGCTTTGTATGTCTAAAAAACAAGCTACCTTCTAGGCTTCCATGCAGGTAATTTTTTAAGGATTATATAAGCCGTTTGTTTAGCTATAGCATTATCAATATTGTAATTTTTAGCATATTGTAATGTGACTTCATGCCATTTTTCATCAAATGTTTTCATTGTGCCATCCTTATGAGCACAATGTTTACAATAGCTTTTAGACATATCAAGCAATGGATAATCAGCAATAGCTGTCATTGGCATGCCACAAGCAATACACATTTTCATATTCTAAGTTCCAATAAAATTAAAAAAGGTGACTCAAAAATTGCCATCTTTATATGTATCAAAAATCCTACTCTTAGTTAAACAAGATTACAATATACAGTTAAAAATAGATAAATAGATTTCAGAAATTAAGATCAAATTGTGATGTGTTTGGATTTAATTGTTGTTGTCGTTGTTGCTGTAATAATAGATAATGGCGCCTTAATGCCCGTTGTTTGCACAAACGTAAGACTTCTTGCTTTTGGCTATCACTCAAGGTTAACCAGTTAAATCGTTCTTCTCTTGAGCGATAGCAGGTAATACAATAGCCTTGTTTATCAGTTTCACAAACTCGTTTACAAGGGCTTGGGATATCAAAAAATTCAATCTGATCCAATTTATTCCTCGTTTTTTAGACAAAGCGATATATTTACTAGTGTTCTTTTAAGCCCAAACCTTTACTAAGCACTTTGAAACAGTCATCACAATCATGTGTAGCGGCATGGAGTAATGTTTGAGTCGGTGCGTGGATTAATTTATTGGTTAAACGATGGGAAAACTCAGCAAAAACATCGTCAATATTAGCACCTTGCTTGATCGAGTTTAAGGCTTTTATTTGTAACTCACGCTTAATACTTTCCGCATTACTACGATATTGCTTAACATAAGCAACAGCGTACCTAGTTTTAAGCCAATCAATAAATTGTTCAGCTTGTTCTTGAATAAGATATTGCGCTTCTTTCGCGGCAATAGCGCGTTGCTCTAAATTACTTTCAACCGTTTTTTGTAAGTCATCAATAGTGTAAAGATGCACATTATCGAGCTGATTAACCTCTTCCTCAACATCGCGAGGCACAGCTAAATCAATAAACAGCATTTTGCGATAATTTCTAGCGCGTAAAGTGCGTTCAACCATGCCTTTACCTATGATAGGTAAAGGGCTCGCTGTTGAACTAATCACAATATCAACATCTTTAAGCCGATTAGCGATATCAGGCAATGAAATGATTTCTGCATCGATACCTACTGCAAGTTTTAATGCCTTTTCACGGGTACGATTGGCAATAATCACTTTATTAAACCCATGCTGTTTTAAATAGCGTGAGATAAGCTCTATTGTTTCCCCTGCTCCAACAAGCATAATATTTAAACTAGAAGTATCAACAAAAAGATGGCGAGCAACTAAACAAGCGGCATAAGCAACAGATGCCGTATTAGCACCAATATTGGTTTCACTGCGAACAATTTTTGCCACATGAAATACTGTTTGAAATAGTTTTTTTAATTGGACAGATAAGCAGTTTTGTTTTTGAGCAAAACTATATGCCTTCTTAACTTGTCCTAAAATTTGTGGCTCACCAATGATCATTGAGTCCAAACCACTAGCAACCGACATCAAATGCTCAATAGCTTGTTGGCCGTCATACCAATAAAGTGAGTCTTTATATAGCTCAATATCAAGATGATGAAATTGCCCTAACCAACTTTCTACCGACTGTTTTAATCTTAGATAGTCAGTTTGATGCTCATAACTCAAATAAATTTCTGTTCGATTACAGGTAGACAAAATCACACACCCTTCAACCAAAGGATGTTGGTATAAGCTGTATAACGCTTTATCGACAATCTCAGCAGGAAAAGCAAGCCTTTCCCTTAAAGCGACTGGCGCAGTTTTATGATTAACACCAAAAATTGTAATGGACATTGCATCGCTTCTTTTTTGAAGGTTATATATTGATATAATTATTTTATTTATATTAAACGAGCTTTAAACCTATATTATACATAAAAAAAGAATAAAGATTAATTTACATAGTTACTTTTTCTTATTCAGATAATTATCGGTTATAATACACTCATCGTTGACAACAAACACTAACAACTAAGAGTTACTTCATGTCTAAAATCAAATATGCTTTTCTTATCGTATTATCTTTATTTATCGCCGCTTGCCAATCAACTAAATCACAAAATTCCATTTCAGTTGAACAACAATGGCAAGCTCACCAACAGAATCTACAACAAATAAATGCGTTTCAAGTAAACGGCAGTATTGCTTATATGAGTAATAAGTCTCGTAATTATGGTCGATTTTTAATTACCCAACAGTCAACAGATAATTACGAAGTCAAATTAACCACCCCCGTTGGTACCAATATTTTAAGCTTAAAAGCCGAGCCTAATTATGCACAACTGCTTGATAAAAATGGTGAAAGTTATCAAGATGTCAACGTTGAAAATCTAATGAAAAAAATCTCTAACGTAAATATACCATTAAATTCTTTACATAATTGGTTAAAAGGATTTTCAGACAACAATAATGCTGACAAATTAGACAATTCAGGGCGCTTAATATCAACCGTCTTTATGCAAGGCAATAATAAATGGACATTAAAAATTTCCAGTTATACAAATTATACCTATAAAAATAAAGAAGTTTATTTACCTGCAAGCATTGAACTTACCCATGATGATGTAGTGGTTCGATTAAAAATTAGCAACTGGGTTTTACGATAACGGATAATATTTATGAAACAATGGTTATCACCTGCTAAATTAAATTTATTTTTATATATTACAGGCCGTCGTGCTGATAATTATCATAATCTACAAACGCTATTCCAATTTGTAGATTATTGTGACATTTTGACCTTTACAGTCCGTCAAGATGACAGCATAAAATTATTAACACCATTTGCTAACATTCCCGACGATAAGAATTTAATTACGATCGCCGCAGAACGATTAAAGTCGTATGCTAACAAAAAAAATATTGGTGTAGATATTACAATTGATAAAAAAATGCCAATGGGTGGTGGACTAGGCGGTGCTTCTTCCAATGCTGCCACTGTATTAGTCGCACTAAATCAGTTATGGCAACTTAACTTATCGACTGAAGAATTAATCGAAATAGGCCAAACAATTGGGGCTGATGTGCCAATTTTTATTCATGGGCATGCAGCTTTTGCTGAAGGCATTGGTGATCAACTCCAAAGCGTCGACATTCCTGAACACTGGTATCTAATCGCCTGCCCTAATATTGAAATATCAACAGCCAAAGTCTTTAACGAACCAAACCTATCTCGTGATACACCCAAGCTCAGTATCCAAGAGCTTATTGCTTTACCGTTTGATCAATTTAAAAACGATTGTGAAAATGTAGTACGTGAGCGTTATCCTGAAGTTGATAAACTCATAGCTTACTTATCACAATTCGCTCCTAGTAGATTAACAGGTACGGGAGCTTGTGTTTTTACACAGTGTGAATCAAAACAGCAAGCATTGGACATTCAAACCAAACTTAAAACACTATCAGTCAACAGCTTTGTAGCAAAATCATTAAACAATTCACCTTTATACAGAAATTAACTAAAAAACTTAACCAACACATCATTAATTGGTTAAGTTTTTTTATTCTAAAGTCTTTCTTTATGGCAAATTTTCAATATAAAAAATAGTTGTCGTTTTTTCGGTTGCAGCCGCTACTATATTATTTAATATGCATACTAATTATTAGATGTAATAAAATTAAGGCTTAAAAAATTATGGTTATTAGTAATGCGGACAAAATAAGAGAGTATTATCAAGCTTTACTCACAAAAGATCAAAACTATGTGGGAATCTTTTATGCAGGAGTTAAAACAACATCAGTATTTTGTATTGCGACTTGCAGAGCAAGAAAACCAAAATTTGAAAATGTTGAATTTTTTACTACATTTAAAGCCGCACTTGATGCAGGATATCGACCTTGTAAAATTTGCAAACCAACTGAAAATGCTAATGAAGCACCTATTGACGTTACTAAAGCCATCACATTAATTACAGAAAATCCTAAAACAAAAGTATCTGATACCATATTAAAAAAACATCAAATAAGCCCTGAAATGGTCAGACGCTGGTTCAAAAAACATTATGGAATCACCTTCCAAACTTATCAAAGGATGTACCGAATTAATCAAGCCTATCAAGAGCTTAAAGTAGAAGGAAATGTTATTAATACCGCTTATAACACAGGGTATGAATCTTTAAGTGGTTTTGGGTATACCTATAAAAAGATCATCAAAAACACGCCATTAGAAAGTATCAATCAAGACATTATTTTAATTAATCGTTTAACAACGCCATTAGGCCCCATGTTTGTATGCTCTACCAATAAAGGGATCTGCTTATTAGAATTTGTAGATAGAAGAATGTTAGAAACTGAACTCGAACAACTACAAAGACAATTAAAAATGAAAATTATTTTTGGTGATAATAGTCATATAAAACAGGCCAAAAAAGAGATTGAAGAATATTTCCAAGGAAAAAGGCATTATTTTAATGTCAAATTACATACACCAGGAACAGACTTTCAAAAAGCCGTTTGGGATTGTTTAAAGCAAATTCCTTACGGAAAACTAACCACCTATAAACAACAAGCAGAAAAAATTAATAATCCACAAGCTATACGTGCAGTGGCAAGTGCAAATGGATTTAATCGAGTTGCAATTATCATACCTTGTCACCGAGTCATTGGCTCGAATGGCGAATTAATGGGATATGGTGGAGGCTTAGAGCGAAAACGTTGGTTAATTGAACACGAAAAAAAATATTCAAATAAAAACTAAATGCATTTGCTCTCAAACAAACTGTGTGAATATTGTATTTTTTTGTAAAAAAAAGTAAAAAAACAAGTCAACGATTCTATTTTCCAGCGATATTACTTTTTGTTTATTGCCATGCCAAACGGCGAAAGTATATAATAAAAAATTGTCCATTCTTATAGAAGAGAGATAGAGAACATTTAATATGACTCAATTACAAGAAAAACTTTCACTAATCAAAAATAGTATTATCACCATCCCAGATTATCCTAAAAAAGGGATTTTATTTCGTGATATTACTAGCCTGCTTGAAAATCCTATTGCATTTCGAACTTCTGTTGAGCTATTAATCGATCACTATAAAGATAAAAAAATAGATAAAGTGGTTGGCACTGAAGCGCGTGGATTTATTTTTGCAGCTCCGATTGCATTAGCATTAAATATAGGTTTTGTACCAGTTAGAAAACCAAATAAGTTACCGCGTCACGTATTTAAAGAAGAATATCAATTAGAATATGGTACTGATACGCTCGAAATTCACTCAGATGCCATCAATCCCGGTGAACGCGTATTAATTATCGACGACTTATTAGCGACTGGTGGTACTGTTGCTGCAACAGCAAAATTGATTCAAAAAGCAGGTGGCATTGCCGAAGATGCAGCTTTTGTCATTAACTTACCAAGTTTAGAGGGTAAAACTAAACTCACCAATATGGGTATTGATTGTTTTACATTGGTAGATTTTGAAGGTGAATAATCCAACGATTTAAAAACATCTTTAAGGGTAATTCATATTACCCTTTTTTATATAATCCCCCAATGACATCCATACTTCTGTACAATTATCCATTCGTAACTCACTTACAATATCAGTAAAAATTCAGTACTAAACACAACAAAAACAAATTGCATAAAAAATCAAATTTAAGCTTGATTTAGTTAATATAGTGAATTATTATTCAAAAATAAAGCATAATTATAAGACAGGAGTAAGTAAAAAATGAAAAAATTTAACCATATTATTGCAAGAATGCCCGCCAAATCACTAATTAACGGTTTAACATCAGCCAACTTGGGCAAACCAGATTATCAAAAAGCCCTAGATCAGCACAACAATTACATCCGAGCATTACAACAGTGCGATGTCGATATCACAATTTTACCCGCTGACGAACGTTTTCCAGATTCGGTATTTGTTGAAGATACAGTCCTTTGTACGCCATATTGTGCCATTATTACAAGACCTGGAGCCGAAAGCCGCAGAGAAGAAACTGAAATTATCGCTGACACCATCGAAAGATTTTATCCAAATAAAGTGGAAAGAATTAACGCACCTGGTACAGTTGAAGCGGGCGATATAATGATGGTTGAAAACCACTACTACATTGGCTTATCGGCTCGAACCAACCAAACTGGTGCTAACCAAATGATAGCTATTTTAGAAAAGTACGGATTAACTGGCTCAGTAGTTAAGCTTGAAAAAGTGTTACATCTAAAAACGGGTCTTGCTTATTTAGAAAATAACAACTTATTAGCAGCAGGCGAATTTATCACTAAACCCGAAT
Organism: Gilliamella sp. X-23; assembly: GCF_057063545.1. NCBI lineage: Bacteria > Pseudomonadati > Pseudomonadota > Gammaproteobacteria > Orbales > Orbaceae > Gilliamella > Gilliamella sp. X-23. The sequence goes on from NZ_JBXSQG010000001.1 coordinate 238,883, forward strand.
TTCAACACCTTAATATTATTGAAATCCCTGAGCAAGAAAGTTATGCGGCTAACTGCATATGGGTTAACGACCACGTTATTATGCCAGCAGGCTATCCAATTACAAAAGGCAAAATCGCAAAGCTTGGTTACCAAGTTATCGAAGTGGATACCTCTGAATATCAAAAAATAGATGGTGGCGTAAGTTGCATGTCATTACGATTTTAAAATGATTGAATAAAAACCTACTAATACTCAACTTAACAATAAGCGAACTATGAATACACCAATACAAAAAAAGCTAGGCATACTTCCCCTTACCCTATTAGTTGTTGGCAGTATTGTAGGAAGTGGAGTTTTTAGCCTACCACAAAACATGGCCGAAGGGTCAGGGACTGCAGGGATTTTAATTGCATGGACAATAACCCTTTTGGGCATGTTCATGCTAACACGGGTATTTCAGTATTTATCGATCCGATTTTACAAAATCAATGATGGATTATACGGCTATGTACGAGAAGGATTTGGCGATTATATCGGCTTTAATGCAGCATGGGGATACTGGATATCGGCATGGATGTCGTGTACTAGCTACTTAGTTATTTTATTTAGCGCATTAGGATCTTTTGATAGCTTAAACTTCTTTGGTCATGGCACCACATTACCGGCGGTTATTGCAGCTATTTTATTGTTATGGATAGTACATTATTTTGTATTGAAAGGAATATATCGCGCCTTTTTATTAAATTGTTTAGTGACATTAGCTAAAATTGTGCCTATCGGTTTATTTATTGTTTGTGTTAGTCTCGCCTTTAAAATCTCGACATTTAAGATCGACTTTTGGGGAACACCGCAATTAGGATCAATTATTGATCAAGTTGAAAACACCATGCTTTATACCGTTTGGGTCTATTTAGGAATTGAAAGCGCAACGGTTTATGCCAAAAGAGCCAAAAATATTATCAGTATTAGTCGCGCAACCTTTTTGGGCTTTGCTATTACCAGTTTATTACTTGTTTGCGTATCTGTGTTATCACTTGGCATTGTACCGCAACAAGAACTGGCGCAAATGAAAAATCCATCAATGGCCTTAGTCATTGAACGTGTCATTGGTAGCTGGGGGGCGACCTTGATCAACATCGGCTTAATCGTGTCGGTCAGTGGCGGATTATTATCGTGGCTAATGCTAGCTGCCGAAATGCTATTTTTAAGCGGTCAAGGCAAACAGCACACGGTGCCAAGTTGCTTTGGTAAACTCAACAAAGCGGGTACACCTTCCAACGCTTTATGGTTAACAACAAGCTTAATAACGGTATTAATTATCCTTGCTCATTTCAATCAATCGGGCTACAACACCTTAATCCAGCTATCAACCTCAATGGTACTTATCCCCTACTTGCTTTCGGCGCTTTTTGTTTTCAAATTGGCTATTCAACAAGGCAAAGCCTATTTAATTATGATTGGCGCTTTAGGATCGATTTATGGAGTATGGTTGATTTATGCTGGTGGTACAACTTATTTATTACTTTCCATGATACTCTATAGTGTGGGACTATGTTTTTACCTCTATGCCAGAAAGGAACGATCTTTACCAGCATTTAGTTACTTACACGACAAAGTGTATGCTATTGCAATTATCCTATTAGCTATCATCGCTATTTTATACTTCTTGATCTGATCATATTTAGTCGAGGCTTTTTGACAATCTCAAAAAGCCTCATATGAGCAAAAAATACGAATATATAAAAGGAATACAAGCGACTTAAATAATAAGTTATATTTGTATATAACATTAATTTTATGCTTTAACTTTTGAGGATGAAAATTTCTTTTATCAAGATTTATTATTTACTATTAAATAAATTAGATTCACTATGAAATTAAAAATAAGTAAGCATCTAAGCGTTATTTTCGAAACAGATAAAAATCAGCTAACAACCGTCTAAACTCTTGTGAATAACGCCCATCATCATCTCGCATACACAATTCCTGCGAATTAACCTTATTAGACTCAATTAATGAAAAAGCCATCAACGACAACGAAAAGTCTTTATCTGCACTATATCTAACATTCATCAATTCGTGTAAATATAACTGATTAGATTCACATAAAAACCTAAACTGATTGGATAAATGATAAGGCAAAACTAAACAAAATTGACCTGCGGGGTTTAATAAACGCTTAACCGTGCCAATAAGCTGTTGAAAGTTTAAACTTTCGGTATAGCGTGCTAATTGCCTTTGCGGATTACGACAATCAACAGCGGATTCAAAATAAGGGGGATTGGTCACAATCAAATCATAGCCCACGGCATGACTTGGCTCAAATTGATTAATATCGATATTAATCGCATTAACCGAGGTAAACCCAGCTTGTTGGCTATTTTGCTGACATTGTGCCACCGCCTGCACATCAATATCAATCGCATCAATTTGACAGTGATTATGCTCTAATCGCTGAGCTAACATCAACGCAATTACGCCACAACCACAGCCAATATCTAGTATTTTTTGCGGAACAGAACAAATGGGCGCCCATGCGCCTAACAAACAACTATCGGTTGTTACCTTCATTGGACTTTTGTCATGCCCAACAAAAAAACGTTTAAAGGTAAAGCCACCTTTTTTTAATGGTAGTGGATTATTGTGCATGTTTAAACTTCTTAAACAAAGGTTTATTTGACGCAATCGCATCAGCCCAGCGAGTGGGTTCGGGCAAGCGATAGCCACGCAAGCATAAATTAACCCATTTTAAAGCGCTATCTTGACTCACTCGATGACCGGCCGAAATAAATAAAGGATTGCAATTATTTTTACTACATAGCACCCAACCAATCTGCTCTTGCTTATCTTGCAAAGGCGTGACACTACCTGCTTGTTTTGGCAATGGTTCATACTGACCACACAACTTTTTTTTAGCCACTCCAATCGTTGGCATATCTAGCAACAAACCTAAATGACTGGCAATACCTAAACGTCGAGGGTGAGCAACCCCTTGTCCATCAACGAACAATAAATCGGGTTTCTGAGTTACCTGCTGCCATGCCTCGATCAGTGCGGGATACTCACGAAAAGATAAATAACCGGGAATATAAGGAAACTGCGTTTTTATTCGAGCAATATGGTATTCAACAACTTTAAAATCAGGATAAGTAAGAACAACCATTGCAGCTCTAGTCACATGACCATCATCCTCAAAACCTACATCGGTTCCACCAATAAATTTAACCGACTGACAAAACGCATCGGTTAATATAACTTGTTTTGCTAACGTCTGTTGTGTTTGCCTTAATTGTTCTAAATTAATAGACATTTTGATTCTGTTCAGTATTATTATCCACAATAAATTGATTTTACCAGAATTAGCATGCCATATACATTAGCAAATCCCGTTGAACTAACAGAAGAAATAAAAAAAAGCCGCTTTATTGTCAATGCTGCGCCAGTTACAACAGCCGAACAAGCCACCGACTTTATTAACCAAATCAGTGATCCCAACGCTACTCACAACTGCTGGGCATGGAAGATTGGACAACAATATCGATTTAATGACGACGGCGAACCGACCAGCACTGCCGGTCGCCCTATCCTTTCCGCCATTGAAGGGCAAGATTGCGATCAAGTGGTTGTGGTGGTAACTCGCTACTTTGGTGGCATAAAACTGGGTACTGGCGGGTTAATTCGTGCTTATGGTGGTTCGGCTAGCCACTGCTTACAACAAGCTGAGCTGATTGAACTTATTGCCCGTATTCCTCTGCAATTTCACTGCTATTATAGTGAATGGCCAATTATTGAAAATCGTCTAAAGGAGCTTGATGCCATTATTGAAAATCAAGAGTTTGATGCTGAAGGTGTCAAAGTCACAACAGGCATAACACAAGATAAATCGCAATTACTGCAAAAAAATATCAGCGACATCACCCGTGGACGCGTTATTATTGAGTTGTAAAAACAAGGATTCTAATAAACCAACAAATACTAAAATGAACAACTTTTTCGTTGATTTTCATAATTCGTGGCTTTCGTTTTTATTCAATTATGATACTGCTTTATAAAAGCCGACTTCATCGTCGGCTTGTTTAGTATTTTTGTTTGGGTTAGATGGATTGATAACGTCTATATTTAACAACCAACCTTATGCGTCATTAATGGTTAATCATCTCTGCAGAAAAAGCTTCCTGAGTAGGTACTTAGACCACCGATAATACCTCCAAGACTCACGCGCATCATATCAGATCGGCCTGCTACTTCTGCAGTCCAAATATCACTAGTAGAAAAAATTCCCCACTCAGTAAAAAATGTCCCAGTATCACGAATAGAAAACGTAAGATTCGCGTAACTACTAGGAAAAGAACTCCCCTCTGGGAAGCTGGGTCCAAAAAATGTAGACGCCACCGTCAACTCGTCCCGCCGGAATAGATATCTCTGCCTAAATTGTTTGCTTGCGGCATCTAAACTCCTTGCTTCCTGATAGGTTGTCGTTCCTAATGGAACGCCTCGACATGTATCTAATGCTGGGAATCGTGTCGGATTAGGCAGATCATTAGCATATCTCCCACCACCTTTAAAAATTCCCCACTTCTTCGGTTTCGGTATTTGGTAACTATCCATTTCAATCCAATTTCCACCGCCGGTATCGTATTCCATCGTGATCTTCGGCGTTCCCCCTGCGGTAAATGATGCTCTAGTTTCGGAAAGATAGATCACCGTGCAATTGCTACCCACGCGACCGGGATAAGGAAATAAAAACAGATCAGCCCAATTAACACTTAACCTAGCAATATCACTTGATAAGTGTATCTTGACACCATCATCCCGCGACTTGCAACGATACTTGCTCTGGTCTTGCCCCGGCCCGATTAAACTGAATTTCGCCCCTTTAAAACCTGTCGTTGGAAATCCAGAATCAGCCTTAAATCCTATAACACTAGCTCTATTATCATAACGACCGTGAGACTCTGACTTGAGCTCAAAAACAGAGCGGTTATATTTAAAATTTGCTCCTGACTGTGGGGAAGGAAGATATAACTCAGATGGCTGGAGATAACAGATAGTCATACCAGGCGAAACCGTATATGTTATCCCATTATGAGGTCCATAAGTATCGCTACTATTAGGTACACCATATCGCGTGTGAGCATTAACCGCCGTTGGGATTTCTATTTTCAATTTGTAAGGACCATCACACGACGAGAGCCTTTGTGTTAAATCGGTCACGCGCCGGCCTCCGTTATACCACGTCGCCCTCATTTGGCCTGTGATGCTTATATTGGTAGCAGTGTCGGCATCACCATCATCATCCCCCACGCTTGCAACATTTTGTACATTATACAAATTGCCATCAGTGGGGATTAACGCAACCAAATCACTGTATTTAGTGCCTGCCGGCACGCGTATCACGGAGCCTGCCATGCTGGCATCTATTTGGACTCGATTACCCGAACCATCGCTGCTTGGAGCATTAAAACCAAGTAGCTCGTCTAAATTGGTTATTTTGGTTACACCATCTGATAGCAATAAATAGGGTTTGTGCCCCCTTATCGTACTAACTGTTGTTGCCGTTAACGCATAAACTGGATGGATTGTTAGCAATAACAATAGCAGTAACAACAGTGACGCAAAAGCCCGCGCTAACGAGTTAGATAACCGTTTGGATAATAACTTGGAAGTTGGCGATAATCTTGACGATAATTCAGCCAATAAATCCAGCGCTTTCGCGGAGTTGAGTGATAAAAATGAGAGCTGAACCGATTTTTGACTACGGTGAAATTGAAAAAGATTTAGGGCGTAGGTTTGGCAGGCCAGATGCCAGATGCCAGATGCCGATTATGATAGCGCATTTCGATTGTCCTGTCAAGTAAAATTTTGTTTTATTTCGATTTTTTATAATTATCTGCTCAATTAGCGAGCATCCCCTTGCTTTAAAAGCGCTTAAATTATAGTCGGTTGACTAATAATGCGCTAGTTTTTTTGTTAAAAATTTGTAAAGTTTTATTAAGAATAGGAGGTTAAGATTTTGTCGGTATATTTTGGGAAATGGTTTTGGATTGTATGTTTTGATTAAAAACGACCAAATAAAAACTTTAATAAAATCAATACCTTTCCTGACCGATTTTTATACGACTTTTTTGAAATTTAGGAAATAAAAAATAAGATTTATAATTAAATATATCTTTGTTTGGTTGTAATTTGTGATTGTAATTTATGTGTTTTTTACATAAAAAACAGTCAGAAAAGTTATTGATTTTATTTAAGTTTTTTTGAATGCAAAAATCATCATCAACTTTATTTATTTTTTAATCAAAATATCCCTTATTGCCTACATTCAATAATAAAATTACAATAATTTCTTTTTAACCACTTACAGCAAAAACATGATCACTTACCACAATGCTACATTAGAAGATTTACCCTTTATTGTCGATGTCTATAATTCAACAATTGCTAGTCGTCAAGTGACTGCCGATACGGTACCTGTTTCTGTTGAAAGTCGATTAGAATGGTTTTACCAGCATAATCCTCAAAATCGTCCGCTTTGGTTAATTAAATATCAAGATCAACCTTGTGGTTGGATCAGTTTATCTTCGTTTTATGGGCGCCCTGCTTTTTATAAAACGGTTGAGATTAGCTTATATCTTGATCAGGATTTTCGAGGTAAAAAAATTGGTCAATTTATGGTAGATAAAATTGAACAATTTGCAAAACAGGCAGGAATTGAGGCAATTTTTAGTTATGTGTTTCGACATAATTTACCCAGTGTTAATTTATTTAAAAAAATGCAGTACCAACAATGGGGGCTGCTTCCAAAAATTGCTGAATTGGATAATGTTCAGCGTGATTTAGTAATATTGGGTAAACGATTAGATTAACCCGCCTATTACCAATAAATTCAACTATTCAAAAGGAATTTTAATGAGCACCTTAAATGATATTAAATATTACGCCAGTCAATCTAAAATCACCACGGCGCTAGTAGTAATCAACATTCTGTGTTTTTTTGCATTTCGGCTACTTGATAGCCGTGGGTTTTCGCCACTAAATGAAAATCGCTTTTTAATTGATTGGGGTGCCGATATTGCGGAGCTAACTTTTTCTGGCCAGTATTGGCGGATGTTTACTAATTTATTTATGCATGTCAGTTTTACGCATTTAGCCATGAATATGCTGGCATTATGGAGCACTGGACCAATTTTAGAAAAGCGCATTCCCGCCATGGCTTTTTTAGGTATTTATCTTTTTTCAGGCTTAGTTGGAAGCTTATCAAGTGATATTGCAACTATCAATCACAATGTGATTAGCTGTGGGGCATCGGGGGCAATTTTAGGGATTATTACCGCTTTACTAGCTTATTGTTTGGTGTTTAAAACCAATATACAAGAAATGCCAGTCAAAGCAATGCTAGTTAGTTTGGTATTAACTGCAGGATTAGGATTATTACCTTCAATCGATAATATGGCTCATATCGGTGGCGCTTGCACTGGGTTTGTACTGGGTGGGCTGATTTCGTTATGCCTTAAAACATTCAAATACCCAAGTAAGCTAAGTTGGCTTATTATTAGCCTTGTATTTATTGTCACTGCATTGGGGATCTATGCACAATATATGCGCTATGCTTTACCTAGTGGTTATTACGTCTATTATTAACAATAAAAAGGCGCAGATTATCATCAATCAGCGCCTTTTTTATGCAAACTTGATACGACTAAAAGCTATTTAAAATCCGTGCAGGATCGATGTTACAAGCCCGTTTAGCTGGATAGTAACTAGCAATTAAGCTGAGTAACATAGCGGTAATAAACACTATTACTACATCAAATAGATGGATTTCAGAGGGTAAAAAGTCGATAAAATAGATATTACTATTTAGGATTTTATGCCCCAGCAATGACTCAACTCCACCCATAATATTCGATAGTTGCCAAGACAATATCACACCTAAAACAACACCCATTAAGCTACCAATTAATCCTGATATCACACCATACCAAATAAAAATATGCCGAATTAACCGATTGGTTGCACCTAGCGTTTTTAATATGGCGATATCTCGCTGTTTGTCTTTGACGGCAATGACAAGCGTTGACACAATGTTAAAACAAGCCACGCCAATCACTACAATCATGGCTAAATACATGATTTGCCGGATCATTTGAATATCGCGATACATAAAGCCAAAGGTCTGTTCCCAACTATTAAATGTTAGGGTTTCATCAAGGGCTAATACAGCCTGCCCTATAAGGTTATTAGCTTGATAAACATCATTCACATTGACCATAATGCCTGTAACGCTATCGCCCATACTTAGAAGTTTTTGTGCATCGGTTAAGGGGATCAATGCCATATTGTTACTTAAGCTACCGCTTAACTCTAAAATGCCCACCACTTGCAAACGAACCCGTTTAGGCGGCTTGAGTTGGTTTGGCCCACTCGATACAGGAATTAATAAAGAAACCCATCCCCCTTCATTTATCGACAAGCTCTTAGCTAACCCAGCTCCAATAATCACTTGCTGGCTATCGGGCTTAAAATCTTGCCATTTATTATTCAGGACATAATTAGGCAGTGCGCTAACTTGCACTTCTTGCTCGGGATCAAGCCCTTGTACTTGTACTGCGGCTAGTTTGCTGCCGTTTTCGATTAATCCGGTAAAATTAACAAACGGTAAGGCCGATACAATATGGCTGTTATTTTTGAGCTCTTGTTGAATATGTTGCCAATTATCTAAATTGCCGTATTCAGGATATAGTTGCCCATGTGGCACCACAGATAAAACCCGATTATGTAGCTCGCGCTCGAAGCCGTTCATGGCACTTAACCCTATAATTAAGGCGGCAATGCCAATGGCGATACTAAGTGTTGAAATGATCGAAATCAACGATACCATACCACTTTTACGGCGACCTTTACGGAATTTGATGGCGGTAATTAAAGATAAATTCATACTAATTACCTATTCATTGATTATTTGATGATGCGTTATCAGATAGTTGCCCATCTCTCATCACCATTTGTTTATCAAGTTTATTAGCGAGTTCAAGATCATGCGTCACCACCAAAAACGCGGTGCCATGTTCGCGATTTAGTTTAATAAGTAAATCAAAAATCGCATCAGCAGTTGATTTATCAAGGTTTCCTGTTGGCTCATCGGCCATAACTAGTGCGGGGTTATTAATTAACGCACGCCCAATTGCCACACGCTGACGCTCACCGCCTGATAGCTCAGATGGACGATGATTGGCTCGTTTAGCCAAATTAACCGATTCAAGCATTGCCATGGCACGTTTTTTTGCTTCATTAGGGGATACACCACCAATTAATAATGGCATCGCGACATTTTCTAGCGCTGTAAAATCGGGCAATAAATGATGGAATTGATAAACGAAGCCGATTTCTTGATTACGTAGCTGCGCCTTTTCAACCTCGGATAATTGGTTAAGTTGTTTGGACTTAAACATGATTTCGCCCGAAGTGGGTTTATCAAGCCCACCTAATAGATGTAATAACGTGCTTTTACCTGATCCTGAACTACCAATAATGGCGAGTAATGATTTTGGGTAAATATCAAACGAGACATTTTTTAACACCTCGGTCACCATTTTGCCTTCGTTATAGGTTTTATAAAGGTTCTTGGCGCTTAGAAGTATTTGTGGATTATTCATAACGTAAAGCCTCGGCTGGTTGTATATTGGCTGCACGATATGCAGGATAAATAGTTGAAATTAGCGATAACATAAGCAATCCAATAATAATAAAAACAACTTGTGTTGGCTCAACCAATGATGGCAATTGAATGCCAGCAAACGATAAACCAAGCACTTGCATAATTTCGTTTAGATAACAAGCAAGTAACAGGCCAAATGCACTACCTAATAACGTGCCAATTACCCCTGAACTTGCTCCTTGAATAATAAAAATCAGCATGATTTTAAAACGAGACAAGCCTTGCGTCTTCAAAATCGCAACTTCGCCTTGTTTTTCCATAACGAGTAAACTTAGCGAGGTGATAATGTTAAAAGCGGCAACAATGACAATTAAACTAATCAATAAGCCCATAACATTTTTTTCCATTTTAATCGCTTGAAACAGCTCACCACGTTTAACACGCCAATCATTAAAAACTAACCCGTCTGGTAATGGAGTATTTGTTACAGAAGCAATATCAAGCGGTTTATCTAAAAATAAACGCCAACTTGTTATCATATTAGCAGGGTAACGTAACAAATTCCGAGCATCGGACTGATGAACATAAATTAGAGATTGATTAATATCATGATTAACTGAAAATAGCCCAACAATATTAAATAAGCGCTGTGAAGGAATGCGTCCAACAGGCGTAATTTGACTAGCATCTGTCACCATTAAGCGAATTTTGTCACCAACGGTTACGCCTAATTGATTGGCTAATGTTTGCCCAATAATGACATTATACTGCCCTGCCTGCAAATCCAAAACAGAACCACTATAAATATAATCATTGATTGGGTCATTATCTTCTGGCGTAATACCCATTAAGGTGCTCACAGTGATACTTTGCTCACTTTGCAAAACCACATCACCAGTAACTAAAGGGCTTATATGATTAACGCCTTGAATATGGATAAACTGTTCACGAGTAACAACATTAGGATCAATACGCCCCTGTGGAGTTGTGATCTGCGCTTGAGGTAGAAACTTCAAAATACTACCTTGCATTTGATCTTCAAGCCCATTCATGACCGATAAAACGACAATCAAGCCAATGGAACCAAGCATAATCCCAATCATCGACAACCATGACACAAAGCGACCAAACCCATCCGTTTTTTGCCCATACACATAGCGCAAACCAATAAAAAAGACTAATGGACGAAATATCTTTGACATAAACGTATATATTACCTAAAACTTTTTGACAAAGTTCTGCTAGTTAATTGCAAGGTGCTTATCATACAGGATTAAACAGTTATAGAAAACAACCACGTAATTACGTTATAATCTGTTGATAATTTTTCAGCAATATCAACAAATTCATCATGTCAAAAATACAACCTAGTTCAACATTGATTCCTCAAAAATCGGGTGAAGTAAAGCAAATTGGACAACTTATCGGTTCATCATTGTCACAATTTTGTGCCCAAGTAATAGACGCACACGATGGTTTAGTGGTGATTATTACTGATGATATGCAGCAAACCGCCCGCATACATGGAGAGCTTAAGCAATTTTCGCCGTTTCCTGCTATCTTTTTTCCCGATTGGGAAACATTACCTTATGATAGTTTTTCACCACATCAAGATATTGTATCAGAACGTTTATCCTGCCTTTATCATCTTGGGCATTTAACCAAAGGTGCATTGATTTTACCCATCAATACCTTAATGCAAAAAGTCTGCCCTCAAAGCTATTTAGGCGGGCATGTATTTATAATGAAAAAGGGTCAGCAAATTAGTCGTGAACACTTACGTTTACAACTTGAAAATGCAGGCTATCGCTCAGTCAGTCAAGTCATGGAGCATGGCGAATATGCTACTCGCGGCGAACTGTTTGACATCTATCCAATGGGCAGTGATAAGCCTTATCGTATCGACTTTTTTGATAACGAAATCGACAGCATACGCACCTTTGATGTTGAAAACCAGCGAACGCTTAACGAAATTGAAGAAATCCAGCTACTACCTGCACATGAATTTCCATTTGATAAAGCATCGATTGAGCTGTTCCGCAGTCAATGGCGTGAACAATTTGAAGTCAGATTAGATGCAGAAAGTATCTATCAACAAGTGAGCAAAAATATTTTGCCAACGGGTATTGAATATTGGCAAGCACTGTTTTTTAACGAACCGTTAACACCACTATTTTCTTATTTTTTAGCTAATACCTTAATTATCAATACTGTTAATATTGAGCAATATGCTAATAAGTATTGGCAAGACATTACTCAGCGTTATGAAAGTCGCAAAGTCGATCCTATGCGTCCATTACTTGAGCCTGCAATTATTTGGTCTAAAACTGATGAAATTTTTGCTCATTTCAAAAACTACCCAAGAATAGTAATATCAAATGCGACAATCATAGAATCGAATAAAAATATTAATTTACCTTATTCTGCATTACCTGAAATCGCCATTCAGATCCAACAAAAAGATCCCTATTGGCAATTTCAACAATTTGCTGATAATTTTTCGGGTAAAATCATCTTTTCGGTTGAGTCTGAAGGACGCAAGGAAGCGTTACAAGAAATTCTTGGCAGAATTCGTATTCATCCAACCACCATCAATCAGCTTGATGAACAAACCAATACGGATAACCGTTTTTGTTTAATGATTGGTACCAGTGAACAAGGCTTTATTGATCAACAAAAAAATTACGCTTTTATTACCGAAAACGAACTATTAGGTCGGCGCATTATTCGTCGTAAAAAAGAAAATAAACAAGCGATTAATACCGATTCACTCATTCGTAGCCTAGCTGAATTAACACCAGGAAAACCCGTTGTACATTTAGAGCACGGTGTGGGTCGTTATGCAGGTCTTACAACGTTAGAAACAGGCGGTATTACAGCAGAATATCTAATTTTGTTGTATGCCAATGATACCAAGCTTTATGTTCCCGTTTCGTCATTAAACTTAATAAGTCGTTACTCTGGTGGCGATGAAGAAAATGCCCCACTGAATAAATTAGGCACCGATACTTGGAGTAAGGCTCGGCAAAAAGCGGCCGAAAAAGTGCGTGATGTCGCAGCAGAATTACTCGATATCTATGCTGAACGTGAAAGTAAACCCGGATTTCAATTTCAACAAGACCGTGAGCAATATGAACTATTTTGCCAAGGATTCCCTTACCAAGAAACTGATGATCAACAAAATGCGATTGGTGCAGTAATTGGCGATATGTGCTCGCCTTATGCCATGGACCGATTAGTCTGTGGTGATGTGGGTTTTGGTAAAACCGAAGTTGCTATTCGTGCTGCGTTTTTAGCCGTGATTAATCATAAACAAACAGCGGTTTTAGTGCCAACAACCCTGCTTGCTGAACAACACTACGAAAGCTTTTGCGACCGTTTCGCCAATTGGCCTATCCGTATAGAGAGCCTGTCTCGCTTCAAAACAGCCAAACAACAAAAAGCCATTATAGAAGCTCTTGGCGAAGGCAAAATTGATATTGTGATTGGTACGCATAAATTGCTACAAGAAGATATCAAATGGAAAGATTTAGGTTTACTAATTGTTGATGAAGAACACCGCTTTGGCGTTCGTCAAAAAGAACGCATTAAAGCAATGCGAGCAAATATCGATATTTTAACGCTAACAGCAACCCCAATTCCACGAACGCTAAACATGGCAATGAGTGGTATGCGAGATCTTTCGATTATCGCAACACCACCTGCTCGACGACTGGCGGTAAAAACCTTTGTTCGAGAATATGATGATCTTGTGATTAGAGAAGCCATTTTACGTGAAATTTTACGTGGTGGTCAGATTTATTATTTACACAATGATATCTCTGATATCGAAAAAGTCAGCGAAAAACTGGCAGAACTGGTGCCCGAAGCACGCATTACCATTGGACATGGGCAAATGCATGAGCGCGATTTAGAACGTGTGATGAATGACTTTCATCATCAACGCTTTAACATACTTGTTTGTACTACCATTGTTGAAACCGGTATCGACATTCCCAACGCCAATACTATTATTATTGATCGTGCCGATAAATTTGGTTTAGCTCAGTTACATCAACTCAGGGGGCGAGTTGGGCGTTCTTACCATCAAGCCTATGCTTATTTATTAACGCCACATCCTAAATTACTCACTAAAGATGCTAAAAAGCGCTTAGATGCGATCGCATCCCTAGAAGATTTAGGAGCCGGCTTTGCCCTAGCCACACACGATCTTGAAATTCGGGGTGCAGGCGAGCTATTGGGTAGTGATCAAAGTGGACAAATTGAAACTATTGGCTTTAACCTTTATCTTGAACTGCTTGATGATGCGGTCAAATCATTAAAAGAAGGCAAAGAACCGACACTAGAATCATTACTTAATAGCCAACAAACCGAAGTGGAATTAAGATTGCCGACATTAATTCCTGATGACTTTATTCCCGATGTCAACACCCGACTATCGCTTTATAAACGCATTGCTAGCATTGATGACCTAGACGAGCTAACCGACATTCAAGTCGAAATGCGAGATCGCTTTGGGAAATTACCTGATGCAGTACTATTTTTATTAGAAACCACTAAAATCCGTTATCATGCAAGCCAATTAGGCATTACCAAAATCGAATTTGGCGAAAAAGGTGGTTATATAGAATTCGGCAGTAATAATAAGGTATCAGTCGATTATTTAATTCAAATAATTCAAAAAGAACCAAAAAATTATCGCCTAGAAAGTTCAAATAGATTGAAATTACAAAAATCAGAATTACAACGCATTGATCGCATTGAATATATTAAAAATTTATTGATTGATTTTGCAGAACATCAAGAATAATAATTTAAAATATCATGAATAATTAAGAGAACTATAATGAAAAAACACACACTTGCTATAGGAATAATTGCTGTATTGGGTATGGCTTATGTAGGTACATCATGGTACACCGGTAACATGATTGAAAATCATATCGACAACCAATTAGCCCAAGTCACAAATAAAGTTAATCAGATTCAAGACCTTTTCACATTTTCCGTTACGAAAAGTCATTATGAAAAGGGTATCTTTTCAACTAAAGCACACCTAACTGTGACAGCGTCACTAAATGAATCTACTATCCAAGATGCTACCCCAAAAACTTTATTTGATGACGATGTCACTATCCATCATGGCCCCTTCCCTATTGCTGCGCTTGCCAAAGGGACTTTTGCCCCACAAATGGCTTGGTTAGAATATGAAATGAGCCAACAAGCTAATCCAACGCTTTGGAAACTAGCCGGCAATCGGCCATTTATTAGTGGGCATACAGGTATGAGTTATGGCGAATATATCACCGTTAAACTTGCAAGCAAAGCGATTAAAGCCTCACAGAACGAAATCCAGTCCATTCATGATTGTATCTTAGATATCAGTAACGGCAGTTATACCTTTAGTAGCTATACCAATGGTTCTGACATTAAGGCTGAAATCAAATTGGATAAATTAGTTTTTCTTTCTGACGATACCCATCATTTTAACTTTGATGACTTTAATCTGTCATTAAAGCCACTCAGTACCACTGAAGACATCGATTATGTATTTAATATTGGCAATATTAAATACAGTTTTGATAGCTTTATCTCAAAAGGGAATTTTGATGTCAACAATTTCAAATCCAAAGGTCGGGTTAACTACAAAAATCAAAATATTGATGAGCAAAGCAGTATTGATAAAATCACATTAAATATGAAATCATACACCCCTAAAATCGAATCGGTATCGGTGATTATTAATAAAATCGTGGTGAGTCAAAAAAATGTCTTAAATGACACCAACAATACGATTGATGGTTCGCTTGTCAGTAGCATTGGTTCGATTATTTATGGTCAACAAAATCTGGGCAATGGATCGCTTGATATTAACTTCAAGGGGGTTGATAAACAATTTTTAAATTATCAATTTAAAACACATGCTTCTGACATAAGTAAGAACGACAAACATAATATCGAATTTTCGTTAAATAAATTCAATTGGCACAATGCTGGTGGCGATATCAATGTTAACTTTTTGTTTAATATATCAGATATTAATAACGCAAGTATTAATGAAAAAAATTACGACAAAATCAACACATTTAAATTCAAGCTTGAAGCACCATTTGACGTGTTAGCTCGTTTGTCAGCACAAATCGAAAACCCTAACGCTAGCCATGTTACAGCAGAACAAATTGCAAAAGAAAACTTTGTAATAAAGACCAATTCAAAAAAGCTTTTTAGTCAATCACCATTTTTTACCTTTAATAAAGATCAAACAGAAGGTTTCTACTCTGATGTGCAGTACACAAAAGGCAGTCAAAACGTAAATGTAAATGGGAAATTACTAGATAAAAAAGATTTTTTTAAAAATTTATAATTTGTTTTTGTAACACTCATATAATTATAAATTGTTTCGGTTATTTTGGTTAACTTAGCGATTATTTTAAACTCGAGCATAACGGTTGATAATTTATTGACCATAATACAGTAAGGGATCAATTTAAACTTGTGTTAAATGCGCTTTACAAAAAGTCAAAAAATTATCGCCTAGAAAGCTCAAATCGATTAAAATTACAAAAATCAGAATTACAACGCAATGAACGTATTGAATATATTAAAAATTTGTTGACTAATTTTGCAGATCATCAAGAATGATAATTTAAAATATAATAAATAACTAAGAGAACAAAAATGAAAAAAACTACACTAGCGATAGGAATAATTGCCGTATTAGGAGTTTCTTATGTTGGTACGGCGTGGTACACCGGTAACATAATTGAAAGAGATATTGATAGCCAATTAGCGTTAATCACCAACAATGTTAACCAAATTCAAGACAAATTTACCTTTAATATTGAAAAGAGCAATTACGACAAAGGAATATTCTCAACTAAACTCCATCTAAAAGTGACATCGTCACAAAATCAATCTTTGGATGAAATTGCTACCCCCCAAAAACTATTTGATGATGATATCACCATCCACCATGGTCCTTTCCCTATTGCAGCCCTTACCAAAGGTACATTTGTTCCACAAATAGCTTGGTTAGAATACGAAATGACAGAACAAACTAACCAAAGACTTTGGAAATTAGCGGATAATCAGCCATTTATTTCTGGGCATATGGGAATAAGTTATGGTGAATATGTCACTGCTAAATTGACAAGCAAAGCGATAAAATTTATGGATAACGACTTTGATATTGGCAAAGGTTATTTTACCTTTAGTGGCTATATTGATGGTACTGATATGACGGCTAATTTGCAATTAGATAGATTACCTTTTCTATCAGACGACACATACGACTTTAATGTTATCTTTAGTGACTTGAATCTGTCACTAACACCACTTAGCACACTAGATGAGGTAGATTACAAATTAAATATCGGTAATATAAAATACAGTTTTAGCACATATTCAATAGCAGGTTTGGATATTGATAACATTAAATCAACAGGTAAATTTAATTACAAAACCCAAGATATGGATTCGCAAGGCAGTATCGATAAAATGATATTAGAGTCCCCCCCATCATTATATACCCCAAATATCAAGCCATTGGTTTTTAATAATATCACTATGAAGCAAAAAAGTGTCTTAAATAAGGCTTCTAATATAATTGATAATTCGTGTTTTGCTAATATTGATTCGATTATTTATGGTCAACAGAATCTAGGCAATATTCAGACCGATGTCGAGTTTCAAAGTTTGAATAGAGGTTGGTCCAGTAACCTATTTGATATGAATGATATGAATGATATGAATTTAAACGATATCAATCCCAAACAGAATATCAAATTTTCACTCAATAAATTCAATTGGCACACGCCTGCAGGTGATATTAATATTAACTTAATGTTAGATGTATTTGATATATATGAGATGTCTCTTGTTCAAGACCCTTACGAAAATATTAATGCGATAAAATTCAAGCTCGAAGCACCATTTGACGCATTAGCGCATATATCAGCACAAATAGAAAACCCTAACGATAATAACGTAACACCACAACAAATCACAAAAGCCAATCAAATGATACAATTGGCGGCTAACTTACTTAAATCTAAATCCAGCTTTTTAATGTTAAGCAATGGTAAAACTGATGGCTTTTATTTAGACGTGAACTTAGCTAAAGATAGTGACGAAGTTGAAGTGAATGGTAAAACAATGTCAAAAGAAGAATTCTTAGACAATTTATAACTAATCAGTCAACTTATCTAACTAATCTGATCCGCCAGTCATACTGGCGGATATTATTCAGCTGCCCTTTTCAAAAAAAATAAATTGATAAAAACCGACTTATTACCCTTAAAGAAACTAAAATAATCAAAAAATTATCGCCTATAAACTGCAAATCAATTAAAATTACTAAAATAATACCCAATAAAAAAGAGAAGAAACAATGAAAAAAAGTGTAATCGCTATAGGCATTATTGCAATATTAGGATACGTTGGCTCGTCTTGGTATACAGGGAACGTAATCAAAAACAACATTGACAAAAAAATAGAACAAATTACACAAAAAATTGACAACGACCAAGATGAATTTAGCATTGTAATTGAATATAGCGATTATCAACAATCTATCTTTTCAACCAACCTACACCTTACTGTAAAGGTAATTCCAAAGAATTTTAGTTGGCTTATTGAAGACACAAAAACACTTTTTAATGACGATATCACCATCCACCATGGCCCATTCCCAATCATTGCCCTTTCAGAAGGGAAATTCACTCCACAGATGGCATGGATAGAATATGCAATGAGCGAAGCACTATCGCCAGAACTTTGGCAACTAGCTGGTAATCAACCATTTATTACAGCTAAGCTCGGTATGAGCTACCAAGAAAATCTCACCATAAAATTAGCCAACAAAGCGCTTAATCTTGTTGATTCAGATTCCAATAATAATTCTGAGATTTTGAGTTTTATTGATGGCTCCTTAGAGGTGTCTGATGGTGATATTAATATTGAAGTCAATAAACATCTTTCCGATTTACATGCCCAAGTGAATATAGATAAATTCATTTATAAAAACTATAAAAATTTCTCAAAACCACAAGTCACCCTACAGAAATTTAATTTATCAGCCTACCCAAATTCAGACAAAACAGGAATACATTATAATATCAATGCCGATAAGATTGCATTAGGCTCTCACAATCACTATATCGAACCGCGAATTACTTTTGATAATCTAAAATATCAAGGCGATATCCTTCATAAAACTGGTGTTATAATCCCAAATCATCATACCGAAATGGGAAAAATGACACTTGAATTTAATACCTCTTCAGAACCCGTTCCAGATGATCAAAAGATCATCATTAACAACTTAATGGTCGATCAAGAAAACATCTTCAACCCAACAAACAATACTGTTGATGGCTTATTAAAAGCCGATGCAGAATCGGTATTACTCGGTTTGCCAAATGTAGGCAGTGTTAGTTTAGATCTTAGTTACCAAAATATTCCTGTCACAATGCTATCTAATAATTTTGATTACACCGACTTTGATGACAAACAAACATCATTAAATTCCCAAATTTCACTAAATAAATTCCATTTTAAAAACACCATAGGTGAAGTTAATGCCAATGCTTTTGTAGCTTTATCAGGAATACGCTCAAGACTGGAACGTTTTATAATCAACATTAACAATATTGATAGCCTTAAACTAAACGTCGATGCACCATTTAACGTATTGGCTTATTTCTCAGCACAGCTCAAAACCCCAAATGAAGAAGCATTAACACCTGAACAAATTGAAAAAGAAAATTTATCAATAAAATCATCAATAGCGGAAAATAATTTTATCAAAATCCCACTATTTACCTTTGAAAAAAATAACATTGAAGGGGTCTATTCTGAGGTGGATTATGCCAAAGATAAACAAGAAGCAACATTAAATGGACAAATATTACCAATACAGGATTTTTTACAAAAAGTTTTTGGAGATAATTAATAACAATTAACAAAAAAGCAGCCCACTCATTTATTGGTGGTATATTAATTTAAACATAATAACAATGAATAGAACAAAACGCCTTATGAATACACAACAATCAATCTCATCAAACAAAAACCAATTCAAACGCACCATGAAAACTCGGCATCTTATTATGCTATCACTTGGTGGCGTTATTGGTACGGGTCTCTTTTTTAACACTGGCTACATTATTGCTACCGCAGGTGCAATTGGCACAATTATCGCATATCTAATTGGTGCATTAGTGGTCTACCTAGTCATGTTATGCCTTGGAGAACTCGCTGTCGCCATACCAGAAACAGGTGCCTTTCATACTTATGCCTCGCGGTTCATTAGCCCTGCAACGGGTTATACTGTTGCTTGGTTATATTGGTTAACATGGACTGTCGCACTCGGCTCAAGCATTACCGCAGCAGGATTTTGTATGAAGCATTGGTTTCCAAATACACCTATTTGGGTCTGGTGTTCTGCTTTCTGTACCGTGATTTTGGCATTAAACATCGTTACCGCACAATTTTTTGCTGAGAGTGAATTTTGGTTTTCGATTATCAAAGTAATCACCATTATTATCTTTATTATTGCTGGTGCTGCGGCTATTTTTGGCTTTGTCCCTATGAAAAATGACATCCCTGCGCCCTTTTTACACAATATTACCGATAATGGTTGGTTCCCGAATGGCATTACCCCGATTATTATGACGATGGTATCGGTTAATTTTGCCTTTTCAGGCACGGAACTTATTGGTATTGCCGCTGGTGAAACAAAAGAGCCAGAAAAGACCATTCCGTTAGCAATAAAAACCACAATTCTAAGACTTATCATCTTCTTTATTGGCACCGTTTTTGTCTTAGCAGCCTTATTGCCAATGGATCAAGCTGGCGTTATCGAAAGTCCCTTTGTTACCGTTTTTGAAAATATCGGCTTACCTTATGCTGCCGATTGTCTTAATTTTGTAATTTTAACCGCCATTTTGTCAGCTGCAAATTCGGGACTTTATGCTTCTGGACGCATGTTGTGGTCGCTTTCCAACCAAGGTACATTACCCAAATGCTTCAGTAAACTTAATCAGACAGGCGTTCCAGCCTTTGCTATTTCCATCAGTATGTTAGGTGGCTTATTGGCATTACTCACAAGCATTATTGCGCCTAACACGGTTTTTGTTGCCTTGACAGCTATTTCAGGATTTGCCGTGGTGGCCGTTTGGCTAAGTATTTGCGCTTCACACTTCTTTTTTAGAAAAAGTTTAACTCGTGAGGAGCAAAACAATCTAAAATATAAAGCCCCATTTTACCCACTTGTACCTATTTTAGGCTTTATTTTATGTTTAATTGCTTGTATTGGACTAGCATTCGATCCAGAACAACGTATTGCACTTTATTGTGGCATTCCTTTTGTGGTTGTCTGCTTTATTGCCCACCACTTTACCCAAGCCCATCAAAAGAGAGTGGCAAAAAATGAAAAATAACAATCCAATGAGTGCACTGTTAAAGCAAAAAAAGCACATCATTATTGATGGTGCACTAGCCAGCGAGTTACAACGTCGTGGCTGTGATCTTAACGACAGTTTATGGTCAGCAAAAGTGTTAATCGAAAGACCAGAACTGATCCGCCAAGTCCATTATGACTATTTTAAAGCTGGTGCTGATTGTGCGATTACCGCTAGCTATCAAGCTACACCATTGGGGTTTGCTAAAAAAGGGATTACACTAGAGCAATCCATCAAGCTAATAAAAACCAGCGTCGAGCTTGCCAAGCAAGCAAAGAGTCAATACCTAGATGAAACAAAACAAAATAAAACACTACTAATTGCTGGTTCAGTTGGTCCTTATGGTGCTTATCTTGCAAATGGTTCAGAATATACTGGTGATTATCAACTTTCTGAATCAGAATTTATCGATTTTCACTATAACCGCATCAAAGCATTGGTTGACGCAGAAGTCGATCTGCTGGCTTGCGAAACACTGCCCTCTTTTGCTGAGATCAAAGCACTCACAAAGCTTCTCGAAAAATTTCCAACTGTAACAAGCTGGTTTTCGCTAACATTAAAAGATCCCAATCATCTTAGCGATGGCACCCCATTATCTTTGGTCATTGAGCATCTTAATCACTGTCAACAAGTAGTTAGTATTGGTGTTAACTGCATTGCGCTAGAAAATGTCACTGCAGCGTTAGAATCGTTACAAAAACTTACGCAAAAACCGCTGATTGTCTATCCCAACTCTGGTGAACAATACGATCCAACCACCAAACAATGGCACAAAAATCATCACCACAATTGCACCTTTACAAACCAATTACCCATCTGGTTAAAACTAGGCGCAACATTAATTGGTGGCTGCTGTCAAACAACGCCAAACGATATTAACGAAATTGCAACGTTATTAAAAGGTAGCTAAATCACTTAATATTTGGGCGTAATAATTTATGATGTTCAACCTATCACATTCAAAAACGCCCAAAAACCAACAACAAAAAGGCAATAATAATCGGTCAGAAAAGGTATTGATTTTATTCAATTTTTTATTGACATTTAAAGTGCAAAAAAAATCACTCAATATTCGCATGTCGACACTTCATTACCTCTGGGGTCTGTTGTAAGCTTTCCATTAAACTATAAATAAGACTGTCATAAGTCAGTAATGAGAGTTGCTCAAATGTGCTACCCATTGGTTGGTTTAACTTATCAACTTTTATGGGAATAATAACCATATTATCGGCTAATTTTGCCAAGGTCGAAGTACCGTTTGTTGTGAATAATATGACTTTGACACCCAAGTCTTTTGCCTGCTGTGCATAGGCAATTAAGCTTTTGGTTTCGCCTGAATTAGAGCCTAAAATCAGCAAATCACCTTTATTGGCTTTGGGTTTACTAATTTCGGTAATTAAGCTGACCTTTAAACCTAAATGCATTAACCGATTGGCAAACGCACTTATCATTAATCCCGAACGCCCTGTTCCCGCTAAAAATAGATGGTTTGCACTAATAATCGCATTTTTAAATTCGTGTAATTGCACTTCGTTGATTGTGTCTATTTGTGCCGCTATTTCAGTTAATATATTACTTAATATTGTTTTTATACTCATTGCACTTTCCTTAATTAGTTGCCACTTTTAATTTTTCAATATTGTTTGCAATATCATTATTTTTAAAGATAAACCCACCCGAAACAATATTATTAGCCCCAGCTTTTACGCATAGTGATAGGGTTTTATCAGTAATATTTCCGTCGACTTGAATATCATAATGATGATTGCCTTTTTGCCGTTCTAAGCTCAGTTGTTCAATTTTTTGTAATGTGAAAGGCAAAAAGGTTTCGTTTTTTTGTCCGGGATTAACGGTCATAACAAGGACAAGATCAACAAGTGGCAATAGCATTTTAATGTGTTCAACCGGTGTGCTTGGGTTGATTGCCAGACCGACTTTTATATTATTGTTTTTTATTTTATTGATGATAAACGAATGATGAACCGTTGCTTCAAAGTGAAAAGTGATAATATCGGGTTTAGCTTCAATAAAATCAAAAATTGATAATTCAGGTTTTTCAATCATTAGGTGGCAATCTAAAATAAAATGGGTATGCGATTTCAAATTTGATACAAAACCAGCATTAAAACCTAAATTTGGGACATAGTGATTATCCATTACATCAATATGTAACTGTGTGATGCCTAGTGATTCAAGCGTATTTAACGTTTCTTTGATCAAATAAAGATCTGAATTAAACAATGATGGAGACAAAATCATAGTTATCACCTTTATTAGCAGCCCATCAACATAAAATTAACATTACGGATTCGTTCTCGTAATGCATCCCAGTCAACAAAATAAATTCGCCCTAGTTCGCCCATAAGTGGCTTGCCATCTTTGATGATTAATACTAATGAAAAACTACCAAATAGCGATGATTTGATATGAGCATCGGTATTAAGCATTACCCATTTTTCAGCAGGATAATTGGGATCATTTAGGCTTAAACCAAACTCAATATGCTTTGGTCCAGGACTATTGTATTGATTTTCGCTAGTCATTTTAGGAACAATCTGCTCTAACACATTATTAATATCAACATGCAAATATTCATCACCAAAAAAATTGGTGTCGTGCATACATTCATCAAAAAAAAGTGAACATGTCGTATGCGTTGTAGCGATGGTGAGTTGACCATTTTGGATATTTGATTGTGCAATAAACTGGTTTAATTCATTAGTAATATCATGATAAGAGTGCCGGCCAGATACCGTTTCAATTTTTATGGCGTGGTGATAAATGTTCATATTGGTATTATTCCTTATTTATATGCCCCCATTTACTCGTTTGCCGTTGGGCTAAATAGCAATGTAAATGGGGCTTGGTTTTATACACCTTATTTAATTTGATAATGCTAGATGGCTAAACGCTTTTTTAGTTCAGCAAAAAATTCGTTTAAACCAACGCCAGTCAACAAAGCTAAACCATTTATAACTTTACCCTTAATTGATTCTGGTACGATGGTAGTGCTAATAACTACATCATATGTGTCTATTTTATTTAACTCATCGGCTATTTTTGATTGATAGATTTTGACACTTTCTGTTAATTTTTCATCATTTAGCCATTTAGTCACTTTACTAACAGCAATAGTTGATGTTGCATGCCCTGCACCACACATAATAAGTAATTTTTTCATAATCATGTTCCTTTTAGTACATTTCGATTTTTTTGATTTTATTGATATAAATTAGCAAGCATAAAATCACTAGTGCTAAACCTATCAATCCGATATAACCAAGATAGTTTAATAACAACACAAATAAGGTGACTGGCCATAAACCACATAAAATAACTGTGACAATGCCCGCAGTGCCCACATCATAGTTAGCCAAATGGAATACATCAGTAATAACTGGCGCTAGCCAAGTTGCCATATATAGGCAAATCACTAAATAAATTGTGCCCCCAATAATTGATCGAACGATATTTCCTTTAAAAAACGGAACCATCAAACAGATACCAAAAGCGTAGAAGGCTAAATCACCAAAAGGTAACACTTTATTACCCGGCAAGATTAAGGCCAATAGGAGTGAAACCGGCACCATAATTAATGCCGTTGCCATAACAGCGGGATGTCCAACTGTTAATGCCGCATCCATACCAATATTCACTTGCTTACCATTGAGTTTTTTGCTGGTGAATTCTCGAGCAGCTTCAGCAACCGGTAGCAAACCTTCCATAAACATGGCAACCATTTTGGGCATTATTTTCATAATTGCTGCGGTCGAAATTGCTAGCTTACCAATTTGCGGCACATCATAACCGGCTAAAATTCCCACAACTAAACCAATAATTAAACCAATAACGACCGTATCACCAAAAATACCGAATCTTTTGGTTAGAGCTTCTGAATCGGCATTTAATTGATTAAATCCAGGAATACGATCAAAGATCCAATTTAAAGGAATTGCCACAACAGCACCCGACAAGGCCATCAAGTGAGTAATTGAAATACCTGGATAGCCAAAAAATGAACTTATCGGTTTTTGTAATAAGTCGGCTAAGAACCATTGCAACATAACAGCCGTGATACATCCAATAATCCCTACCCAATAAAACCCCGTTACCGAATAAGCCACTAGGCCTAAGAATATCGCAAACCAAAAATTCCAAATATCAACATTTAAAGTGCGCGTCCAACCGAGTGAAATAAAGATAAAGTTAATTATCAACGAAATAGGAATAAGCAGTAATCCCAACGTAGTTGAAAATGCCAATGGTCCACCTACTCCACACCCAATATCCATGATGCTTAATGATGTTCCGTATTGTTCCCCCATTTTTTGAATTGCAACACCTAAAGTGTCAGACAATAACGTGATAACTAAACCTAAACCGACTATACCAATACCGACAGTAATACCGGACATAATCGCTTTAGAAAACGGCACTCTAAAAAATAAGGCGATAATAAAGATAATGATAGGTAAAAAAACAATCCCACCTAAATTTATTAACCATTGAAAAATGTTAATCACACTATCCATTTTAGGACTCCTTTATAAAAGTTAACTTTCTATTTCACACCAGCTACATTTAAAATAGCGATAAATTCGTTAATTGAATGACATTGTTCCAATAATTTTATTTGTTGTTCATTTTGGAATAAGCCTATTAAATTTTGTAAGTTTTCAACTTGTTCATGAGGTTGTTTCATGGCAAGCATAAAAATAAATTTGACGGGAATTTTTTCGTTTTCATCGGTCATACATCTAAAAATGACTGGCTGTTTTAATGATGCAAAACAAATTTGTGATTGATTAACTTTTGATGAATCCGTATGTGGCAAAGCAAACCCAACAGAATTAACCAATAAACCAGTTGGATATTGTTGTTCTCTTTGTAAAATGCCGTCTAAAAAATCTTGTTTAACTATCCCATTGCTAAATAACATTTGTGCCATTTGCGTGAGAACTTGTTCTTGATTTAATGCCTCGATATTTAAAAGGCATAACTGTTTATCAAAGTACATTTTTGATTCCTCTTTGATTATCCAAAAATAATTTTAGTTGTTTAAAGCTGGTGATATTTTTTAATGCTGATATAGCGTGTTTGTTCGAAACAATTTCGTAAATTTCAGTAAATACTTCATTGATACTATTAATGTTTTTTTCAGAAAGGCTAACCATAATAATCACGCTAACATCAATAACACCCCATTTGATGGGTTTGCGTAATGTCATAATGGATATACTGGATTTAGTCACAAACATCGGTGAGCCATGAGGTAAGGCGATACCATTTTCGATAGCCGTGTCGCCTATTTCTTCGCGCTGTAAAACAGAATCGCGGTAGTGAGAAGTGACATAACCTTTATCTTCAAGACGATGTATTAATTGGTTAAGACATTCATTTTTATTATCAATATTGACATTTAATTGAATAAGGTCAGGATCAACAAATTTTGCCGTGGATGGATAACAATTCTGTTTTTCAGAAAAATCAGACTGTTTATTTAATACATAATTGGCATATGCCTGAATAATATTTTGGTAGTCATTGGTATTTAGCAATGATGATATTTTAACAACTGGCTTATTCAGATTATTGATATCAAGTGTAGTAATAAATAAATCAACATTACTAAGGTTGGTCGATGTCAATTTCGAAACCGAATAAACTTCAATATTATCTTTAGACGGTAATATTTTTCGAACTTTATTAAGAATTAGATTTGATGAACAGCAACCATATTGGCAGACAATCACAATATTATTAGCATCAGCAGCTTTATCTAACGCAATTTGAAAATGAATCAATAAAAATGAGATTTCGTGATCATTTAAGCAAATATCAAATTTACGTTCTAAATCGGAAAGTGCATACCACAATACACTAAATAATTTTGAATATTCGTGTTTTATCTCTTTTAATATCGGATTAATAATACGTATTTGTTTTTGCAAACGGGTAATCATGGGTGGAAAGTGAGATAACAATGAATGGAACAATTTGCTATCTTTCGATAAATCGATTCCTTCAATTTCACCAATTTTTCTTATAATCTTGCGGATGATTTGTTCATAAAAACTATCATCAACTTTTACCGATTCATCGATAATTCTATGTGCAAAAAACAACTTACTAAGGTATTTAATATCATTCGTTGAAAACTCAATGGTAAACGCAACCTCAAGCAGTTGAGCAAGGTCGGATGCAATTAAATACGATTGCATGTAACGAATATGGTTAAATAAAAAATCATCTTCTTCATCGATGGTATAACCTAGCGTTAACCGTTTTAACAGTATTGCTATCGATATTAATAATGATGATAAATAATATTCAGAGGATCGCTGAACAATTGATTCGTAATGTTCAAATAATAATTGGCTAATTTGCTCAAAAGAATCATCATCCATCAATGACTTCATAAGTTGATTAAGATAATAACTGTCTTGTTTATGAATATATAACAATAAAAAATGCTTAATAGCGCGTTGAATTTGGTTTTCTTTACCCTCTACAACAATGGTTTTATGCGTGACATTTAGTAAGACATTTTCAGATGCTAATGAACGGTTAATAAACTCAATATCTTTATGTAGCGATGTTTTACTTACAATATAATCATCAGATAGTTGCTCTAATGAGACGTTTTCTTGATTTAACAAACAACGTTTTACAATATCTAATCGGCGATATTCTGGCATTAATCGACGTGAGTTTTTATTAAAATAGCCATGGCTATTATTTTGCTCTAAATAACCAATTATCGAATCAATACTGCCTTTGTTCCCTACCAGCATTAATCCTTTACGGGGGGATTTTTCGATATAAATATCGCTATTTGGGACGGTTAATAGCTGATCATTTAATTTTTCAATGTCAAAATAAATGGTTTTGGTCGAAATGGATAATTTTGAACTAAAATAGGCAGCAGGTTTAAATTCGGATTCATTAAAAAGCAGTTTCAGTAACTCTATTTGTCTTTCCATTACCAAACTCCTTTTTATGTTTTTTGTAAAATATTCATGATTCAATGTGCTAAAGTATAATTAGTTGAATAAATAAGACGATGACATTTTTTTCCAGATTAATCTGGAATCAGGTGTAATTAAAAGAACTAAAAACAGAATCTATTGGGATGCGATAAGGGATGGCGTATTTATCGGGATTTTTGCTATGATGCTCTAGTTTGTTTACGATTTAATCACGACAAAATTGTGTAATGCAGTCATAGCATTTTAAAATATCAAAGATCTAAATACATAAAAACATTTTATAAAAACAATTCACCTTTAATTTTAATTAAAAATCAATTTGTTATCCAATAAAAATCTGACAGAATTTTTCTTAAAAAAATCTATTTTTATCGATATAAAAAATTTGAAATAACGCTTAATTTATTATATATTTGCGAAGCTTTTAATAAATAAGGAGTATTTAAGTGTTAAGTAAAGCAATTAATTCATGGCTTGATGGCTATAAAAAAATATTTTGTTATAAAGGACGTTCAACTCGTAGTGAATTTGGATTTTTTCTTCTTATCCAATTTATAGTAATGTACCTCTCTTTTTCATTGCTATTCAATCTGGACAATATATTACCATCAGCTTTACTAGGGCTCTGTGTAATGTTGATTTTTATCACCACTTTTCTTGCAACATTGTCTTACAATGTTAGACGATTACATGATATAGGTCAAAGTGGTCTGTGGTGCTTTGTTTATCTTCTCTGTTCAGGAGCTATAATAATTGCATGTTTAATAATAAAACCAACTCCAGGTGAAAACCAATACGGACCTAACCCAAGAACATTGTCAAAATAACAAAATATCCCTTCACCTCACAAGGTAGAGGGATTGCAGTTTTATCTATATTCAATTCCTCGTTCTTAACTATTTTAAACCCTTTATTCTAGGTTTTAAAATAAGTCTCACCTTGGCATTTTAATGATTTAATTAATGCAAATTTTTTGTTGCTAATACTCGCTCAACAGTATCAACAATCGCTTGAGTTTGTGAGTCGATTTCGATATTAACTTTATCTCCAACTTTTTTAGCTTCTAATGTAGTAATTGCAAGTGTTTCGGGGATTAGGTGAATATGGAAGCAATTATCGCTAACTTCGCCAACTGTCAAGCTAGCGCCATCGATGCCAATAAAGCCTTTGTATAATACATATTTGCTAAATTGTGGTGGTAACTGTAACGTCATTTGGCAATTGGTTGCAGTTTTTTCAATATTAACAATCGTTGCTGTGCAAGAAATATGACCAGACATAATATGCCCACCAACTTCATCACCATATTTAGCACTACGTTCAATATTGACAAAATCGTGGATTTTTTTATCACCTAATGTAGTTAATGCTAAGGTTTCTTGCATAATATCAAATGACACCCAATCTTGCCCAAAACCTGTCACTGTCAAGCAACAACCATCATTGGCAACAGATGCGCCAATTTCAAGGTGATACATTAATTTATTGGGCAATTTGACTTTATACGTTCTTAATTTATCTTTATCTACAATATCAATAATCTGACCAACGCCTTGCACAATACCCGTAAACATATATATACCTCAATTATTCTTAATATTGAATATTCTATCGTAATCTGATTAGAATTTCCTATTTCTATTTTCTACTGGTATGATCGTTTTATATATTTATTGATCAATTACTATTGATATCGATAACAAATTCTTATTTCAGTGTATGGGCAAGGATATATTATTATGTTAAAACTAATTTTAGCCATTTCAGTCGGCTCTGTGGCGGGTGGTTTATTGCGTTGGTTTTTATCGCTTAAATTGAATATTATCGCTTTTGCAATTCCGCTAGGCACACTACTGTCTAATTTAGTTGCAGGTTATATTATTGGCTTTGCCATTGCCTTTTTTAACCACTCTAACCTTTCTGCCGAATGGCGTTTACTTGTCATAACTGGTTTTTGCGGTGGATTGTCGACCTTTTCAACCTTTTCAGCTGAAATTGTTAACTTTTTACAAGAAGGTCGAATATCTTGGGGATTAGCAACAATATTGATCCATGTAATTGGCTCAGTTTTAATGACATTTTTAGGTATTTTATCGTATCAATATTTACGTTCTTAAGATGATTCAATTGGAAATAATACAAAAAATAATCATAAATAGAGTTTACAACGCCAAAATACTGTATTAATATACACTGTATATAGAAACAGTATTGAGGTTATTATGTTAATTGAACATTCATCGCAACAACTTATGGCTATTCACTTTGAATCTCCTTTCCAACAACTGTTACAACAACAGCGACCTTTATTAAAATCATTGAATAAAGCCAAAAAATGGCAATTATGGTTATCAGATCGTCCAATGTTAAAACGTTCATGGATCAATACTGCTGGCCTAGACAAACAAAAAGTTGTCCATTTAAGTAATTTAAAAAATGAAAATTTAATATCGACGATAGAAAAGGCTTTACGAAGCAAAACTTGTAGTTATATTGTTGCTTGCATTAACGATCTTAATGAACAAAACAAACAGCGATTACAGCAAGCCGTATTATCAAGCAATACCTGCTTGCTTTTAGTTCACGATGAACAGTGTGGACAACTAATTCAATAGCATCAAGCACAAAATATGGTTAAGAAGACAAATACAATTGAGCGAGTTTTTTCCGATCAACTTTACCAATCCCTGTCATGGGTAATTGATCGATAATGACGATCTTTTTCGGCATTTGATAACGGGCAACTTGAGACTTTAACCAATCAACTAGTACTGTTTCGGTTATTTTGGTATTAGATACTAAAACAACAAAAGCCACTAACCGTTGCCCAAATTCTGTATCAGGAACACTAATGATGGCGATATCTTTTATATCGGGATGCGACAGTAAGCTTTGCTCTAGTTCAAACGGATAAACATTTTCGCCACCAGACACAATCATGTCATCTACTCGACCTTGTAGATAATAATATCCATTAGTATCCTTATCGGCTAAGTCTCCTGTTGCTACCCAACGATTACCTAGTGTTGACCAAGCACATTTGATATAGAGTTCGTTTCGCCCTTCTTTTGTCACTAATTTAGCACAAAGACCTCTAAGTGGTTTACCAATTGTAGTTGGCTCGATGGCTAAATCCTCTGGGGTGGCAATCATACAAACACCTGCCTCTGATGTTCCATATAAATTAAACAAAATCTTACCAAGACAATTTAGAGCTTGTTTAACCAACGTTGCTGTAATGGGAGCGCCACCGCTGATAATACAACGTAAGCTTTTAAGTTGATCTTCGGAATATGTTAGCATTCGATTTAACATTAATGGCACTAATGTAACCACTTCGATTTTATTGTAAGAAATTAATTGGCACGCTTCTGAAGCTTCAAATCGTTTGGTTAAAAATATGGTAGCACCTAACAATACTGACATACATAAAGTCGCTATCCCAAAACCATGATAAATCGGCGTTGCAATATAGATTTTTTTATAATGACTAAGATTCAATTTAATTAGCAATTGAAAAAAAGGACTCATAAAATTTTGCGCCTTACTACTACGACCAGCTATTTTAAAGCGCCCTGTCGTGCCACTGGTTAAAACAGTTATTTTTGAAAAGTGGGTCACTTTAATTTTAGTTTGATGCATTAGCGGTAAGGCAGTTAACAAGGAATCAACGGACTGCTTACTTTCATGGTAAGTCGGCAATGCTTTGATGGGTGGCAGATTGGTTATTTCTGGATCATGAATAATCCAATCAAATTGTACATTATTGTTAATATCATTAAGTTGTGTTGCCGATAACTCCGTATTTAATAGATAAATATCAGCACCAAGCCTTGCAACGGCAAATATTGTATGCACAAGATTAACGTGATTACTTGCGATAATAGCAATTTTTTGATGAGGTTTAATACCACAATACATCGCTAATTGCGTTGCCAAATGTTGAGATTGAGAATAAAGCGTATGGTAATTAATGCAAACACCATCTTCATTAATCGCAATTTGCTCAGGGCAAAGCTTTTGACGAACATAAAGTAAAGCCATTAAATTCATACCGACAAGGCGAATACTAGCTAATAAATGCCAAATACCTTTAAAAGTCAACAATTGCGTTTTATACAAAGCTAGAATCGATTTTATCATTGTTTTTTCTTAATATAATAAGAATTTAATTTGCACCATACGCCATTAAAAATAACTGAAGCAAGTTGTCCAATAATAACCCACCATGGTTTATATTGACGTTTTTGGCTAACAAGCAAACGGCTAATAATGGTTGCTGCTTGACAGGGTTGCAGTGCAGGTAGTTTTTTATAGATTTTGGTTGGCGCTATCATTCGGGTTTTAACCAAAGGCAAATAAGCTGTAGAAACTTTTATTTGCCGGTTTTTAAGCTCACTACTGGCACAGCGTAGCCACTGATCAAAAGCAGTTTTAGACGCCTGATAAGCTGCCCAATTAACTGTTGGCGCTAACAGCACATTTATAGCCGACACATTAATAATGTGCCCTTTAGATTGTTGTAATTTAGGAATTAACGCCAAACACAATTTGACCGGTGCCAAATAATTTAGCTTGATGGTTCTTTCAAAATCATGCATACGATCTAGTGATTGCATAATTGGACGGCAAATCGATATGCCAGCATTATTAATAAATACATCAACATGGTAAGACGCTAAATAAGCAATAAAACTATCTAACTGTTCAACATCACGCAAATCGGCACAAAACAGATCGATTTTTGCTTTTTTGTTAGATAACGATTGCTCAATTAATTGTAATTTATCTGCAGTTCGAGCTACCAAAATAAGTTGACACTCAATATCGGATAAAAGATGGCACAAAGCTTCACCAATCCCAAAACTCGCCCCTGTAATAATAATAGTTTTATGCCGTAAACACTGCGCTAACTGACAAAAATTAGGTTTGCGTATGGGAAAAAGGAGACAATTAAGCAAGTTAGTCAAAATCTTCATCTATCAATAGTCAGTATTTTAATGTAACAGTATAAAATTAATGTTAAATAAGTCAATATGATAGACCCTTTAACAAGGGCCCATTAAACAGCCAACCATCATCAGTGGAACAAAAATTGGAAATATAATCAATCCAGCCACATCACCTTTGATATCAAGATCCGAATCTATCTCGTGATTTGGTCTAACTAATACAGTTATTGATTTTGGCAATAAATATTGATCAGACAATGTATTGGCTTGCCTATAAACATTCCCTTTTGTTGTAAATAACACTTGATAATAACCATTTTTCAAAATCACATTTGATTTATACTTTTCGAGTAACTTTTTATCACTTAATCTCTTATTTTCTGGGATAAAATTGATATACTGAGCAGTAATTTCGCCATCTAAATTATCTTGATAAAAAATGATGGATACACTTTCAACATCATTTTTATATTCGGCTAAAAAATCACGATAATTTTTCAGTTTTTTTAACGCATCAGGGTGAGTAAATTGGTATGAGTATTGTTCAGACTCGGCAATAATACCGGTGTTTTCATCTACTTTTAATTTTATAATAGTGTCATTGGTTGGCAAAATTTTGACTTGCTTATGTGCACAACCACAAAGACAAAAAATAAGAATAAAAATAAATCCTTTCATTATAACCTTCCTGCTTTCAATATATTATATGCATCATTATTTTGTCCGTTTTTTTACAATCCAAAATAGCCTAACAATATCTGCATAATTTTGATATAAATTATATGAACTTAAAAAAATAATTCAAACAATCACTGTTGTTTTTTCAACTAACTGACCATTGATAATCTTTTAGCTCACTAATCAAAAAATCGATTAAACAACGCGTTCGGAGTGGTAACAATTTACGGCTTGGGTAAACCGCATAAATGTTCAAATCCTCAACTTTATAATCCAACAAAACACGCACCAACCGCCCTATTTTAATATCTTGACCAATAATAAAATCAGGTTGCAACGAAATACCGCCCCCTTGTAACATAATCTGACGACAAGTATCACCATTATTACAATAGATATTCGCCTTTAAATTAACCGACAGATCAACATTATCTTTATAAAAATGCCATTGCTCCTTTTTAGCCCATTGGCTATACATCACAATTTTATGATTAAACAAATCATCAGGATCATTCGGCATGCCATATTTAGCGATATAATCGGGCGAAGCGGCAACTATAATTTGCGTGGTTGCCAGTTTACGACTAATTAGCGAGGAGTTTTCTAACCGACCAATTCGAACAGCAAGGTCGTAGCCCTCTTCAAGCAGATCAACTACACGATCTGACAGCGTAATATCTAGCTCAATCTTAGGGTACTTATCGATAAATTTTTGCCATAAAGGCGCTAAATGTAAAATTCCAAAACTAACGGGCACATTAACTCGAAGTATACCTTGTGGACTTGCGTGATCTAAAGTGAGGCTGTTTTCTGCTTCTGCAGTAGCATTAATTATGGCTTTAGCTTGCAAATAAAAAGTTTGCCCTTCAAGGGTGATAACCATTTTGCGCGTGGTTCGTTGTAACAACCGTACTTGCAAGCGATCTTCTAACGCTTGAAGGTAACGTGACACCGCTTGCTTAGACATCTTTAACTTAACCGCAGCATCAACAAAGCTATTACAATCAACCACCGTCACAAAAACCATCATTTCTAGTAATTTATTAGATCTATCCATCTGCCTTCACCTACCAAGCAATTGTTCCACTTATTGTGACAATAAGTCACATAATAGCTTATTTATCTATAAAAAAATAACTATTAAGATAAACAAATAGTGCTAATCAATCACAATAATTAACTTACAGGAAAAATAAAATGAAACAATATCAAACCGATCTAGCCTCACTCATGTTACGAGTTGCATTAGGTGTCATGTTCTTGGCGCACGGATTAACCAAACTACTCGTCTTTACTCCAGCAGGTACAGCACAATATTTTGAATCAATTGGCTTTCCGGGGTTTGTTGGTTATTTGACGATGGTATTTGAAATTGGCGGCGGTTTATTATTGCTTTTAGGCATCTTAACCCGCATTGTTAGTTCATTAACCGTAATTCAAATGGTTGTCATTGCTTTTATTCATTCGGTGAATGGCTGGTCATTTAGTAATGCCGGTGGCGGTTGGGAGTATCCTGCTTTTATGGCGCTAACAGCACTCAGTTTAGCATTGTTGGGAAGCGGTCGATTTAGTGTGTTATCTAAAAATAGGGAATATTAGTA
Organism: Gilliamella sp. X-23; assembly: GCF_057063545.1. NCBI lineage: Bacteria > Pseudomonadati > Pseudomonadota > Gammaproteobacteria > Orbales > Orbaceae > Gilliamella > Gilliamella sp. X-23. The sequence continues at coordinate 274,204 of NZ_JBXSQG010000001.1, forward strand.
GGTAAAACTAGCGTTTTTTAAGGTTAAAAAACAACAGAAAAAACTTTAATAAAATCAATACCTTTTCCGACCGATTTTTAAGTGATAAGTAGATATTTTTTTACAAAAAATAACGCTTACAAAAAATGCTAAAGGTTATTTTGTTTATCTTGTTCCGCCATCAGAATGTACCGATAACAAATTTGAATATCTGGGCAAGACAAAGATAGCCTCAAATAGACAAATGAGACAGTAAGCTCTGTCATCAACCACATCCTGTATAGACGCCCCTCTGTGCTAAGGGGCTGTTCTTTGTTAAATTGTTCTTATTTGACCATAAGTACCTCTGCAACCTAAGGGTTGAGAACTAAGGTGTGACACAAATAACATCAGAGGGGTAGGTGAAACTGTGGATAGAACCGTCAACACCGACAGCGAACAAAGAGTTATTTCTTCCTATTACAGGACCAACACTCGTCCAGAAATCACTACTGAAGCCCGCACGATAGTAACCCAAAGCCCAGCCCCACTCTGCGAAAAGGCCTGCGCCTATGTGACGCATGTAATTATTACCAGATGACCTAGGCATGGCGCCATCTATTCCTCCTATACATGGGAAGTTGTTATCAACACCACAGTTCGCGTTAGTCAAATCCTTAGGTAATGGCATACGGTAGCCAGTACCACACGAAGAGTCATTAATACGCGTGGATGATTGCCTCCTAAGCTTTATGACGAACCACTTCTGCAATACAAACCCATACTTAATCACCACACGCCCCTGTCTATCCTTACCTTCTAATTCAAATTTCTGAGGTAAAGGTGGAGGAGTATTTAAACGATTCTTTAATATTACCCCAGTTACCTTCTGGGATTTATCTCTAATCCATTTATCGGATTCTATGGTGAAATATCCACCATTTGGGAACTGGAATGAACCTGAGTGAGGCATTATCCAACTCACTGTAGCTGTTATATCGCCATTCGTGACAACAGACCACGTCAACTGACTTCCATCCACTCCATCAGGCATCTCTAAGTCAAAATACAACCCATTTGCACCCGTTGTAGGAAAATTTTGGTCGTAAGATGACGAACTCGTTGACTGAGTTAAAAAACCCTTTGTAGGACTCCATATGTTAGATGGGCCTGCGTAATGGAAATCGTCACGGATACTATAATTCCAAGGGTAAGAAACAGTATCACCAGTACCACCTAAGTACAAATTCGGCCTTGCGAATTGCACAAAACAACTAACTGATGCGCCCGGACTGATGTAATACGTCACAGACTGACTACTAAAAAGACTACTATTAGGCACACCATACTGTGTAGTTAAACTACTATGTGTAACATCTAATGTCACTCTATAAGGAGAGTTGCAAGCACTTAATATATCACTACGACTTACGCTACGACCATTCTTATCAGAGAAATAAACCGATATTCTTCCCGTCGCTGTTACACCATTTGTACTCTGACCATCCCCATCATCATCCCCCCAATTGCCCAATGCTACTAAGTCACTTAAATTTCGTGAAATATATCCCGGCGGCACCAACATTCCTATATCACCTAATGTACTCCCTGCCGGTAATCTTATCGGATTTGTCGCACTTGATGTATTTGTTGATGGTGTAATCCTTGTACCATCCGGCAACGTTATAGCAACGAAGTCATCCCTTGAAGTTACCCTCGTTCGACCTCCATCAAACGTAAAATAAGGTGCACTACCCTCTATTACCCTTGATGTCTGTGCCGTTAATGCCATAGAACCTTGTGTATATAACAACAAGAACAATAGCACGAAGAACAACGATAATTTAAGTAAGTTTGGTAATTTAGATAGAAAAGATAAATACCTCGACCTTAGCGATAACCCTGCTGATAGACACGGCGACCTCGCCAAGAGCGATGAGCTTGATAACTTCGGTGATAAAAATAAGAATGGAGTCTGATTTCGACTACGGTGAAATTGAAAAAGATTTAGGGCGTAGGTTTGGCATGCCAGATGCCAGATGCCAGATGCCGATTATGATAGCGCATTTCGATTATCCTGTCAAGTAAATTTTTGTTTTATTTCAGTTTTTTATAATTGACTGCTCAATTAGCGAGCATTTCCTTGCTTTAAAAGCGCTTAAATTATAATCTGTTGATTAATAATGCGCTACTTTTTTTGTTAAAAATTTGTAAAGTTTTATTAATAAGATAGAGTTAAGCTTTTAGTGGCATGCTTTGGGAAACGGTTTTGGTGGTGTTTTTTGGCTAAAAACAACCAAACAAAAACTTTAATAAAATCAATACCTTTTCTGACCGATTTTTGGATAAAAATAAAGCTTTTTTTGTTTGTGGTGGTTATAGTGGATTAGATGCAGCGGTTTCGGACGTTTGTAGTTTAGTGTTCAAAATAGCGACGTCCGAAACTATTACCTTTATTGTTCTATTCGCATTTCCTCAAAAATTGATGTGACAATTTGATGGGCTTTTTGGGCTGCGGCTATTTGTTTGTCCATGTAGGTCTGACTGTAGTTTTGGGGTTGAATTGTGAATTCATCTTTTTGTGTCTCGGTTAAATCGTAGGTGTAATCAATATACGCATTTTTTTGATATAGATAGAAAGCACGGCAATATTGGTTACCTTCATAATTAAGATTACAATAAAGAGTAAAAGGTTCTGTTTGTGGATGGAGCCAATTCGGATTATTTATGATTATATTATAGATTTTGTTGTATTTATTTCGATCATAAGAAACATATAAAGCAACGCCATTATCAAACTCTTTGTAGTTTTTAAGATGATGATAATCAAGTGGCGCTAAGTCAGCGTTGCCTTGTGTTAGTTGCTTGTTTAAGTCTTCGTTTAGTTTTGTTTGTAAATCTGGCCATATTCGATGACTAGGTGCCATATTGCTGGTTGCTTTGATTGTGACATCTGATAATAAGATCTCATCTTGTTTTACGTTATCGCAGTATGCTTTTTGATTCGGCGTTTCAGGATGCCTGCACATTTTTTTAAAGGAATATGACAGTTCAACAACGGGCTTCGGTTCTGTTGCTGAAAATTTGTCACAAAACTCTTTAGTTGTAACATCTGTCATATTTACCCAAAATTCATTACCCCGACTATGTTGGGGATAAAGACGATAAACCACATCATTCGCCAGTGAAATCAAACGTCCATTTTGCTTGCATTCGCTACTTGGGCGGCTGTTCCAGTATTCAATAAGCATCGGCATTCCAAGATAAATCGGCCAAAAAAAGGTTGCCAATAAGGGGAATACAACATAAACAACGGCAAGATTTAACTTTTGTTTTATGCCTTGGTAGTGTTTTTTGTGCATTTGGCAATAACGAAGACCAACTGGAAAGAGCGCTCCAGTTAACGAAAACAAGAAAAAATGAATATCAGTTGGGGGAAAAATGTATACCAACCACGCACCCACTATAATTATAAAGCCGATTTTTACTTTTTTATTTAATTTAGTATAAACAATAATAGTTGAAAACAGATAAACCAAATAAAAAAAGGGAAACATTAGCGCCCATAAAAAAGGGTATACTTCAATATTATGGTAATAAGGGTGTAACATGATGATTAAGCCTTTCAATATTCTATATATAATTTATTGAATATAAATAACATAAATTAAATTAGACGTCAAAATTGTGTAGCTGTACGGCTGTTTTGAAGTTGTTAATCTAATCACGCTGACTATTTTAAATAAAAAAAACTAGTTGCGAATAAACAAATTCTGTTATATTTTGTTCAGTAGCTTTAATTATCAACTCAGTTAAAGGTTTTTTATTTTTATGAATTGTTTTTGCGTTTTTATTACTAATTCTATTAGTACACATCACCACCACCATCATTCCTGAATAGTCTTCGGGCGATTGGTGCTGGGAGACTTTGGTCTTCCGGTGATATCGCAAAAGCAAGCAGAGAACCCTCGGAAGATCAAACTTCCGAGGGTTTTTTGTTTGTGGTTTATAAATTTTAGATAACTTTGGAGAAAGATATGTTGGATAATTCGCGTTTACGCATTGCAATGCAAAAGTCAGGTCGTTTAAGTGATGAGTCAAAAAAGTTACTGGCACAATGCGGCATTAAAATAAACCTTCAAGAACAACGTTTGATCGCTTTTGCCGAAAATATGCCAATTGATATCTTACGCGTTCGTGATGATGATATCCCCGGGCTGGTTATTGATGGCGTTGTTGATATTGGGATTGTGGGCGAAAATGTTTTAGAAGAAGAAGTATTAGATAGGCAAGCCGAAGGCGAAGATCCACAATTTATAAAACTGCGCGCACTTGATTTTGGTGGATGTCGGTTGTCGATCGCCGCACCGCGTGATTTTGAGTACTCTGGTCCTGAGTGTTTAAATGACCTGCGTATTGCCACCACTTACCCTCATCTGCTCCGCCGTTATCTTGCACAATATAATGTTACCTTTAAAACCTGTTTACTTAATGGTTCGGTCGAAGTTGCACCACGTGCTGGGCTGGCTGATGTAATTTGTGATTTAGTATCTAGCGGTGCAACACTTGAAGCAAACGGTCTTAAAGAGATCGAAGTTATCTATAAATCAAAAGCCTGCTTAATTCAACGTCAAGGCGACATGTCACCAATAAAACAGGCGTTAATCGATAAAATCATGACGCGTATTCAAGGGGTTATTCAAGCTCGTGAGTCGAAATATATTATGCTCCACGCCCCTACCGAGGTGTTAGATGATATTGTTGCACTATTACCCGGCGCTGAAAATCCTACCATTTTGCCTTTAACTGGCGAGCAAAATCGGGTTGCACTACATATGGTGAGCAGTGAATCGCTTTTTTGGGAAACGATGGAAAACCTAAAAGCGTTAGGTGCAAGCTCAATTCTTGTATTACCAATTGAAAAAATGATGGAGTAATAATATGAAACTCTCTTATTGGCAACAATGTACAAATGAACAACAAACAGCACTATTAACGCGTCCAGCGATTACAGCCTCTGATTCGATTAGCAAAGCTGTTGCAGATATTTTGGCACAAGTTAAACAAGATGGTGATAAGGCATTAAAAGCACTAAGTAGCAAATTTGATAAAGTCCAAATTAAGCAGATCAAACTCACCAAACAGGAAATCAACACCGCCGCAGACCGCGTTAAGCCTGAATTAAAACAAGCAATGCAATTGGCTGTTGCGAATATTGAAAAGTTCCACCAAGCTCAAGTAAAACAGACCATTAAGCTTGAAACAATGCCGGGGGTAGAATGCCAGCTAGTTACTCGACCAATTGATTCGGTTGGGCTTTATATTCCAGGGGGATCAGCGCCTTTGTTATCAACGGTATTAATGCTTGCAATACCCGCTAAAATTGCTGGTTGTCGTCAGGTGATTTTATGTTCACCGCCACCTATTGCTGACGAGATTTTATATGCAGCAGACTTGTGTGGTGTCAGCGAAGTATATCAATTAGGCGGTGCACAAGCGATTAGCGCAATGGCACTAGGCACCGAATCCGTTCCTAAAGTGGATAAGATCTTTGGTCCGGGCAATGCCTATGTTACCGAGGCTAAACGACAAATTAGCCAGCGACTTGATGGTGCTGCGATTGATATGCCTGCAGGCCCGTCTGAAGTGCTGGTCATTGCCGATAGTTCGGCTAATCCTGCTTTTGTTGCCGCTGATTTACTTTCACAAGCTGAACACGGTCCTGATTCGCAAGTGGTGTTATTAACACCAGATGAAAGTATTGCACAAGCGGTCTCGCAAGAAGTGGATAAACAATTAAGCACGCTATCACGCCAAAGTATTGCTGAAAAGGCATTACAAGAAAGCCGACTAATTGTAACAAAAGACTTGAATGAATGCGTGGCTATTAGTAACCGTTATGGACCTGAACATTTAATTATTCAAACCGCCAATGCCGATGAATTAGTTGAACAGATCACCAGCGCAGGCTCCATATTTTTGGGTAATTGGTCGCCAGAATCGGCTGGTGATTATGCCTCTGGGACTAACCATGTTCTGCCTACTTATGGCTATACCGCAACCTATTCTAGTCTTGGGCTGGCCGATTTTCAAAAAAGAATGACAGTACAAAAATTATCACCAGAAGGCTTAAAAGCAATTGGAAACGCAGTTGAACTTATGGCAGAAGCCGAACAACTGACCGCCCATAAACAAGCGGTTACTTTGCGCCTAGCGGCATTAAATTCAATGGGTTAAAAATAGGTGGATAACATGGATATCAATCAATTAGTCAGAAAAAATATTCAAAAACTAACGCCATATCAATCCGCCCGTCGGATTGGTGGTAATGGCGATGTGTGGCTCAATGCCAACGAATACCCCGTCGCACCACATTTCGAATTAACCGAACAAACCTTAAACCGTTACCCTGAGCCACAACCAGAAAAGGTGATTCAGCGTTATGCTCAATATGCAGGTGTACAACCCGATCAGTTAATTGTTAGCCGCGGCGCTGATGAAGCTATTGAATTATTAATGCGTGCATTTTGCGAGCCTGAAAAAGACAGCATTTTGTACTGTCCACCAACTTATGGCATGTATCAAGTGAGTGCTGAAACGTTAGGCATAAAAACCAAAACAGTCCCAACCAAAGCCGATTGGCAACTTGATCTTGAAGGTATTGAGCAGCATCTTGATAGCGTTAAACTGATTTATGTCTGTTCACCAAATAATCCAACGGGTAACTTAATTGATCCAGAGGATATTAAGGCGTTGCTCAATATTGCCAACAATCGTGCTTTAGTGGTGATTGATGAGGCTTATATTGAGTTTTCCCCCGACTCAACGGTGGTGAGTTGGCTTGCTAACTACCCTAATTTAGTGGTGTTACGTACATTATCAAAGGCGTTTGCTTTAGCGGGGTTACGTTGTGGTTTTACGATTGCGAATAAACCAGTAATTGATGCATTACAAAAAGTCATTGCTCCCTATCCACTCGCTACGCCCGTGGCCGATATTGCGGCACAAGCGCTGAGTAAAGATGGCATTAATGCCATGAAGTTGCATGTAATCAATTTGAACAAACAAAAAGAAAAATTTGCCAGTTCGCTAGCACAGTTATCAGTTGTTGAAAAAATTTATCCGAGTTCGTCTAACTATTTATGTGTGAAGTTTCAAGATAATAAAGACGTGTTTAATATCTTATGGAATAAAGGGATTATTTTACGCGATCAAAGCAAGTCGATTGGGGAAAATAATATGATTCGAATCACCATTGGTACTCAAGCAGAGTGCGAGGCAGTTCTTTCGGCGCTTAAAGCAATAAAATAGGAGCAAAAATGTTACAAAAATACTTATTTATTGATCGAGATGGCACATTAATTACCGAACCTCCAGTTGACTTTCAAGTTGATCGTTTTGATAAGCTGGCTTTTGAACCAAATGTCATCCCTGCGCTTCTTAAATTGCAAGCCGCTGGCTATAAATTGGTGATGGTAACCAATCAAGATGGACTGGGTACTAACAGCTATCCACAAGCAGATTTTGATGGACCACATAATCTAATGATGCAGATTTTTAAATCGCAAGGCATTAATTTTGAAGATGTGCTAATTTGCCCTCACTTTCCCGAGGATAACTGCGAATGTCGTAAACCTAAAATCCAATTAGTGTTACCTTATCTTACTAGTGGTAAATTGGACAAACAAAATAGCTACGTTATTGGTGACAGGGTCACTGATATTCAGTTAGCTGAAAATATGCAAATCAAAGGGTTACGCTATCATCCTGAACAGTTAAACTGGCTCGAAATCGCCCAGCGGTTAACCACAACAGATCGCTATGCAAAAGTTGAGCGTAATACTAAAGAAACCAAGATTTTAATAGAAGTATGGCTTGATCGCCAGGGAGGGAGTAACATCAATACAGGGATCGGTTTTTTTGATCATATGCTTGACCAAATTGCCACTCACGGCGGAATTAAACTCAATATCCAAGTCGATGGTGATTTGCATATTGATGATCACCACACCATTGAAGATACGGGACTTGCCTTGGGCGAAGCATTAAAAATAGCACTTGGTGATAAACGTGGCATTACTCGCTATGCCTCTGTGATCCCGATGGATGAATGTTTAGCAAAATGTGCAATGGATATTTCAGGCCGTCCTTATCTTAAATTTTCGGCTCATTTTTCCCACCAGAAAGTGGGCGATATGAGTACACAAATGGTTGAGCACTTTTTTTATTCAATCAGCTATGCAATGGCAATTACCCTGCATATTGAAACCGCAGGTGATAATGATCATCATAAAGTAGAAAGTCTGTTTAAGGCTTTTGCTCGTACTTTAAAACAAGCAATTAAAATTGAAAGTGATCGACTACCTAGCTCAAAAGGAGTGCTATAAATGAATATTGTCATTTTAGATACTGGTTGCGCCAATCTTTCATCGGTGAAATATGCAATAGAAAGACTTGGTTATCAACCCATCATTAGTCTTGATCCTGATGTGGTATTGAATTCAGACAAGTTATTTTTGCCGGGTGTCGGATCGGCTTCATCTGCAATGCAAAAATTAGAAGAGCGCAATTTAATTGAACTGATAAGAGTTTGTACTCAACCAGTATTAGGGATCTGCCTTGGTATGCAACTTTTAGCCGATTATAGTAATGAAGGACATGTGCATACACTTGGTATAATTAATGAAAAAGTGATTGAAATTCCTGATTGTGGATTACCACTACCCCATATGGGCTGGAATCAGGTCTACCCAAAAGCAGGTCATCATCTATTTAGAGATATTCCTGATGGTGCTTATTTTTACTTTGTACATGGATACGCGATGCCACTATGCTCAGCAACAATAGCAGAAACCAATTACGGCGAAAGCTTTACCGCAGCCGTACAAAAAGAAAACTTTTACGGCGTGCAATTTCATCCCGAGCGTTCTGGCTCAGCCGGTGCAAAATTGCTCAAAAACTTTTTGGAGATGTAACAATGGCAGTTTATCCAATGATTATCCCTCCAATGATTATCCCTGCACTTGATTTAATTGATGGTAGCGTGGTGCGATTGCATCAAGGCGATTATGAGCAAAAACGCGATTACGGCAATCATCCACTTTTGCGCCTACAAGATTATGAAAAGCAAGGTGCTAAGCTATTGCACTTAGTGGATTTAACCGGCGCCAAAGATCCTAATGCTCGTCAAATTTCGTTAATACAAACGTTGATTAATGGCGTACAAGTTCCTATCCAAGTTGGAGGCGGAATTCGCACTGAGAAAGACATACAATCATTATTATCAGCCGGTGCTGCTCGCGTGGTAATTGGGTCAACCGCCATCAAGCAACCAGAAATAGTTAAACAGTGGTTTAAAAAATACGGCGCTGAAAAATTGGTATTAGCACTGGATGTGCGCATTGATACTAAGGGCAATAAATATGTGGCGATTCATGGTTGGCAAGAAGACTCAAAACAGACATTAGAACAAGTGATTGAGGATTATCTACCTTATGGGTTGAAACATGTGCTTTGTACTGATATTTCGAAAGATGGCACTCTCAGCGGTTCGAATGTTAAGTTGTACCAAGAAATTAGTCAAAAATACCCACAAATTGCTTTTCAAGCATCTGGCGGTATAGGTCAATTAGACGATGTTAAAGCACTTGCCAATAGCGGCGTTGCAGGCGTAATTGTAGGGCGAGCTTTACTCGAAGGTAAATTTACTGTTCAGGAGGCAATTTCATGCTGGCAAAAAGGATAATTCCTTGTTTAGATGTTCGTAATGGTCAAGTGGTTAAAGGCGTGCAATTTCGAAATCACGAAATTATTGGTGATATTGTGCCTTTAGCAAAGCGCTATGCGCAAGAGGGTGCCGATGAGCTCGTTTTTTATGATATTACTGCTTCATCTGACGGTCGTGTGGTGGATAAAAGCTGGGTTGCAAAAGTTGCCGAAGTTATTGATATCCCCTTTTGTGTTGCTGGCGGCATTAAAACGATTGATGATGCAGGGCAAATATTAACCTTTGGCGCTGATAAAATTTCAATTAACTCCCCTGCGCTTGCTGACCCTTCTTTAATTACAAGGCTTGCAGATCGTTATGGTGTGCAGTGTATTGTTGTTGGCATTGATACTTGGTATGACAAAGAATCAAACAATTATCACGTTTATCAATTTACTGGTGATGAAAAACGCACCGTTGCCACCAAGTGGAATACGCTTGATTGGGTAAAAGAGGTTCAAAAACGTGGTGCCGGCGAAATTGTATTAAACATGATGAATCAAGATGGTGTACGTAATGGCTACGATCTTGATCAACTTAAAGCAGTTCGTGAGGTTTGTCATGTACCACTTATTGCTTCAGGTGGTGCTGGCACCATGGAACATTTTTTGCAAGCTTTTAAAGAAGCCAATGTTGATGGTGCATTAGCGGCCTCGGTGTTTCATAAACAAATTATCAATATTAGCGAACTTAAACAGTATTTAGCTCAGAATGGAGTAGAAATTCGATTATGTTAACTCAAAATAGCGATATAAAATTAGATTTACAGCAACTTGATTGGCAAAAAGTGAATAATTTAATACCGGTCATTATTCAGCATTATGTTTCTGGCGATGTACTAATGCTGGGTTATATGAATCAAGATGCGTTAACTCAAACACAAGCTAGCGGTAAAGTCACTTTTTATTCACGCACTAAGCAACGCCTTTGGACCAAAGGTGAAACCTCAGGCAATTTTTTAAATGTGGTGAGTATATCAGCAGATTGTGATAATGATACTTTATTAATTTTAGTCAATCCCGTAGGTCCAACCTGTCACACTGGGTCTAATAGCTGTTTTACAAAGGCGAAAACCGAGTGGGGATTTTTGTTTGAATTAGAACAGTTACTTGCAGCACGTAAAAATGCCGATCCTAAGTCGTCGTATACGGCAAAACTGTATCATGATGGCACAAAACGAATAGCACAAAAAGTGGGAGAAGAAGGTGTTGAAACCGCACTTGCTGCGACAGTTCATGATCGAGAAGAGTTAAAAAATGAATCTGCGGATTTGATTTATCATTTATTAGTCCTGCTTCAAGATCAAAATTTGTCATTGCAAGATGTGATTGGCATTTTAAAAGCAAGGCATAAATAATAAAAATAATCAAAGTGCGAATCATATCGCACTTTGATTTATATCTTTTTTATTATGATAAAAATAAATTAACTTAACAAACAGGCAATTTTACCCCGTTAAACATTGCTAATACTTCGGTATTGTTTTCACATAACATCAGTTTGTCTACTGTTTGCCGATCCAATTGAGGCGAAAACTTACCGATAAAATCATACATATAACCACGTAAAAATAACGAACGAGCAAAAACGATATAGGTTGTACTGTAAGGAAAGATATGTCCTGCATTAAGTACGACAAAATCATCATCGGATGTATCACTCACAGCCATTTTTGCGACAATGCCAACGCCTACTCCCAACTTAACATAGGTTTTAATTAACTCTGCATCCGTTGTACTAAAAACAATATTAGGCGACTGACGAGCTAGCAAGAAAGCTTGATTTAAATCGGAACCATCGTTAGAAAAATCATAACTAACTAACGGAAATTTTGAAAGTTCTTCAATCGAAATTAAGCTGCGTTTGGCAAGTGGGTGATCTTTCATCACAATCACTGCTTGGTTCCAGTGATAGCACGGTAACGCAATCATATCATCGCTAAGCTGTGAAATGTCGGTCACGATAGCTAATTCGGCCTGCCCTGTTTGTGCTTGAGATATGCACTGTGGTGATGATCCTTGCTCCATATGCAAAGTAATATTTGGATATTGTTGCATAAACTGCTGGATCACAACAGGCAAGGCATAACGTGCTTGAGTATAAGTTGTGGTAATTGTTAATGAGCCTTGATTTGGCTGACTAAATTCTTTGGCAATAATTTTAATATCGTTAGATTTGTTGAGGATTTCTCGAGCAAGCGCAATAATTTTTTCACCGACAGGCGTCACTTCTGAAAGGTGCTTACCCACTCGGGTAAATATCTGAACGCCAAGCTCGTCTTCTAACAATTTTATTTGTTTGCTGATGCCTGGTTGAGATGTATACAGTTTTTCGGATGTTAACGATACATTGAGATCGTTATTGACGACTTCGACAATATAGCGTAATTGTTGCAATTTCATGACAAACAAAAGCTCCTTTAACTGTATTCTTTCTCCCTTTTAATCACATTTCAAAAGGGAGAATTGGTAAGGTAAGTCTTTTCACTGTCTAGCACAAACAATAATAACTATTTTTATACTAAAACATATGCTTTCCTGAAACTCTTTTTGACAAAAGTTTAGTTGCTATTACCTATTTTTTACTATTAATCCATTTGCCATCTACGTATTGCATCACCCAACCTGTCGATTTACCATTAACTTCAGAGGTAACATATTGTTGTTTGCTTTTACGACTAAAACGAACAATGGATGGATTACCGTCAGGATCTTTACTTGGTGCTTCGGTCAAGTAAATAAACTTTTCTGGCAGGCGATCTTTAAAACGTTGTAACTCTTCAATCAACGGTGCACGTGTTTCTCTTGATTTTGGAAAATTATGTGCCGCCAAAAAGATACCCGCTGCACCATCACGCAATACAAAATGTGCATCAGATTTACTACATTGAAGTTCTGGTAAATCAACCGGATCTTCTTTAGGTGGTGCAACATCACCATTTTTTAAGATCTTACGTGTATTTTTACAATCAGGATTAGTACAGCCCATATATAAACCAAATCGCCCTGATTTTAAATGCATTTCAGATCCACATTTTTCACATTCAATAATTGGTCCTTCGTAACTTTTTACTTTAAAGTTACCTTTTTCAATTAATGAACCATCACAAATTGGGTTATTACCACATATGTGTAATTTACGTTCGTTATCAAGCAAATAACTATCCATTGCTGTATGGCATTTTGGACAGCGTTTACGTGCTCTTAATGCTTCGGTTTCGGCTGTTTCAGCTTCTTCCAAAATATTTAGAGTTTCGTGCTCCGGAATTAAGTTGATGGTTTGTTTACAACGTTCTTTAGGCGGTAACGCATAGCCTGAACAGGCTAAAAATACACCTGTACCCGCAGTTTTAATGCCCATTTCACGACTACAATTAGGGCATTTAATTTCAGGCGTTAACACTAATGGATTTAGTTGCATACCACCTTTATCAGGCGCTTGTTCGGCAACTTCAAGATGCTGACTAAAATCACTGAAAAACTGGTCAAGTACTTCGCGCCATTCTTGTTTTTTATGAGCGATTTCATCCAATGCATGCTCCATACGTGCAGTAAAATCATAGCTCATCAAATCATTAAAGTTTTCGCTGAGTCTATCAGTAACAATTTCACCGATTTTTTCTGCATAAAAGCGACGATTATCTAAACGCACATAGCCGCGATCCTGAATTGTTGAAATAATGGTTGCATAAGTCGATGGACGTCCAATTTCACGTTTTTCAAGCTCTTTAACCAATGATGCTTCGTTATACCTAGCAGGTGGTTTGGTAAAGTGTTGATTTGGATTTAAGCTAATTAAATCGAGTTTGTCGTTGACTGATAACGGCGGTAATATTTTATCTTCATTGCTTTTGGCTAGTTGCGGTTGTACTTTAGTCCAACCATCAAAGCGCAATGTACGACCTTTTGCTTTTAAAGTAAAATCGCCAGATTGGACTGTAATGGTAGTTGAGTTATATTCAGCCGATGTCATTTGACATGCCACAAATTGTCGCCAAATTAATTGATATAATTTACAAGCATCAGCATCAATATCACTAATTTTTTCGGCAAGAATGGTGACATCAGATGGACGGATAGCCTCATGTGCCTCTTGAGAATTCTTTTTGCTGCTATATACATTGGCTGACGTTGGTAGATATTTATTACCAAAATTCTTACCAATATAATCACGTACCATTGTCAATGCATCCTGACTTAAATTGGTCGAATCAGTACGCATATAAGTGATGTAACCAGCTTCGTACAATCGCTGAGCTAATGTCATGGTCTTTTTAACACCAAAGCCTAAACGCGTGCTAGCGGCTTGTTGCAAAGTCGAAGTAATAAACGGTGCTGTTGGGTTACTTTTGGTTGGTTTTTGCTCAATGTTTGTTACATGATATTGGTTTTTATTAAGCTCAGCTAAGGCTATATCAATCGCAACTTTATCTTTTGGTTCGAACGCTTTGTCTTTGTAATGGGTGACTTGTAATGTTAATTGTTCTTTTTGAGCAGTCGTTAAATCAGCATAAAGATCCCAATACTCTTCAGGAATAAAGGCATGGATTTCACGTTCACGCTCAACGACTAAACGCACTGCAACTGACTGCACACGACCAGCTGATAATCCACGTGCAACCTTTTTCCAAAGTAATGGCGATAACATAAAGCCCACAACCCGATCCATAAATCGACGCGCTTGTTGAGCATTGACTCGATCCATATCAAGCATTGATGGCTCATTAAAAGCGTTTTTGATCGCTGTTTTGGTGATTTCGTTAAAAACAACACGACGGTACTTACTCTCATCTCCACCAATGACATCTTTAAGATGCCAAGCAATAGCTTCTCCCTCTCTATCCAAGTCGGTTGCGAGATAGATCATATCAGCGTCTTTAGCAAGTTTTTTAAGTTCAGAAACTACCCGTTCTTTGCCCGGTAAAATCTCGTAATGTGCTTTCCAACCATTGTATGGATCAACACTCATACGATCAACTAAGGCTTGCTTTTCAGAACGTTTAACTTTTTTCTCGACTTTACTTTTTGTATCTTTTGTGGCTTTTTCAGCTCGTTGGCTGCTACCACTCACTGGCAGATCACGAATATGACCTACACTTGATTTAACCACGAAATCTTTGCCAAGATATTTATTAATCGTTTTTGCTTTGGCTGGTGATTCCACAATAACAAGGGATTTTCCCATAATTAAACCTTTTATTCTGTTGTTTGTATTATTTACTATCTAGCTTCACATCAAGAAGCGATAGTAAATCATCTTTAATTGTCGATACCTTTGTTGCATATTGCTCTTTCTGCTCGGCATCTTCAATTAGTTGCGTAATAGTTTGTGATAATGTACATCCACGACGTTTGGCTAAATTTGCTAATCGTTGCCAAACCAAAAATTCTAAATCAATGGATTTTTTTCGTGTATTTTGTTGCTCTGCATTAAAATGCCGTTTTCGTCTTGCCCGAATAGTTTGCTTCATTCGATTATCTAAGTCGGGATTTAAATGTGCTTTTATCCAATCAACAACTTTCGTTGGATTATGTTCTAATAATAGTAACTCATTGACAGCATGCTCAGCAGCGCTTTTTTCAATATAGCGAGTAATTAATTCACCTTCTTTATGTCTTTTTACTAAATAGTGCCACTTCCAACCACATTCAAGGTTTTCTAGTTGTTGATATTTCATCGGCTCACCTTGTGACGCTGTAACTAAATAGCTTATTTGTAGCATAACCTTGGCACACAATAAAGAAAATTATTGCATTTGACAAATTTTTTATAAATCTGCTATCGTTCAGCTTTCATTTTGCTCTCTATGTTAAGGAGTCACAAATAATGGCTAAGGCTGATGTCATTTACATTAATGGTTATATTTACACTGCCGATAAACAAGACACCGTTTGTCAGGCAATTGCCGTTGCAAATGGTTATATTATTGCAACGGGGACTACGCAGCAAATAAATAATAGTCAATATGTCGATAATCATACAACTGTTTATGATTTACAAGGCAAAACCATGATGCCAGGTATCATTGATTCGCATTTGCATACTTTTTGGGGAGGTATGCAATTATCGTCATGTAATTTGAATTATCAAAGCTTAACTATTGATGATACGTTAGCTATTATACAGCAATATTTAGATAAAGATTCTATCAGTGATAATACTCATTGGTTACAAGTTCGTGGCTGGCTAAGGCAAGAGGTTTTACCAATTGGCACAGATATTACGCGCTTTGATCTCGATAGACTTAATACAAAACGTCCTGTTATTTTGTTTTCAAATGATTGTCATACTTTAGTTGCCAATAGCATTGCTTTAGAGAAATTTGGTTTAGACAGAAATACCCCTGAACCAACTGATGGAAAGATTGGACGTACTGATGACGGTGAATTAAATGGCATATTAGAAGATGCCCCTGCCATGCGTGCGTTTGACAGCATTTCTAAGCTCACCGATGAACAAGCAATCAACATTGCTAAATTATCGCAAGCAGAACTAAATAAACAAGGCGTTACTGCTGTTATGGATGCTCGAATTACCGAAACCCAAGCCGATGCATTTTTAAAACTACAACAGCAAGACCAATTATCTATTCGCTTATTTGGTGCACGTGAATTACCGCCAGATGATGTATCCTCAATAGAAGAAATTCCAACTTTACTTAACAAAGTTAAACAGTTCGCTGCACGTTACGATGACAAAAACTGGCAGCCAAAGCCTGGTATTAAAATATCTCATACTAAATTATTTGTAGATGGCGTAATGCAAGCACCTTTAATGACCGCTCGCTTGCTTAAACCATATAATTTAGCTGACGAAAAAGATCGTTATGGTGATCTTTATTATTCCATTGAGATGTTAGATGCGTTAATACTTGAATCCGCAAAAGCTGGTTTTCATCCGCATATGCATACAGTTGGTGAAGGAGCTATCGAAGTTGTACTTGATGCCATCGAAAAAATGCGTAAGGCACTACCTAATGCCGATATTCGTCCAAGTACTGCGCATAACGAACTAAGCGCACTACACCAATTTACTAGATACAAACAATTAAATGCATGTGTAGTATTTTCATTCCAATGGGCTGGTTGTAGTTCGGCAATGGTTGAACAATATCAAACCCTATTTGGTCCAGAACGCTATAACGGTTTAGAAGCGCACGGACAATATATTGATGCAGGTGTAACATGTGCTTTTGGTAGCGATTGGCCAATTGATCCATTAAATGAATGGTACGATTTCCAAATTGCAATGACTAGACAAATCGATGCCGATCATCCTCGGTTAAACAGTGATCGCAATCTAACCGCTATTGAAGTGTTACGTAGTGCCACTATTAATGCCGCATATGTATTAAAACAAGATGAATACATCGGGTCAATTGAGAAAGGTAAATTTGCTGATTTGATTATTTTAGATCGCAATCCATTTACCATCCCAGCAACAGATATGCAAAATGTCAAGGTACTAACAACGATTGTCGGCGGTCAAATAGTTTACCAGCAAGCATAGTTTAAACTTCAATTATTTTTAACACATTGCTACACCAACCATGATTGGTGTAGCATGAGTCATTATTTAGCCTCTAATCAACTTCAGCTACTGCCTCTGTTTCTACTGCTGTTGGTTTCGTTAAATGTAAAATAGCAGCAATAATTAATGCGCCAATAAACATATCAATGACATACCACGCGGCAGCTTTGGTCACCCCACCTAACGCCACTAACCCGCCAAATGCCACCAATGATTCAATACCATTAATCATACCTAGCATACCTGCGATGGCAGTGCCAACAACAATAGCAATAATAACACGCTTTGGATCTTTAGCCGCAAAAGGGATCGCACCTTCGGTAATGCCCGCTAATGACAAAAAGAAAGCGGTAATGCCAAACTCTTTCTCTTCTTTGGTGTATTTTGAGCGTGACACAATCAATGATGACACCGCTAATCCTAATGGAGGAATAGCACAGCACATACGAAATACGCCATTTGGACCATAAACTCCCTCAGCCATTGCCGCTAAGGTAAATGCAGTCGCCGCTTTACTACATGGCCCTCCCATATCTAGCGCCGCTAATATACCAATGCCAATACCTAAAAATGCAGCATTAACCTCTGACATACCTTTTAAAGTTGCGACCATAGCTTTAACAAACCAATCAAGCGGATAAGATAGCCCATAAATATAAAGTGGTGCCATCACTAGTATCGTTACAGTTGGAATAATCATCACAGGCATAACCGAAGCTATCACTGGATGAACTTTAACTGTTTTGAACCATTTAACAAAATAGCCAATTAAAATACCAAAAATCATTGCACCAATAAATCCTGTACTGACTTGGTTAGAACCAATTGGATTATTAACCACATACCCCATAATAAATGCAGGCGCTAAAGCAGCATTACCACCAATGGAATAAGCCATATAAGCAGCAAGCACAGGCACCATCATGGCAAAGCCATATAAGGCAACTTGTTTTAAATCAATAAAGAATTGATTACTTGGCAAAATAGTATCGTTTGTTACCTCACCTGTCATTAACACAATTGAAAAAAGTATTCCCGATGCAATGATAACGGGTAAAAACTTACTAATACCCGTATTCAATGCTCTAAATATCTCTTTACCAATACTATCTTTAACCACTTTAGTCGACATAGTTTCTGCATTATTAAAAATATTGGCAGTATTTTTAACTGCTTCACCAGTACTCACTTTTATGACATTTTTATAAGGCTCAAGCCTATCGGCATTTTCAATTGAAATATCAGTCGCTAATAAAATTACATCGGCACTTTTAAAATCTTGTTCGGTTAATGAATTTTCAATACCTGCGGCACCTTGTGTTTCAACTTTGAAATCCCAGCCTCGTTTTTTTGCTTCATTTTCAATTTTTTGCTTGGCAATATAAGTATGCGCCATTCCAGCTGTACATGCACAAATTGCAACAATCTTTTTTCTACTCATATAGACCTCTAATCTTATTTGCTACAGATTCAATATCGCTTTTAAGCAAATCTTCTACAAAATCATCATTAGCTAAATTCGATGCTAATTTAGCAATAATGGATAAATGCTCTTTATTGGCATGTTCTGGAGCACCAATCATAACGATTAACTTCACTTTATTATCATTATTCCAAATGATGCCATCGCTATATTTCCCCACCACAATAAATGGCATTTTAACTGCACTACTTTTTGCATGTGGCAAGGCAATATCAGGTAGCACATCGGTTTCCATTTCTTGTTCATGCGCCATAACATCGTCAAAAAAAGTTTTTACATTGGTTAAATAAGCTTGACTAGTTTCGACCATTAAATGGATAACTGATGATTTTTGATTCACAGCATCACCGGTTAAATCAACCGGTAAAACAGGGATTGACTGCATAAATGGCTCCTCTTAATAATAATAGATTATTAACAATAACTTAATTTCCACTCTATTTGTTTTGTGGATAAAATATACAATAATTTATTTACACTGACACTTATTTTGTCTAATAAATAATAGATTTAGATCACAAATATACAAATAGAAATTTTACGGTTTAACGTAATAACCTAAATTAAATTGAGCTAAAATAACTCGTAAAGCACTTTAAAGCTTATAATTTGCTTGTTTAAGTACCTTTTTACTAAAAATTAACTTGCATAATTATCACAATATGGCAGAATTCCCTGCCGCTTTAAGCGGGTAAAAAGGCAAAACTATACTTAGTAGTTTTTTATTGTTTTTTGGGACAGAGGAGCAAAGTCATGTCCGCAATAAAAATGAAACGAGTTTTAACCACACCTGCATTAATTGCATTTGGTTTAGCTTATATGGTTCCTTTGGGGATCTTTACCACTTATGGGGAAGTAACTGTTGCCAGTAATGGACACTTACCTATAGCCTATATCATCACCCTTGCCATGATTTTTTTCACTGCATTAAGCTATTGTCGTATGGCAAATAAGTTACCTATTGCTGGTTCTGCTTATTCTTATGTACAACGTACTTTTGGTGGAAAAGTTGGATTTTTGGTGGGTTGGGCACAAATCCTTGATTACCTATTTTTACCAATATTAAATTATTTAGTTTTAGGTATTTATCTTCACGATCGATTCTGTTTTATTCCTGCTTACGTTTTTGTATTGGCGTCCCTTTTAGGGGTCAGTGTATTAAACTATCTTGGAATCAAACTAATTAATTGTGTGAACATTACTTTGAATTTATTACAAGTGGTGTTCATCATATTATTTATCATTTTAACAGTGACTAATGTTCATTTGACACCAGAAACAATGCTAAAACCATTATTAGTTGATACAAATGATTTTAGTGGATTGCTATCTGGTGCAGCAATATTATGTTTAGCTTTTTTAGGCTTTGATGCAATAGCAACACTTGCCGAAGAATCAAATGATGCACAAAAATCATTACCTAAAGCTATTATATGTACCGTATTAATTGCTGGTTGTATCTTCTTAGTTGTTTCATATTGTGCACATTTAGCCTATCCTCAGTGGACAGATTTTGTAAATAATAAAGATACAGCAAGTTTAGACGTAGTTCGTCGTGTTGGTGATATTAGTACATTGGGCGGAGAATTTATGTATAACTTCTTCCAAGCTGCTTATATAACTGGCGTTTTTGCATCGGCTATGACCGCACAAACCAGTGTATCACGGATTTTTTATGCAATGGGACGTGAAGGAGTGCTACCTAAACAGATTTTTTATAAAATTCACCCACGCTTTAGAACACCTTATTTATCGATAATTTTTGTTGCTTGCTTTTCATTGCTGTCATTAGTACTAGATCTTAGTTTAGTAGTTTCAATGATAAGCTTTGGCGCATTAGTGGCTTTTACTTTCGTCAATTTATGTGTGATTAAAAGCTATTTAGGGAAAGGAAGCTCAAAAACAGCATCAATGCTATTTAAATACGGATTATTACCTACAATTGGTGTATTACTTTCATTATGGTTATGGACAAGCCTTGATGCGACAGCGATGATTGTTGGTTTAGTTTGGTTAGCAATGGGTTTTCTTTATTTACTTTATCTTACTAGAGGGTTTACACGAATGTTACCTTCGATTGATCATAAAGAACTAAATTCGATAATCAAAGACTAACGGTCTAATTAAAGAAATACGTCTACTCAAAGTATAAAGTTAACGCCTTTTTATACAATTCCGTCGACCTAAGTCGACGGAATCAAGTGTTTAAATTGATGATTAGCTAAGCTAATTTAACAATTATTCACCAAAACCAGTAGCAAATAATTCACGGATTTCGTCCATTGCGGCTTTCTCATCTTCACCATCACAAATGATTTCGACGGTTGAACCACCTTTAACTCCAGCACCAAGTAAACCCATCATGCTTTTTAATTTAATTGCTTTATCATTATAAACAAGTTCAATTGATGATTTATAACGACCAGCTAATTTAACTAGTGTTGTAACAGGGCGTGCATGCAAGCCGGTTGAATTTTTTACTACCATTTGTTCTTTTAACATAATAAAGTCCTTATCTATATCTTAACGTTAATACAATGTCTGTATTTATATCACAAATTAAACTGTTTTGCTCATTTTTTACGGTGGATTTTTATATTCATTCACATAATTTGATTTTTTTGTAATTTATTTAAACTATGGCTATTTAAATATCATGTAAATTCTATACCCAAAAAAAACGTACAACATGAAAAAAAACAGGAGCAGTAAAACAGATAGAGTCTAGACGATCAAGCACTCCACCATGACCGCCGATTAGATTTCCCCAATCTTTTATTCCTCTATCACGTTTGACGGCTGACATAACTAAGCCTCCCAAAAAACCTAGTAAGGTTAGCATAAGTGAAATTAACCCAGCTTGAAAAAAACTAAACGGTGTTATCCAAAATAAGCAAGCGCCAACAAAGCTTGCTGTTAATATGCCACCAAGAAAACCTTCAACAGTTTTTGATGGCGATAAATTTGGGCTAATTTTGTGTTTGCCGAATAATTTTCCAAACACATATTGCAACACGTCTGAAAGTTCAACAACCAATACTAAAAAAGCAATCAAAAGAAGGTTACGATCTTGGTAATGGTCGATTGGTAATATTAATAGTGCCGGTACGCAAGAAATGCTATAAACTGTAATCATTAGTCCCCACTGCACTTCAGCCGTTCGTGCTAAAAAATTATTGGTTGAACCAGTTATTGCTGCCAAAATGGCTAATAATAAAAAACCATAAACAGGAATAAAAATGCTAAACAATCCATACCATGACATAGCCACAAAAATAAATTGCAAAGGTAAAGCAATAAAATAAGCAAATATCAGTGCATAAAAATCATAACGATTAACTGGCGTTAAACTTAAAAACTCTTGAAGCGCAATACCAGATGCCACAAAAAATAGAAAAATTACAGCTAATTTACCTAACAAAAAAGCGATACCAATAATTACGACCATTATCCACCATGCTTTAATGCGAGTATTGAGATTATTAATAACACTATTTGGGCTTTTCACGTATCGTTTCAACAACAAACCAATTATTGATGCGATAATCAATAACACACCAATACCAACAAATAACAATAAAGTATCGCGTTGATAATTAGACATCCATTTTCTCCTTATTGTGTGTTTATCGCTGACTTAAATTTATAATTTTTAGCGTTAAATTTTCTAGTTAAAATGAATAATGCCACTCATTAATATTCCGATTAACAGCAATATCTGTAAAACAAGCCAGATAACTTGTTTTTTAAATAGCTTTATTGTCCCCTTTTGACGCTCATTAATCGAGCGTACTGGTAGTTGGCGTGATTTGATCAAATTAAATTGTAGTAATGCATCATCCAACTCAATAAGTGTGTTAGGTAACCGATAAATATTAATAACTAAATAATCAAACAGTTTTTTATCAAATTCGATTCGCAAGGCATAATATTTGCTTATTAATCCAAGCAAAAAAGCTGCAAGACAATAAATCGTAAACAAAAAAGAACCTATCCACCAACTTGCCATCATCCCAAAAAATAATGCAATTATAGTGAGTAATAGCGACAGAACATTCAATTGTTGACTTATCGCTAGCAAACTACAAAATGTTACTAGTGTAGTTTGATTGGCAGCTTTTGTTGATTCTGTCTTATCACAACTTAACATACTAACTTCCTTTGTCTATTTGTAATAACCAATTCGATAAGATTAAACGTTGTTTATCTGAAATGACGATGGTGCTACGGCGCACTTTTACCATAGCTATTGCTGTATCTAAACTTGGTACTCTTTTCGTCAACAATAACCAAGCAATAATAGCTGTAGCACTGCGTGAATAACCCAATGCGCAACAAACCAATAATTTTCCTTGCTGGTGATACTGCTCAATGATTTCAGCAACATCTTGGCACTGTTTAATAGTTAATGGAGTCATATCCAATACAGGAATCAGATGATAATAACCTTTAAATTGTGTTATTGGTAATTCAGCACAAAGATCAACAATCGAAATAAAGTGATTTTTCTGCAATATATTATTGGATGGTATTCTCCCTAAATGAACATTATCACAAATTAAATCTACTGACCTATTTTTAAAGGTCCACAACCGTGAATTAATCCACATAATGATAAAATAAGGCAGATATAAAATAGTAGTAGCCAGATTAAAATGACCATTAACCTGCTTTTGAAAACCTGTGGCACCAAATAATAAGTAATTTACTGAAACCAATAAAAACGCACCTGAAAACCATAATAGCCACAATGCCCAATAATAAAAGTAAATAGCAATACAAAACGACAATAAAAACAGTAAAAAATAGATGCAACTCCAAAGATATTGTTTAGGCCGTTGGCAATTTTTTATTGGTGATAGATCATGATCAGGCCATAACCAAATACAAAAGCACCCAACCCAAACGCCTGTTGGAATGTCAAAAAAATGATGCTGCCAAGTAGTTAATACCGATATTCCAATTAATAAACACCAAATATGCAAAATATAACGCCAACCACTACGAAAATAGTTAGCATAAAATTTCCACAAAATAACCAATAATGTAACATGAAGCGACGGAGCTTGATTAAAGGGTTTATCAAATCCCATCAAAATATCAAATAATCCGCCAAAAAATCCATCTAATGCGGGACGTTCAAAAGAAAATTTGAGCGGAAACATCAAAAAACAGATAATGCAAATAATCTGAGCGGATAAAAGTCGAAAACAGAGAATTTTAAGAGTTCGATAAGAGTACGCCAATAAAATTGCCAACCCATACATAAGATCTATCGACCAATAAGGTACGATAGTCCAAGACCATAAAGGAATTAAACGCTCCCATCCAAAAACGATATGCCCTACATCACTACGTGTAGCTGTAAACCAATTGACAAAATTATAGCTAGTAAAAAAGAAAATAGTTAAGCTAACTAACCATACCAACTTATAAATAGCTAGCTTATCAAATCGTCGTTTTACTATATCCATGAATAATTACTTAATTCTTTGCGCTAGTGATACGGTAAAAATACCCCACTGATCAATACGCATTGTGATTTTTTTAAAACCAGCAGCCACAACTAACTGATCCATTTCAAGTTGAGTTCGTCTTCGCATAACCCAGGGGTGACCATCACGATGTGATGTTAATGCTCTTGCAATAAATTCTAATTGTGGATGCCATGGCTGATTGGTATAAATTAAATATCCTCCTTCTGGTATTGACTCAGCAAGCCCTGATAGAGAATCACGTAGTAACTGGTTATCACTAAACAGTTCATACAAACCAGATACAACAGCCAAAGTAGGTTTAGGTGATAATTGGGCTAGTTGCTCCCGACTAAAAGCATCACCTTTTTCAAAGCGCGCTATATTCGCTAAGCCTTTTTCCTCTATTAATGCTTGGCCTTCTTGTACATTAATATCGCTATAATCTCGTAATAATACTGAATTAGGCTTATTTGTGATTTGATTAACTGTTTCTAAAATATATCGACCATGCCCTGCTGCTATATCCACAATATCAACAGAGCAATTATGCTCATAAAGTTTATTAATAGCCAGTTTTAATAATTCTTCAAGATGTGCTTTACGTTGCCGAATTCCGCGCCAACCTATAGATTGTAAATAAATATAATCAAAAAAGCGTCCTAGTTTTGATGTTCCTGATGGCTCATTACGATAAACATAATCAAGCGTACTACCCGAATCAAAACCTGTTTCAAAACCCAGTTTAATTCCATCAGAGAGTTTACTAGCATATTTTAAATTGGCTTTAATAAACTTCCAATATAATGGCTTAATCCAACCCGATGGTGGCATTGTTAAATTATCAGCCTCTTGCCTTGTATAACCAACTCGATCAGCATTAACTAGTGATGGAGTACTTAGTTCATTGGCAAAACAACCAACAATAAATCGTCTTGCCCGCTCAATAGCAAACTTTCGATCTTTTTCACCAAAGGTATCATGATAAAAATTAGGCAATATATGAAACTCTTTTTGTTCGGTACCTAAATTATCATAAAATTGTTTTTGTGGTTTACGCCTTACCACATAATCTGAACCCGAGACCAATAACTGTGTTGGAACCCTAATGGCATTGGCATCTTTAACAATACGATCGGACACTGCATATAAATCAAGAAGTAATCGAACCGATATTGGTCGAGTAATTAATGGATCTTGAGTAAATGATTCCGCACGCTCCGTATCATGTGTCAACAATTTAGGTTTAACATAGCTATTAACAAAAAAATTACCTTTTAAATTATATAATAGTTTTAAGCCTGGTACGGCGAGTGGAACATAAAGCTTAACGCTAAAAGCAGGCGAACCTAAAACTAAAGCCCGAATATTGGGTACATAGTCATGTACCCACGCCGAAGCAATAACTGCACCAACACTTTGGGCAATAATGGCAATATCTTCTTGATGAAGCCCATACTCATGTATGATATGCTCAATAAAACAGTTAGCATCTTTAATTAATGTTGCAAAATTAGGAGCGTCACCGCGTTCGCCTTCTGATTGACCATTGCCTCTGGCATCCCAAGCAAAAATTTGGTAATCGGGTAGATTTAATTCGTCAGCAAGATGAGCAACACGCCCCGAATGCTCATGCCCTCGGTGAAAAAGCACTATTGCTTTAGAAAGATTTGTATTGCTATCAACGGCAGACCAATAGCGATAAAATAACTGACACCCATCGTGACTAATAAAGGTTTTTTGTTGCTGTTGGCGCATGTTTTTCTCCTTGTTATTTGTTTGCTTCTTGCATACCTTTTCGGACTCGGTTAATGACTGTATACATAAGTAAAAAACTGATAATCCATAGCAGTATATTGATCCAACTTAAAGGTAATAAATAAGTTGCAATGCCTAAGCTTATCGCTCCAAAAATAAACGCCCGATCACTTTTCCCCATTGGCCCATCATATCGTCTTGAAGCACCAATCATAACACCTAAAATACCACTATATTCCGTTAGAAACGACAGCAGAACTACAAAAATAACTAAATAAATATTTACATCAACTAGTTGCGTAAAAATAAGTAACAATGCACAATCCGAAATCACATCACAAATTTCATTCAAATAAGCACCTAAGTTTGATTTTTGGTTGTATTCTCGGGCTAACATTCCATCAATAGCATTGAGTGCCATACGAATGAACATCCATAAAGGAATCAAGCCAAAAATCCATTGATATGATGCCAATAATCCAACGATAAAAGCAATCATAACAGAGCCCAAACAAGCAACTAAGGTTACTTGATTAGCTGTAATATTGGCTTTATAAAGACGATCTGTATAAGGACGGAGTAATGTTTGAAATTTGGGTTTTAATTGATAAATTGATAACATCTACATTCCTGTCGTCAAATCGACTGCTATAATTAAATTTGAAAAATAAATCTAACTATATCATTTTATAAGAATTAAACAATGCACAGTAATTGTGGATTTTTTAAATAAGGAAGCATAAAATGTAAATAATTTTGCTCATGAAAACTGCTAGCTGGTGATCCCAATTGCCACTTTGTCATAAAATATCGGTTCAACTGCTATGAATTTTAGTATAATAAACAAAGTACAACAGTATTATTAAATCACACGCTGTTCTGGATCTTTATATTGCATCAGAAAAATCAACAGAATGACACGACGTTTTAGGCAATATATACTTTTGAGTATATATTGCCAGATTAAATATGTTAATCGTTTAAAGACTACTTTTGGCTAAACCTTGCTTAGCAATTGTAATCACATTTTTTAAATCAACACCTTGTGCTTTCGCTGCAAAAATACAGCCACAATAACATTGACGATAAACATCGTACTCTTTGCAAAGTTCGATAGAACGTTTATAACCATTATTTTTTTTAAAATCAGAAGGAAGGTAATTGACCGAAAAGATTTCTTGGATTTCAAACCCCAATTCATTAATTTTTTGGCTATTTTTTTTAGGACTAAGAGTTAATGCACTAGCAAAATAATCAAAACCCAGTTCTTGAGCTTTTATTGCAGCTAAATCCAAACGCATTTTATAACAAAGATGACAACGCTCACCACCTTCGGGGGCATCACGTAAATGTTCAACTTGTTTAATAAATTCTGCAGGCTGATAAGGAGCTTCTAAAAACTGAACATTATTACCCGTTTTTTCATTAAAATCAGCAATAAACTTTTGTTGCACTACACTACGATATTCATACTCAACACGCGGATGAATATTAGAGTTAGCAAAATAGATTGTAATATCGGCATACTGCGCCAAATATTCTAAAACATAAGTGCTACACGGTGCACAACAGCTATGAATCAGCAGCTTAGGTCGAACTTCGCCCGATTGCCAATCAGCAATCACTTCTTTTAGAACAGAATCGTAATTAACTTTATTATGTGGGTTTAATTTATCAAGAATAGTTTTAGCATTAATTAACATGAGGACTCATTTATTTGTTATTTTAGTGAATAAAGCCTTTATGGTTGGCTATGATATAATGATATACATCACCCTTCAAGATGAGCTTTAAATTTTTATATTTATAGTTAATTATCAAAACTTAATTTAGAAAATGAGTTTTTCATCATAGAGTTAAAAAGATAAGCCTATTTTAAAAAGCACTAAACAAATCGATGCAAAACTTAGAAAATACCCTATCAAATCTGTGTTTTTATTTTGATTTAAGCACAGTAGTTTTAATTTTTTTCTTTTTCTTCACTAATATATGCAGACATTGCCTTTTGAATGCAACGTTTTTCTAACATGAATGCGATACAAAAATAAACAATGGTTAATATCCACAAATGCCAATATTGCTGGCTAAATTCAGAAAAGCTTGCTCCCATTTGATTAATTTTTACCGAGCCTACTATGGCAGGTACCGCAGGAAATATATCGCCGATCAAGTAGAACAAAGAAGGCATTAATTCTTTGGGCCAAGAGAGTCCTGTAACAAAAAATATAACCATACTTGACGGTATGATTAAGCAAAACACATCACTCACCGTATGGACAACATGTGATATCACTTTACCTAATAACGCCGTAGAAAAAATAAAGGGAATAATAAATGATAACGAAACTGAAAGATGACTTAGTCGTGGTAACTCATACCAATAATTAGCAAATACGGTATAAATAATAAAATAGATTAAATAGAGTACTAAATAGGTCAATAATTTACCCAAAAGTAGTAATAATGCTGAAGATGAGGAATTATTCTGCTTTTTAATAAAATCTTGTTCAAAATTAGAGTTTTTACTAAATAAACGACATAAAATACTGCCAATAAGTAATGTTTGATATAAGATCAAAATAAAAGCTGCAGGAATAATATAGGTTGCATAACCTGATTGAGGATTAAATAAGCTAATCAACTGAGTATTAAACGGCGAAACATTATTAGTCGCTACCGCAGGATCAACACCTTGAGCTATTTTTCGAGAAATTGAAATGTTAGCGCCAAAATTGCTAGCAACAGTATTAATAGCGGTTGCGACATTACTATAAATTAAAATATAGCTAGCATCACCATAATATAAAACAGAGCTGGTTTTCCCTTCTAAAATATGCTGCTGAAAACGATAAGGTATCAGTATTGCACCATATATTTTACGTTCTTCAATCTGCTTTTTAGCGGTTTGTAAATCCGCAATATGCAAATCTATTTTAATAGATTTATTGGCATCCATTTGCCTTATTAGTTCTCGACTATAGTTGGAATTATCTTGGTCGATAACTGCAATGGGAACATCTCGTATCGCTTCATTTAAGTAAGGTTGTGGATAAAAGAAGAAATAGATAAAAATCCCTACAAACATCACGCTAACTATCGCTTTAGTTTGGAAAATACGTTTTAATTCATCATAGGAAATTAATAGTAAAGATTTAATCATATTAACCGCCTACGGATTTTTCGTAAATGGAGAGTGATAAGAGTGACAACAACGCTTAATTGGATCAATAAATAAACAAATGGTTCTAATGAAGTCATTATACTCGGTGCTCTTAGAGTTTGATCCAGACGAATCTCTATATACCATGTCACGGGTAATAAAGCCCCCCAAACATAAGCAAAGGTATTCATTGCAATACGAGGGAAAATAAGCCCTGTAAATCCAAAACATGGCGATGCAACTAAGCTTGCACTGCCATAAGCTTGCGCTAGTGTTGAACCTGTTAAACCAAAGAAAATACCATATAAACATGAAGTTAAAATAAATCCCATTCCACCGAGTATAAGCAGTATAAAATGCCCATTTAGTGGTAAATGAAAATAAGTGATTAAAATAATATCAAATAAACTGAGGCAAAATAAAAAATAACAAAAATAAGGAAGAATACGTCCCAATAGAAAAATAAAAATATTATGATTAGCTAATTGTAACGTTTTTTGATAACTCGTTACATCAAAGCGGTCACGAGTAATACTTGTTACCATTGCCATCATAATAATTATCTGCAAAATAGTCGGAATGATACCGCTAATTAAGGTATATAGATAATTTAATGTTGGATTATATAGTGGATGTAAACTTGTTGGAACAGTTTGCATTTGACCTTCTGCCACAGGTGCTGCAATCCCCTTTTCTAACAACCCTTGCAAGACTATTTGGCTATTTGCCGTTTTTAATGCAGAACTCATAGCTCGGAAAATAATCGTACCAGCAGACATATATTGGTTATTATAAAAAGC
Organism: Gilliamella sp. X-23; assembly: GCF_057063545.1. Lineage (NCBI taxonomy): Bacteria > Pseudomonadati > Pseudomonadota > Gammaproteobacteria > Orbales > Orbaceae > Gilliamella > Gilliamella sp. X-23. The sequence continues at coordinate 304,133 of NZ_JBXSQG010000001.1, forward strand.
CACAACTTCTGGTTGATGACCGGCTATAAGATCTTTTTCAAACTCAGGCTGAATAAAAAGCACAGCATAAACATCTCCCTTAATTAAGGCATGTTTGGCAGAAGAAAGATCTTGATAACGTTTAGCTACTTGTAACTGCGGTGAAGCGGCAACTTGTTGGATCAGTAAACGTGATGATTTAGTTGTATCTTGATCAACAACAGCGATAGGTACCTGAGTAATAATGCCAGCATGGTACATGTAAAGAAATAAAAAAATAAATAATAAAGGATAGATGAAAACCATTAAAAACAAAAAACGTTGTTTTATTACTTTACTCAGTTCCCACCTAATCACTTTTAATAGCGAATTAGACATCAATGCCGTTTCCTTTTGTGTAAAATAATCGCCACCTGAGTGATTATTTTAATGAGATTGCCATTTTGTTGTGACACTCATTCCCGGACGAAGACCAGACACTTTATTGATTGGTTTAGCACGCATTTCAAAAGTTTTCAGATCAAAATCCCCTGTTGCTTTAGTCGCTTGCCAATTAGCATATTGACCTAATGCATTTAATACAGTGACTTTAACATCAATAATTTGATTATTTAATGCTGGTACTTTTACTTGAAACGTATCGCCGACTTTAAGATTTCCAAGTAAATCTTCACGAATATTAAAGGTAAACCAAATATCATTTAAATCAATAATAGAATAAAGTGGCGTTCCTGGGCTATACAATTGCCCTGTTTCTGCAACACGGGTAGTAATTTGTCCATTGATAGGAGAAACCAAAGTTAATTCATTTACATCCGCTTTTACTTGCGATAATGCAGCTTCAGACTGTTCCACCTGCGCATCAGCTAATTTTTTCTGTTCTATACTACTACCATTTTCGGCTAATTCTAAATTAGCTTTAGCAGCTTCATGAGCTTTAATCGCCGCTTGATATTGGTTAAAAGATTCATCATAACTCTGTTTTGAAACAGTGCCATTTTTAGCTAAGCGATCGATTCTTTCATAGCTTGTTTGTGCTAAAATTAAATCCGAATTCGCTTTATCTAATTGCGCTTTTTGCACATCAATTGTTTCTGGCCTAGTACTATAAGTATTATCACGACTCGCCATTGCTACTTTTAATTCTGCTTCAGCTGTCGCAAACTGTGCTAACAACGCAGGGTTTGAAAGGGTAAGAAGAACATCACCTTGTTTAACATTATCCCCAACATCATAATTAAATTGAATCACTCGCCCCTGCACTCTAGCTGCGACATCAACACGGCTAGATTCAATCTCACCTTGTAATATAATCGTACTTGGTTGATTAGCAAGATATATAATGATAACCAAAGCAATAAGAGCAATGATCGCTACAATCAAAGAAAGACGTTTTTTATGCATAAATTATGTTTATAAATGATTAGAATAGAACGAGAATAAGATTATTGGCAATAATATAAAGCCAAATACGAAATTACGCAATAAAATATAGCGTTATATGTGTTAGCAATTTAAAAAAAACATTTATTTTTAGTTAATTTTGAATCATTAATATTTAAAATATTAACATTAAATTATTTATCAACCGATTCCAGATGTATTTTTTAAGCATAAACTTATTTCTGTTAAATAATAGCGTTATAATAAACAACATATTTTAATGTATAAATTTAGGCCTTAAATTGAATGTTGAAATTATTAGCCGCTTAAAAGAATTTCAAATATATAAAAAAAGACATTCAAATAATGTACTCTTATGGCGAGAAATTTACCCTTTAGCCATTCCTATACTCATTGAAAACCTGTCAGTTATATTAATGGGTATTTTTAGTACATTTTTAGTTAGCTGGATAGGCAAAGCCGAGATGGCTGCCGTAGGTCTAGCTGAAAGCTTTAATATGATTATCATGTCATTTTTTATGGCTGTTGCGCTTGGAACATCGGTAGTCGTTGCCTTTAGCCTTGGACGTCACAACCGAAAAAAAGCCGTTATTGCCGCCAGACAATCCATTTCTTTACTCATTATTATCTCAATTTTATTATTTATTTTTATTGAATTTTCAGGATATTGGATAATTGAGATTATCGCAGGTAAAGCCGAAGCCAATGTTAAAGAATTGTCATTAACCTTTCTTAGATTAACTGTATTAGGTTACCCTGCACTAGCCTTTATTTTAATTGGTTGCGGTGCACTACGTGGGGCAGGAAATACTAAACTACCCATGTATTTAAACATTATCATGAATATCTTAAATTTATCGATAAGTTATGTATTAATCTACGGTATATTTGATTGGCAAGGATTAGGATTTATTGGTGCGGGTATTGGTTTAACTATATCACGTTATTGCGGTATGTTTTTTATATTACTAGTATTAACTATCAAACCAAGCCGAGCACTTTTTATCCCTTTTAGAAGCTACTTTCATTCGTTTAATGCAAAAATTCTTATTGATATATTAAGCATCGGTTTACCTGCAAGTGTTGAATCGGTAATGTTTAATATAGGCAAACTACTAACCCAAACCTTTGTAGCAGGAATGGGTACATCAACCATAGCCGCCAACTTTATTGCGTTTTCAATCGCAGGCTTACTTAATTTGCCTGGAGGTACTTTAGGTTCCACATCTACTATCATCGTCGGTAAGCGCATAGGTATGGGACAAATATATCAACCAACCAGACAACTTAAATTTATCTTTCATTTAACAAATTTTCTATTATGCCTTTTAGCTTTTTTATCAATACCTTTTGCGGGCTTATTAAGCTCACTATACACCAACGACCAAGAAGTTATTGATATAGCCAAACACCTGCTATGGTTTAATGCTCTATTCACCCCATTTTGGGCATCCTCATTTGTCTTGCCATACGGTTTTAAAGGCGCAAAAGATGCCAGCTATACCATGTGGATAGCAATAGGTAGCATGTGGATGTGCCGAATTGTAGTTGGATATCTTTTAGGGGTTTATTTTTCATTTGGTGTGATAGGTGTTTGGTTTGGTATGTTTATTGATTGGATAATCAGAAGCCTATTCTTTTATCATCGATTAGCCAGTGGGAAATGGCTATGGCGCTATAAAAAACAAGATAGAGAACTTTTATCTCGAAAAATAAAAAATCCAATATAAAAAATAAAAAGCCTTGATTAACAAGGCTTTTTATAAAATATATCTATTTTTAAATGGAATCATTCCCACTCAATGGTAGCTGGCGGTTTTCCACTTATGTCATAAACAACTCGCGAAATACCATTAACTTCATTGATGATGCGATTGGATACACGACCAAGAAAATCATAAGGTAAATGAGCCCAATGAGCAGTCATAAAGTCAATAGTTTCAACTGCACGTAGTGAAACGACCCAGTCATATTTTCGACCGTCACCCATTACACCAACAGAGCGTACTGGTAAAAATACGGTAAAAGCTTGGCTGACTTTGTGGTATAAATTTGCCTTATATAGCTCTTCAATAAAAATGGCATCGGCTTTGCGTAATAAGTCACAATATTCTTTCTTTACTTCACCAAGTACCCGCACACCTAAGCCTGGTCCTGGAAATGGATGACGATAAAGCATGTCATAAGGTAGCCCAAGTTCTAAACCCACTTTGCGCACTTCGTCTTTAAATAGTTCTCGCAAAGGTTCAACCAAGCCCATTTTCATATCTTCTGGTAAGCCGCCAACATTATGATGTGATTTAATTACATGGGCTTTGCCGGTATCAGCAGCTGCCGATTCAATAACATCAGGATAGATAGTGCCTTGAGCTAACCATTTTACATCTTTTAACTTTGCTGCTTCTTCATCAAATACAGCAACAAATTCACGTCCAATAATTTTGCGTTTAGCTTCTGGATCTGCTTCACCTTTTAGTGCAGCTAAAAAACGCTCTTCGGCATTTACTGCAATAATATTTAAGCCAAATTTATTACCAAACATATCCATAACTTGTTGTGCTTCGTTCAAACGTAACAGACCATGATCAACAAATACACAAGTTAATTGATCACCAATCGCTTGGTGCAATAACAATGCTGTAACAGAAGAATCCACCCCGCCCGATAAACCGAGTAAGACTTTGTCATTACCAACCTGTTCTTTAATTCGAGCAATAGCATCAGTAATGATTGAAGATGGTGTCCAAAGTTTTTCGCAGTGACAGATATCAATCACAAAACGTTGCAATAACTCGAAACCTTTAACAGTGTGAGTCACTTCTGGGTGGAATTGAACACCATAAAATTGTTTTTCGTCATTAGCCATAATAGCAAATGGGCAAGTTTCAGTACGACCAATCAGTGTAAAACAATCAGGCAAGGTTGTTACTTTGTCACCGTGGCTCATCCAGACATCAAGTTGATTAATGCCTTGTTCGCTTGTACTATCCAAAATACCATCAGTTAATTTTGACGATCCAATAAGATCCACTTTAGCATAACCAAATTCACGTTGGTTAGAGCCAGTGACTTGACCGCCCTTACCAACTTGAATTGCCATAGTCTGCATGCCATAACAAATACCCAAAACAGGTACGCCAGCATTAAAGACATACTCGGGAGCACGAGGGCTATTAGCTTCTGTAGTACTTTCTGGACCACCTGATAAAATAATACCTTTAGGATTAAATTGTTTAATTTTTTCTTCTGATACATCCCACGGCCAAAGTTCACAGTACACACCAATTTCACGAATTCTACGAGCAATTAATTGAGTAACTTGTGAACCAAAATCGAGGATTAATATGCGCTGTTGGTGGATGTCTTTTTTCATCAATTTTATTCCTAAACTATGAACTAATACAAAATTAGACTGATATTGTACCATTTACCAATTAAATTGAGAGCATTAATTAAAAACAATTATAAATATTTTATATTATTAATAATTTTGAACTCATCTTATTACAGAATTCAATATCATGGTCATCAAATTAACCTCGTAATAGGTCAACAAATCAAAAAAATTGAATTCTCTTTACTTAATTAATAAGTAAACTTATAATAAGTCAACTTATAAAAAAGAGCCGCTATGAATACCATTTCAATTTCTTTCATATTACCAACCAAAGCTAAACCAACTCAAATTTGGCAATACTATACTGATCTTAATTTAAGAAAATTATGGGAAACTGATCTTGAAGACTTTCGTATATTTGGTGACTTAAAAACAGGGTCTAAAGGTATTTTCAAATTACAAAATATACCGGAAATGGAAGTGACTTTATCAAAGATTATTGATGAGCAAGAATTTACAGAACAATTTGATATGCCTGAAATAGGTTTACTGTTTTTCTCACATCAAATTATTGAAATATCACATAATCAATATGCATTAAAATCAGAAATTTCTCTAAAACCGGAACCAAAAATGGATACTAAAGCATCCTATGATTTTATAAAACAGATTTCAGATGATATTATTGATAAAACTTACAAATTAAATGGCTTAGTTGAAGGTTAAATTATGACAAAGGACAATAAGTTTTTGACTCAATTCAAAAATGACTCTGAATCTATTGGTTTTGTTTTTATGAAAACTTATTCGTCCTGGCATACGAATATCAAAAATTGCTTGAAAAAACAGTCTATCACTCACCCTCAATTTATAGTGCTTGCAACGCTTGCTTATCTATCACAACGACCAGACGAAATAACACAAGTTATTTTATCAAATAAAACAAATATCGATGTGATGACAATTTCCCAAATATTAGAGAATTTAGAAAAAAAGGATTATATAAAACGCTCTTGCTCAATTAAAGACAGTCGAGCAAAATCCATTCAATTAACACAAAAAGGATTGAATAAAGCAAATGAAACTGTACCTTTGGTTGAACAAATAGATAAAGATTTTTTTTCGACATTACAAGGTGATAAAGAACAATTTATGAAAATGTTATTAACACTATTAAAAACTAACATAGAGGGATAAAATCATTTATAAATTTTTATTATTTATTGTTTTTATCAACTTTGAATGTTTGGACTTGACTTAAAATAAGTTTTTGAAGACCTTGTCTCAAATTTCTAGAACAAAATACTTTAAAACTAAATCGTTATAACTCAAGCTTTTAAAACCCATCACTTAGCTAAATTTAATTAAAAAAAGGTGATATTGCATCACCTTTTATCTATAGTTAAAACGTTTTGCTAAACTTATTTTGCAGCGTTTTGTTCTTGTGCTGATTGAATTGCGGTTAATGCAATAGTGTAGACAATATCGTCAACTAATGCACCACGAGACAAATCATTCACAGGTTTACGCATACCTTGTAGCATTGGACCAATCGAAACAAGATCGGCTGAACGTTGTACTGCTTTATAAGTAGTATTACCCGTATTAAGATCAGGGAAGATAAATACTGTTGCTTTACCTGCAACTTGTGAATTTGGTGCTTTCGATTTTGCTACATCTGGCATTACCGCAGCATCATATTGCAATGGACCGTCGATCATAAGATCTGGACGTTTTTCTTGAGCAATTCGGGTTGCTTCTTTCACTTTTTCAACATCAGCACCTTGTCCTGAACTACCTGTTGAATAAGAGATCATCGCAACGCGTGGTTCAATACCAAAGGCGATTGCTGTATCAGCAGATTGAATAGCTATTTCAGCTAGCTCTTGTGCATTTGGATCTGGATTAATTGCGCAGTCACCATAAATATACACTTGATCAGGCATTAACATAAAGAATACTGATGAAACAAGTGAACTACCTGGGGCAGTTTTAATTAATTGTAATGGTGGACGGATAGTATTAGCAGTTGTATGTACAGCACCTGAAACTAAACCATCAACTTCATTTGCTTCAAGCATCATTGTACCAAGTACTACGTTATCAGCTAATTGCTCACGAGCAATCACTTCTGTCATACCTTTATTTTTACGTAATTCAACTAAACGAGGTACATATTTTTCACGAATTAATTCAGGATCAACAATTTCAACACCTTGACCTAAAGTTACGCCTTGAGAAGCGGCAACTTTACGCACTTCGTCAGGATTACCAATTAATACGCATTTAGCGATATTACGCTCAGCACAAATTGCAGCTGCTTTAACTGTTCTTGGTTCATCACCTTCTGGTAATACCACTACTTTTTTCGCATTGCGTGCAAGTTCAGTTAATTGGTAACGGAATGCAGGAGGAGACAAACGACGTGCAGAATTCACCACTTCATTTAATGATTTAACCCATTTAGCATCGATATGGTCAGCCATATAATTTTGGGTGTTTTCCATACGCTCTTTATCATCAACAGGAATTTCTAAATTGAATTGTTGTAAATTGATCGACGTTTGGAAAGTGTTAGTTTTAACTGTAAATACAGGTAACCCTGTATCAAAAGCAGGTTGGCATAATTTTGCGATTTTTTCGTCGATTTCGTAACCACCGGTTAAAAGCACACCACCAATAGCTACACCATTCATAGCTGCTAAACTAATCGTCACTAATACATCAGCGCGATCAGCAGAAGTCACTAACAGTGCATTTGGTTGTAAATGACTAATAATGTTAGGCACACTACGTGAGCAGAAAGAGATATGTTTAATGCGGCGGTTTTTGATATCACCTTCATTAATAATTTTTGCGTCAAAATGTTTTGCAATATCAATAGAACGACAAGCACTTAAATCCATATTCCAAGGAATACATCCAAGTACTGGCAATGGGCTATGTGCATTTAAATCATCGATAGTGATTTTTTTATCATCAAACTTAGGGGTGTGATAAATTTCAGCAACATCAGGACGAGCAAGGCTTTGTTCTTCAACTGGCGCATTGACTTTATTAACAATCACACCAACGATTTTTTCGTTTTTAATGCCACCAAAGTTAGATCGAGCAATTTCAATGCGATCTCTAAGTTGCTCTGGCGTATCTTTGCCCATATTGACCACAAAAATAATTTCGGCACCAAGCGTTTTAGCGATATTATTATTGAGTTCATTAGCAAAAGGATAATCAGACGTTGGTACAATACCTTCAACCAAAACAACATCAGCACCTTTCGTGTTTTCGGCATAAAGGGCTACGATTTCTTCCATTAACACATCTTGTTGATTTAAACCTAATAGGTTTTCAACATGGCTCATTTTAAGCGGTTTTAATGTTGGGATTGAAGTGTTATGACTAACTAATGTTGTCGTATTGTCTGGTGCATCGCCACCCGCTCTAGGTTGTGCTACTGGTTTGAAAACGTTTAAGTTAATACCTTGACGTTCCATAGCTCGAATAACACCAAGACTCACCCCTGTTAGTCCAACATTGGTACCGGTAGGAATCAGCATAATAGTACGAGACATAATTGTTACCTCTTAATTCTTTTTATATAAAAAAACAAACCGCCATTTAGGCGGTTTTAAATATTTATTACGCAGTTAGACGCGCAGCATCTTGAGCAATGACTAGTTCTTCATTGGTTGGAATCACCATCGCAATAGCTGAACCATCTTTAGTAATTGTTCCACCTTTACCAAAACGAGCTGCAAGGTTACGTTCTTGATCAAGTTCAAAACCAAGAATACCTAATTTTTGTAATGCCATACGACGCACTTCTTCTGAGTTTTCACCGATACCACCAGTAAATACTATAGCATCTAAACGACCGTCTAAAAGCATAGCATAACCACCGATATATTTTACTAAGCGATGAACAAACACATCTAAAGCGTTTTTAGCGTTTTCATCTGTTTCGTAATTATCGGTTACATAACGGCAGTCACTGCTCACACCCGTTAAACCTAATAAACCAGATTTTTTGTTTAAAAGGTTATTAATATCAGCAACAGACATTTTTAAATTATCGTGTAAGAAGAACATAATCGCAGGATCGATATCACCACTACGTGTACCCATGACTAAACCTTCAAGTGGTGTTAGACCCATTGAAGTTTCAACACATTTACCGTTTTTAACTGCAGTGATTGATGCACCATTGCCTAAGTGACAAGTGATCACATTAGTTTCTTCAACTGGTTTATTTAATAATTTGGCTGCTTGTTGGCTTACATAATAGTGACTTGTACCATGTGCACCATAACGACGGATACCATGTTTTGTGTATAATTCGTTAGGAATCGCGTATAAATAAGCTTCTTTTGGCATTGTAGTATGGAAAGCTGTATCAAATACTGCCACATTTTTATTTTTTAAATGTGGAAACGCAGCAAACGCCTCACGAATACCAATTAAATGCGCAGGATTATGTAATGGAGCAAAAGCAGCGGCATCTTCAATACCTTTTAGTACTGAATCATCGATAACAACTGATTGAGTGTATTTTTCACCACCGTGAACAATACGATGGCCAATAGACTTAATACTATCTAATAATTCTGGTTTTTGTGGGAAGATACTATTAACAATAAATTTAATTGCTTCACTATGTGCAGCACCTGCACCTAAAGATGCTTCACCTTTAACGCCATCAAGTTTCCACTTAATACGTGCATCAGGCAGGTTAAAACATTCGGCTAATCCAGAAAGAAACTCATCACCGTTTTCAGGGTTTATAATAGCAAATTTTAATGATGAACTTCCGCAATTAAGAACAAGAGCGTTATTACTTGATGACATAGTAATTCCTATAGATTGAATAAAAAGATATATACCAATCAAAATTGGTAACTCTGCACATGATTTAAAAATCAATGTGACTACGCTAAGGTGACTTCTGATATCTTACTTTTTGAGATAGAATAAAAAGAGTCCCCAATTTGAATAGTACTATTTTAAGATAATAAGAAGTGAATGTCGAGGAGTCACAAAAATATGAATCTAATAAACACATATAAAGCTGGGCAAAGGTATATGAAGCTTTGCCCGACAGACAAACAACTAGCACATTCATTTCCTGAAGTAAAAATCATTAACCACATAAAAACCGCAACTAAATACTTGCCTCCTATCGTGATTAGTTTGCTGGTTTGGCAATATTACATGCCAGCACCAATTGCGGTCACGGCAATAACGATACTATTTACCTTAAGCCTGCCGCTACAAGGAATATTTTGGTTAGGTAAACGTGCCCTATCGCCCTTACCACTTAACTTAGTTGACTGCTATAATCAACTAAAAGGAAAATTAATTACTAAAAAAGTCATTGCCGAAAACGGTACCGAAACCAATACATTAACATTTGAATCATTTATGAAAATCATAACATTAGCAAAATTGCACTTAGGCGATTATTTTGGTCAAGATAATGATACTCCCACCTTATAACAAAGACTAACAACAATGGCAAATTTACTCGCTACACTACAAAAGCAAATTGACCAATTAGAACAACAAGTTCATTTGGCAAACGAACAGAAATTTAAAGAGCCTTATTTTGACGAACAACTTTTTCATACCAATAAAATTGTCACAGATAAAACGTTTTACCTTGAAAAGGTCAAACAAACGTATCAAGCATTAGTCGCAAATATCGAATCAGAAAAAATTGAGCAAATTACTTTTTTATCAGAAACATTAGTCAATCAAATGGCTGCCCTAACGCGCGAACTTGCCACCCACAACTTGCGCCAAAAACAGCCCAAAACCATTATTGAAGAAACCCTAGCCCAAAAACACATGCGCCATTTAGATTATTTACGCCGATTGCAAGAGATGAAATACGAACTAGAACTATCGCAGGACGTCATCAACCAAAGCAAAATAGCCGCACTTGATAATCGTATTTATCGCTGTACACAGGCGATTAAGAAGATCGAATTAGAGATGGAAAGTGATGTTGATGGATGAATTTAAAAAAAGTTTAGATATTGCTCTTTAAATTTAATCCCCTCATAAAATTATGCCTAAATCGGTAAATTGCTAGATTTTAATACAATTAAAAATAGGTACACAGTACTATTAAGAAAGATATAAAAAACATAATTGACTATGCTTATGACCAAAACGAATATTGTTATAATTATTAATTAGTATCATCTTTTTGAGTTATCTTTATAATACTAATTCATAAAAATTAGCAAAAATTTTAAGGCTATCCGTTTAAAAGTTATTGATAAGGATACATACATGAGCAAAATATTTGATGATAATTCACAAACCATTGGTCATACCCCACTTGTTCGTTTAAAACACTTTGGTCATGGCAATATATTAGCTAAAGTTGAATCGCGCAACCCCAGTTTTAGTGTTAAATGTCGCATTGCATCGAACATGATTTGGGATGCTGAAAAGCGAGGATTATTAACTTCAGACGTCGAACTAATCGAACCAACCAGTGGTAATACAGGCATTGCGCTAGCGGCAGTTGCTGCTGCTCGTGGCTATAAATTAACTTTAACCATGCCTGAAAGCATGAGTATTGAACGTCGAAAACTGCTAAAAGCCTTAGGAGCCAATTTAATTTTAACTGAAGCAGCCAAAGGGATGAAAGGCGCAATCGAAAAAGCCGAAGAAATTGTGGCAAGTGATCCTAAAAAGAATCTCATGCTACAACAATTTAGTAATCCTGCTAACCCAGAAATACACGAAAAAACAACGGGACCAGAAATATGGCAAGATACCGATGGGCAAATCGATATTTTTATTGCTGGTGTCGGAACAGGCGGTACATTCACTGGCGTAACGCGTTACATAAAAAAAACACAAGGCAAAAATATTACCGCAGTTGCCGTTGAACCGACCAATTCACCCGTCATTAGTCAAGCACTAGCAGGCGAGCCTATCAAACCAGGTCCACACAAAATTCAAGGTATTGGAGCTGGTTTCATTCCGACAAATCTTGATTTAAGTTTAATTGATATAGTCGAAAAAGTATCAAACGAAGACGCTATCGAAACAGCTCGCGAATTAATGGAAAAAGAAGGCATATTAGCGGGAATATCATCGGGTGCTGCTATTTTTGCCGCGGATCGCTTAGCAAAATTACCTGAAAATATCAACAAAACCATTGTGGTGATTTTGCCATCTTCTGGCGAACGTTATTTAAGTACCGATTTATTTAGTGGCATTTTTACTGAAAAAGAACTCGGTTAAGTCAAAATTAGCAATATAACATCAGTAAATAAAAAAAACGTGACTCATCTAATAGTCACGTTTTTTTATGAACCTTAAGTTTCTCACAACTTTAACCTAATTATCCTGAATAATGCCAAAATGGCGATACGCATGTGGTGTTGCGATTCTGCCACGAGGTGTTCGTTGAATATAACCTTGTTGAATTAAAAAGGGTTCGAGCACATCTTCTATCGTTTCGCGCTCTTCACCAATGGCAGCGGCAATGTTATCTAATCCGACTGGACCACCCATGAACTTTTCGATAATAGCCAACAACAATTTGCGATCCATATAATCAAAGCCCTCGTTATCAACATCAAGCATATCAAGTGCTTGAGTGGCAATTTTTTTGTCGATAACCCCTTTTGATTTTACATCGGCATAGTCGCGTACACGACGCAAAAGACGATTGGCAATTCGTGGTGTACCGCGTGAACGTTTAGCAATTAAATGTGCACCTTCGTCTGACAAATCCATCCCCAAAAATTTAGCGCTACGACTAACAATATATTCCAAATCCTCAACTCGATAAAACTCAAGGCGCTGCACAATACCAAACCTATCCCGCAGTGGTGAAGTTAACGATCCAGCTCGAGTTGTTGCACCAATTAACGTAAAGGGGGGAAGATCGATTTTGATCGAACGTGCAGCAGGGCCTTCACCAATCATAATATCTAATTGGTAGTCTTCCATCGCAGGGTATAAAATTTCTTCAACTACAGGGGAAAGTCGGTGGATTTCGTCAATAAACAGCACATCGTTAGGCTCTAAATTAGTCAGCATAGCCGCTAAATCACCAGCCTTTTCTAAAACAGGACCAGAAGTGGTGCGTAAATTGACATTCATTTCGTTCGCCACAATATTGGCTAAAGTTGTTTTACCAAGTCCTGGTGGACCAAATATAAGTACATGATCGAGCGCATCACTACGTTGTTTAGCTGCTTGAATAAAAATCTTCATCTGCTCCCGCACTTGCGGTTGCCCAATATATTCGTCCAAACATTTAGGGCGAATAGCACGATCAAGTGACTCTTCTTCCTTTTGTGCTTGTGGGGCAATTAAACGATCCGCTTCAATCATAATAAATTCCTATTTATAATGCTGATTTTAAGGCTTCACGAATCAGCGTTTCGCTATCCATGTCTGGCTTAATGACTTTATTAATAATGCGACTAGCTTCTTGCGGTTTATAACCTAAAGAAATTAAAGCTGAAACCGCCTCGCCTTCAATTTGATTAGCCGATTTAAGAATATTACCTGTATCAACAATTGTACTAGCGCTTGATAATTGCTCTCCAAAACGCTTAATACGATCTTTCATTTCAACAATTAGCCGTTCAGCCGTTTTATTACCTACGCCCGGCAACTTAACTAAGGTTTTAATTTCACCTTGTTCAACCGCACTAATAAATTGCGATGCAGACATACCCGACAAAATAGCTAACGCTAATTTGGGACCAACACCATTAACCTTAATTAGCTCACGAAATAACTCACGTTCCTGCTCTTGATTAAACCCATAAAGCACTTGGGCATCTTCACGCACAGCAAAATGAGTTAACACAATAACTTCCTTCCCGTTTTCAGGTAATTCATAAAAACAGGTCATCGGCATAAACACATTGTAACCGACTCCACCAACTTCAATCAGTACTTTAGGAGGTTGCTTTTCAATAATAGTGCCACGTAAACGACCAATCACAATATATCCTTAATAATAAAGCGTAATAATTAAGCAAATGATTAAAGTAGTTTACCTGATAGCAAAAAAATAATAAAGAAAAACTGTATAAATAGACAGGCATAACTAAAACATTGCCGAGTTGATTAACAAACTCGGCAATATAAAAGGGTTAATTGACTAAATGAATGCGTTAACTTAAAACGGCATTTTAAAGCCTGGAGGTAGTTGCATACCACCAGTTACTTGCGCCATTCTTTCTTTTTGTGCGTCATCTAAACGACGAGCAGCATCGTTATAAGCAGCGGCAATAAGATCTTCTAACATCTCTTTATCGTCTTCTGCTAATAGTGATGGATCAATTTCAACACGTTTACAGCTATGCGTACCGTTAATAGTGACTTTAACCATACCCGCGCCCGACTCGCCAGTTACTTCTAATTTAGCGATCTCTTCTTGAGCTTGTTGCATTTTTGCTTGCATTTGTTGGGCTTGTTTCATTAAATTACCCAAGCCGCCTTTTCCACCTGAAAACATAATAATTCCTCGTTAAAAAATATAGCCACGATTATACAGGACGAACACTTGCTTCATCAATCTTGGCATCAAAATATCGGCAAATTGTTGCCACTTTTGGATCTTCGGCAATGGTTATTTTTGCCTGAGCTAGTTTTTGTTGATACAACTCTTCACGCATTTCGATTGGCGTCTTACGATTTTGATCATCATCAATAACAATCTTCACATCAAGATCTTGATTATGATATTTACAAAGTGCTTTTTTCACTTTAATCACATTCCCTGCTGAATTAATTAAGTGTTTAACTGCCGATCGCATATGCAACACTATCGTTCCATTATCTACTTGCTCAAAAGCGGAGTTAACCACAATTTGCTTAATTAAAGGCGACAGATCCAACTGTTCAATTTCAGCACACCATGCATCTTTTTGAGCCATTTCGGCAATCAGTTTTTTGGTCATTTCGGGGGTCTTTTCGCCATTAAGTGACTCGCGGAATGCTTTTGTATCAACCACGATCTCATCTTTCATAGCAATTAAACCACTGGCTTGCCATTGATAATTTTCCGCTGTGATTTCTTCTTCGTTATCACGACTATCTTCACCACTACGGGTATTGATAGACTCAACAGGAGCCTTATTTTGTTTAATTCGTTTAAGTGATGAACTGATTACTGGATTTTTTGGTTGGGCCACATTAGTCGCGCCAACCGCGTTAGACTTTTTTGGATTTTGTTCCTCTTTCATCAACTGCATACGCATTTCTAAAATACTCTTAGTCACCGATGAAACATCTTCAGGAATCGCTACATCGCCAGTGGTTGATTTAGTATTAGCCGTTTTCTCAACCTTTTGGGTTATAACAGGCGACGTATCACTCATAAGTTGCGAAGAGTTTTGCGGTTGTTTTGATAAAGGTGAACTAAGCTCTGATTTTTGCGAATCAAGAGCTGATGATGTAGTTTGCTCTGAGTCAGCAACTGAGATATTCTCAGGCTGACTTACTTGTGGTGCACTTGTTGCTAGCGCAGGGATATCGTTCTGAGTTTGCGAATGCATTTGCCCTTGTGGCTTCGTATTGCTTTCAACAGAAACAGGACTAACTACGACGGGGGGAGTGACAGCATCAACCGCCTTAGGCATAAAAGCCAAAGCACGCAAAAAGCTCATTTCAACACCGATTTTTTTATCGGGAGCAAAAGCAAGCTCTTTACGACCCATCAACAAAATTTGATAAAACAACTGCACATCATTCGGCGACATATATTGTGCTAAAAAGCGGATACGGTCTTCGTTATCGGTATAATCACCTAATGCTGTTGGCACTACTTGTAATAACGCAATTTGGTGCAACAAGGTAATGGTTTCGGCTAATAAATTATCCCAATCCGCCCCCTGCATAGCAGCGGCTTCGATTTGTTGCATTAGTGCATTACCATCACTATGATGCAATGCCTCAACAAACGAAAACGGAATCGATTTATCAAGCGTACCAAGCATAACCGCCACCGAATTAGCATCAACCTTACCATTACCAAGGGCAATGGCTTGATCGGTCAAACTCAGTGCATCACGCATACTTCCATTAGCGGCTTTTGCCAACATCCCAATCGCTTTAGGTTCGCTGCTAATTTGTTCTAACTGTAAAATATGAGCTAATTGTTTGCTGATTAGCGCTGTATCAAGCACATTTAAATGCAAATGCAAACAACGCGACAAAATAGTAATCGGTAATTTTTGTGGATCCGTTGTCGCCAATAAGAACTTAACATGCTCGGGCGGCTCTTCTAGGGTCTTGAGTAGTGCATTAAAACTACTGCGTGACAACATGTGGACTTCATCAATCAAATAGACCTTAAAACGCCCTTTGGTTGGCAAGTATTGAATATTATCAAGTATTTCGCGTGTATCTTCGACCTTGGTACGCGATGCGGCATCAATTTCGAGTAAATCAACAAATCGCCCTTGCTCAATATCACGACAATTATCACAAACCCCACAAGGCGTTGCTGTAATGCCAGTTTCGCAATTAAGCCCTTTAGCTAACAAACGCGCAATTGAGGTTTTACCCACGCCACGCGTGCCTGAAAATAAATAAGCATGATGAACGCGACCAAGTGATAGCGCATTAGACAAAATTTTAAGGACATGTTCCTGCCCCACAACTTCAGAAAATGATTTTGGTCGCCATTTGCGTGCCAGAACTTGATAACTCATAATCACCATAACTTATTGTCGTTGAATTTGGCGATAATCATACCATAAACCAATAAAATAGTCTTTAAACTGCCGATAATTGATGCAATATTAAACAATGTAAATGACCTCACAACGAGGGGAAGTGGTTTATTGGTGAATGAATTTAAATAAGGGGGATGTAGACTAGCTATTAGCAAAAAGTAGCAGTGAGTAGGTTATCAATGCAAATCGATAGGTTTTTTAAATGGTTGATTTTACTTAAAAAAACAAAAATAAAGACTTTAATAAAATCAATACCTTTTCTGACTGATTTTTGAGCGGAAAATCAAGCCTTTTGGGGTTGGTGAATAGAATAAATTGGGTGCGGTGGTTTCGGACGTTTTGACCTTGGGTGAATAAAATAGCTACAGTGACCACGTCCGAGTCAGGGAATTAAAGCGAATTCCCTGACAACCCACGCTTTGGCTGCAGAATGTGGCCTTCGGCTACGCTACTCGTATCATCCTGATACTCGCCTCTTCGAGGCCATCTTCGCTTTGCTCAGATGTTCAAATTTGTTCCAGACAAATTTGTCCGCCGTCGCTCGGTCTTAACGCACCGGCTATGATTCGCTCCCGGCGAAGCATAGCCTCGCCAAACATCCTTGTTTGGCGTGCTAACCTCGCTCTGTTGTCGGCACATTCTGACGCCAGAATAGGACAAATAACATAATCATCTTTTTTGGGAAGAATTGTTGTGTTTTTATTAGGCGGTTTTTGTAAAAAAACAGCCAGAAAAACTTTAATAAAATCAATACCTTTCCTAACCGATTTTTTGTGAGTAAATAAGGTGTTTTTTTTGTGAAATAAAAACGTTTAAATTAATGCGCTTTTTTAATTTTGTTTTTGTTTTAGCCTTAGCTTAAATCCTCATCATTCACCTGCGCCATAAACCAATGTTGCCAACCAGTGGTCTGCTTTTGGATGTTGTCGATGGATTGGTTGAATAAAGCAAAAGCACCGTGTGATATCATTTTCATTTTCCAACCTACACACAATAGCCCTTTGATAACATCTAACGAGGCGCGAATATGTTGTAACTGTTTAATGGCGGATTGGCATTCTTTGATGTTATCTCGGTCAACGATATTAGATAATACTGCAGAACGAATTGCCTCAGTTAGCTCGGTCAATATCGCTTCGCCAGTGGTAAATTTAAAGGACTTTGGTAAGTGGCAATGCGTTTGCCAATAGCATTGGTATAATGTCACTA